>DASXMW010000185.1:0-1931 GCA_036495425.1 Streptosporangiaceae bacterium | reverse complement strand
TGAAGACGTGCCGGACGGTGCCGGTGCGGTCGATCACGTAGGTGACCCGGCCCGGGATGAATCCGAGCGTGCTCGGCACGCCGTAGGTCTTGCGGACCCGGCCGCCCTGGTCGGCCAGCAGCGTGAACGGCAGCCGGTGCTTGCTCGCGAAGCCGGCGTGCCGGTCCGCCGAGTCAGAGCTGACCCCGATCACCTCGGCCCCGGCGTCGGTGAACGTCTCGTAGCTGTCACGGAAGGCGCACGCCTCGGCGGTGCATCCGCTGGTGTTGTCCTTGGGGTAGAAGTACAAGACCACCACCCGCTCGCCGAGCCGGTCCTGCAGCCGGACCTGGTCGCCCGATTGCGACGGGAGGGTGAAGTCGGGGGCCTTGTCGCCGGCCTGGATGCCGCGTGCCACGCTGGGCCTGCCTCTCTGTGGTCCCCCCTCGGGCCCCAGTGTAGTCAGGGTTAGGGTGCGGCTATGGAACCCGTACTCCCCGATGACGAGGCGGTCGCGGCCTTCGCCCGGGACGGCGTGGCCTGCCTGCGCTCGGTCCTGGACCCCGCCGAGGTGGCGATCGCGGCCGCCGCGATCGACGCGGTGCTGGCCCGGCCCGGCCCGCTGGCCCAGGTGGCCAGTGCGCCCGGTGATCCCGGCGCGTTCACCGAGGATTTCCGCCGGTGGCGGGAGATCGGTGAGATCGAGCGGCTGGCCCGGCACTCCCGGGTGCCCGCCCTGGCCGCCGCCCTGATGGCCACGCCCCAGGTCCGCTTCTACCACGATCACGTCCTGGTGAAGGAGGGCGGGACCAGGCAGCGCACGCCGTGGCACCAGGACCAGCCGTACTACAACGTGGACGGCCGGGGGGTCAGCGCGTGGATCCCGGTGGACCCGGTGCCTGAGGACGGGTGCCTGGAGCTGGTGGCGGGCACGCACCGCGGCCCGTGGCTGATGCCGCGCACGTTCCTGAAGAAGGAGGCCCGCTGGTTTCCCGAGGGTAGCCTGGCCGAGCTGCCCGACATCGACGCGGATCCGGCCGGGTTCGACATCCGCCGGTTCGGCCTGCGGCCCGGCGACGCCATCTTCTTCGACTTCCTGACCGTGCACGGCGCCCCCGGGTTCCCGCACCCGGGCCGCAGGCGCATCTTGTCGCTGCGCTACCTGTCCGCGAACGTCCGGTACGCCCCCCGCGCCTGGCGCACCTCGCCGCCCTTCGATGACCTGGACGCCCAGCTCCCGGCCGGCGCGCCCATGGACCACCCCCTGTTCCCCGTGGTCTGGCCGGCCTGATGGCGGACAAGCACCAGGTCCGGCTCGGGGCCGTGCAGGAAACATTGTTCATCACGCTCGCCGCCCGGGCCCGGGAGTCACAGCGGAAACACCCGGTGCTGCGCGACCCCAGGGCCGTGGAGCTGCTCCAGTCGATCGACTACGACACGGCCAAGTACGGCCGGAGCGCGGGCGGCTTCATCACCGTCCTGCGGACCGCGATCATCGACTTCTGGGTACGCGAGTTCCTGTCCGCGCATCCCGCGGCGACGGTGGTAGAGCTCGGCACCGGCCTGAACACCCGGTTCGATCGGGTCGACAACGGCCAGGTGCACTGGTTCGACCTGGATTTGCCGGACACCATCGAGCTGCGCCGGAACTTCTTCGCCGACACCGGACGGCGCCAGATGGTGGCCGCATCCGTCCTGGACGAGGACTGGCTGCCCACCGTGACGCAGAGCCGGGGACCGTACTTCTTCGTCGCCGAAGGCGTCTTCGTCTACCTGCCAGAAGACCAGGTCATGGCCGCGCTGGCCCGGATCGCGGCCCGGTTCCCCGGGGCGCTGATCGTGCTGGACACCTACCCGAAGCGGACGTTCGACCAGCAGCACAAGCTGGTGGCCAGGAAGGGCATAGAAGCCCGCTGGGCCTGGGCCTGTGACGATCCGCGCTCGCTGGAGCG
>DASXMW010000184.1:0-25779 GCA_036495425.1 Streptosporangiaceae bacterium | reverse complement strand
TGAGCACGAGTTCGTCATGACCAGCAGCTCGCGTCAGCTGCTGGAACAGACCGAGAAGGCACTGGCGCGGATCGATGCGGGATCATACGGGGTGTGCGAATCCTGCGGCGAGCCCATTGGCAAGGCACGGCTGATGGCCGTCCCGCGCGCGGTACTCTGCGTCACGTGCAAGCAGCGCGAAGAACGGCGGTAGGCAGCGGGTCCGAGCCGACCGTCCCCCCCGACTCCGCCGGAGGCCTCGACTCGGCTGGAGGCCCCGACTCCACCGAGGCCCTCGACTCGAGCGAGCCGGTCCGGGGCCGCAAGCTCCCGGTGGTCATCGGCGTCGCCCTGTTCGTGCTGGCCCTGGACGTGGTGACCAAGATCGTGGTGGTCCGCGAACTGGCCCACCACGCGCCGATCCGGCTGCTGGGCGGCTTCCTGACCCTGGTCCTGCTGCGCAACAGCGGGGCCGCGTTCAGCATCGGCACCTCGGCGACGATCGTGTTCACGGTCATCGCCGCGGTCGTGATCGTGTACATCCTGCGCACCGCGCGCAAGCTGCGCAGCCTGCCGTGGGCGATCACGCTCGGGCTGCTGCTGGGTGGGGCCGCCGGCAACCTGGGCGACCGCATCTTCCGGTCGCCCGGGCTGTTCCGCGGCGACGTGGTCGACTGGATCGAGCTGCCGCACTGGCCGGTGTTCAACCTGGCCGACTCGGCCATCGTCTGCGGCGGGGTGCTCGCGGTGCTGCTGGCCATCCTGGGCCTGCGCATGGACGGGACCCGGGAGACCCGCGGCGTCGGGCCAGAGTCCAAGTCAGAGCCGGAGTCGGAGTCGGAGTCAGAGTCGGAGTCAGAGCCACAGCAGCAACAGCAGCAGCAGTCACAGCAGCACCAGTCACAGCAGCACCAGCCACGGCCGCAGCCGGCCTCAGAACCAAAGGGCACCGATGACGGCGGTTCAGCGTTACCTGCCAGTGCCTGACGGGCTCGACGGCGAGCGCCTCGACGCGGCCCTGGCCCGGATGTTCGGCCTGTCCCGGTCCCGGGCCGCCGAGCTCATCACCGAAGGCAACGTGCTGGTCGGCGGCCGTCCGGCCGCCAAGTCAGACCGCGTCGCGGCCGGGGAGCCACTCGAGGTGACCCTGCCCGCGCCCCGCCCGGTGGAGCCGCCCCGTACGGTCGAAGGCCTGACCGTGGCCTACGAGGACGACGACATCATCGTGGTCGACAAGCCGATCGGCGTGGCCGCGCACCCGGCGCCGGGCTGGTCCGGCCCCACCGTGATCGGCGGCCTCCAGGCCACGGGCCACACCATCGCCACCAGCGGCGCGGCCGAGCGGCAGGGCATCGTGCACCGGCTGGACGCCAATACCACCGGCTCGATGGTGGTGGCCAAGAGCGAGCAGGCCTACAGCGCGCTCAAGCGGGCGTTCCGCGAGCGCGACGTCGAGAAGCGCTACCACGCCTTGGTCCAGGGCCATCCCGACCCGCTGCGTGGCACCATCGACGCGCCGATCGGGCGGCACCCGTCCGGCGATGGCCGGTTCGCGGTGGTGGCCGAAGGCCGCCCGAGCGTGACCCACTACGACACGATCGAGGCGTTCCGCGGGGCCAGCCTGGTCGACGTCGGCCTGGAGACCGGGCGGACCCACCAGATCCGGGTGCACATGTCGGCCATCCGGCACCCGTGCGTGGGCGACCTGCTGTACGGGGCCGACCCGGTGCTGGCCGACCACCTGGGCCTGCACCGGCAGTGGCTGCACGCGGTCAGCCTGGCCTTCAACCACCCGGCGGACGGCCGCTGGGTCGAGTTCCGCAGCGACTATCCGGCCGATCTGCAGCACGCGCTTGACGTTCTGCGTGACGAAAGCTGACCGGGGTCACACCGGGTAAGTGGCTGGTTCACTGGTGTACGACCGGCCCGACGGGGTGGTCCAGGTGTGCCGGCCCGGCTCGGGCTGGTCGAGCCGCCACCCGGGCGACTGCTTCGCCTGATGGTGATGGCGGCAGACCGGACCCGTGTTGCAGGCGCAGGTCCGGCCGCCCTGGTCCCAGGGGACGGCGTGCTCGAAGTCGCACCGCTGGGCCGGGCGGCGGCAGGCCGGCGCGGTGCACTCGCCGTCGCGGATCTCCACCAGGTGCCGGAGCCGGGCTCCGGGCCGGTAGCGGGGTGATGCGTCCCGGTGGTCACAGCTGGCCACCGGGACCGGCCCGATGTCGACCGTGAACTCCCGGCCGCTGCCCAGGCGCAGTCGCCAGCGTCCGTACCCGCCGGGGCCGGGCGGCCCATGGTCTCGTTCCAGTAGCGTCAAAGCCGGGGCGCCCGGCGACCCCCGAACCGGGTTCCGCACCGGACGGCCACAGCCATGGCCGACGGCCCGTCCGTGCTGGTCGGTCACTGTCACGCACCAGGCCGACCGGGGATCCGCCGCCGCGTTCCGGGCCAGCGCACGCGCCAGGTCCGGATCCACCGGGCCGAGCCCGGCGGCTTCGCCCGGCCGCTCGGCCTGGCCGTCCAGGGTGCCGAGCGGCACGGTGACATTGACCTTGGCGGCGGTCGCACGAGTGGCGGGCCCGGCGTTCCCACCCCGGGGCCGGGAGTCGACCCCGAGCGCGAGGTCGAGGAAGGCCCGGGCCCGGAGCTGGTCCATCGTCCCCTTCAGCCCGGCCGCCCTGAGCTCGCGCGCGTAGGCGGTGATGCGCCGATCGGCGGCCAGGGCCTCGGCGGGTGGCAGGTCCCGGCCGCAGAGTGCCGCCGTGCCCGCGTCCTCCCGCCACAGCTCGACGCGGGCGTCCTGCTCAGCTTGCTCCCGGCGGCGCCGGGCCGCATCGGGGTCCACCGCGATGACGGCCCGGGCCAGCGCGGCCCGGAGCTGTCCCGGCGTCCTGGTCGCCGCGCCGGGCAGGACTCGTGCCTCCACCGCGGCCGCGCCATTGGCGTCCAGGGTGCGGGTGGCTTCGGCGATGATCAGAGCCTTGTACTCGTCGATGACGCCTTCGAGCAGGGCCCGGGCGGTGCCCGGCAGCTTCGCGGCCAGGTCGTGGGCCAGGGCCAGCTTCTTGTCCGCGTCCCGCACCGAGCTGGCCGTGGCCCCGGCCAGCTCGTCCGCGCAGAACTTTCCCCACCGGTCCGGCAGCTCAGCCGGCCCTTCCGGGGCGCAGCCAGGCGCCGGGCGCCGCCGGATCAGCTCGGCGGTGACCGCCAGCCTGCGGGCCGCCGCCCAGGACCCGATGCGCTGCCAGGCCCGCAGCACACCGATCAGCTCGTTGTCGGAGGCGCCGTGGCAGCGCCCGTCCTCGCCGGTCACTTCCTCGCAGAAGGACGCCAGCGCCAGCCCCGGCAGGGCCAGGTCCAGTGGCTCACCGGCCGCGAAACCCGGCCGCGTCCCCGCCTCTCCCGGCTCGGTCTCGGCCAGGATCTGCGCTAGCGGCACACCGTCGTACTCCGGCGGGCAGGAGCTGCTCAGCGGGTCCACCGCCCAGGCTTCCAGCTCCTCGAGAAACCACTCCTCGTCGCTTAACCCGCGACGGTCGCCGCCGCTCGCGTTGTCAGGCACGCCGCCACCTCCCCGGCCAGCAAT
Source organism: Streptosporangiaceae bacterium (assembly GCA_036495425.1). GTDB lineage: Bacteria > Actinomycetota > Actinomycetes > Streptosporangiales > Streptosporangiaceae > Bog-532. The sequence continues at coordinate 22,214 of DASXMW010000184.1, read as the reverse complement.
TCGTACTAGTTTTCGAGTAAAATATCAGCTATCATCATCCCATGTCCAGAGATTCGACAAAGTTTTCGATAAAACTCGCCCGGCCGGGCAAACCGAGCCGGCCGGCCCCTGCCGCACCGGCCAACCTAATGGCCCCCCAACCGCCCCTGACCGCCCCTGACCCCCCCTGCCCGTTCAGGTCGGACCGCCAAGCCGGCCACCGCAGACGGCTCGCCCACCCAGGGCCGAACCGGAAATCCCGGCCGTTTCCGTGAGCCTCCGGCGTGTGGGGAACCGGGAACCAGGCCCGGCGATGTAGGCTCGGTTCACCGGGTCGGCACGGTCCCCTCGAGGCGGAAAATCCGCCCCACCGGCGAGGCTCCGCCAGCACTGACGGAGCAGGTCACCGGCGAGGCATGGCATGTGCCGCCTTCCCCCCGGAACCGTTCGGTAACGATGATGCACGCCCGCACGTCCGCGTGGCCCTCGACGCAGGCCCCACCCGGAGTTCCCATCCCGGGACTCCCGCACCGGGACTGGGCCCGGCCGCTAACGGGCTCTGCGAAGCATGCCCGAAGGAGGCGGCTCAGCCCATGGCGGAACCCGCGACCCGTCAGCCGTACGCACACCTTCACGTGCATACCGAGTACTCCATGCTGGACGGCGCGGCCCGCCTCAAGGAGCTGTTCAAAGAGGTCGAGCGGCAGGGCATGACCCACGTGGCCATGACCGACCACGGCAACATGTACGGCGCGGCCGAGTTCCACCGGCAGGCCAAGGACGCGGGCATCACCCCGGTCATCGGGATCGAGGCCTACGTGGCCCCCGAGCACCGCACCAACACCAAGCGCATCCTGTGGGGCCAGCCGCACCAGAAGAAGGACGACGTCTCGGCCAGCGGCGCCTACCTGCACAAGACCATCTGGGCCCGGGACAAGACCGGCCTGCACAACCTGTTCAAGCTGTCCTCCCGCTCCTACGCCGAGGGCTGGCTGGTCAAGTGGCCGCGGATGGACAAGGAGATCCTGGCCCAGCACGCCGGGGGCCTGATGGCCTCCACCGGCTGCCCGTCCGGTGAGCTCCAGACCCGGCTCCGCCTGGGCCAGTTCGACGCGGCACTCAAATCCGCGGCCGAGTACCAGGAGATCTTCGGCAAGGAGAACTACTTCCTGGAACTGATGGACCACGGCCTCGACATCGAACGCCGGGTCCGCGACGGCCTGGTCGAGATCGGCCGGAAGCTGAACATCCCGCCGGTGGTGACCAACGACTCCCACTACACCCGGGAAAGCGACTCGGTCAGCCACGACCTGCTGCTCTGCATCCAGACCGGCAAGACCCTGGCCGACGCGGACCGCTTCCGGTTCGACGGCAGCGGCTACTACATCAAGCCCGCGGCCGAGATGTACTCGGGCGACAGCTCAGACATGTGGCAGGAGGGCTGCCGCAACAGCCAGCTCCTGATCGCGGACCGGGTCGACACCTCCGGCATGTTCGAGTTCGTCAACCTCATGCCGCGCTTCCCCATCCCCGAAGGCTTCGACAGCGAGGCCGACCTGTTCCGGGCCGAGGTCTGGAAGGGCATGGACCGCCGCTTCCCTGACGGCTACGACGAGGACCACAAGCGGCAGGCCAGCTACGAGATCGACATCATCTGCCAGATGGGGTTCCCGGCCTACTTCCTGGTCGTGTCCGACTTCATCATGTGGGCCAAGAACCACGGCGTGGCCGTGGGCCCGGGCCGTGGCTCCGCGGCCGGGTCGCTGGTGGCCTACGCGCTGGGCATCACCGACCTGGACCCGCTGCCGCACGGGCTGATCTTCGAGCGGTTCCTCAACCCCGAGCGCGTGTCCATGCCCGACATCGACGTGGACTTCGACGAACGCGGGCGGGCCGACGTCATCCGGTACGTGACCGAGAAGTGGGGCTCGGACAAGGTCGCGCAGATCGTCACCTACGGCACGATCAAGGCCAAGGCCGCGATCAAGGACTCCACCCGGGTGCTCGGCTTCCCCTACGCGCTGGGCGACCGGATCACCAAGGCGTTCCCGCCCGCGGTGATGGGCAAGGACATCCCGCTGTCCGGGATCTTCGACTCCGACCACCCCCGCTACAGCGAGACCGGCGAGCTGCGCCAGCTCTACGAGGCCGAAGCCGAGATTAAGCAGGTCATCGACAAGGCCCGGGGCATCGAGGGGCTGATCCGCCAGCCCGGCGTGCACGCGGCCGGCGTGATCATGAGCGCCGAGACCATCACCGACCACATCCCGGTGTGGACCCGGCACACCGACGGCGCGGTCATCACGCAGTTCGACTACCCGACCTGCGAGGGCCTCGGCCTGCTCAAGATGGACTTCCTGGGCCTGCGCAACCTCACGATCATGGCCGACGCGGTGGCCGCGATCGAGAAGAACCGCGGCACGAAGATCAACCTGCTCGACCTGGACCTGGACGACAAGCCCGCCTACGAGCTGCTCGGCCGCGGCGACACCCTGGGCGTGTTCCAGCTGGACGGCGGGGCCATGCGGTCGCTGCTGCGGCTGATGAAGCCCGACAACTTCGAAGACATCTCGGCCGTGCTGGCCCTGTACCGGCCGGGTCCGATGGGCGTGAACTCGCACACCAACTACGCCCTGCGCAAGAACGGCCAGCAGGACATCACGCCGATCCACCCGGAGCTGGAAGAGCCGCTGCGGGAGATCCTCGAGCCCACCTACGGCCTGATCGTCTACCAGGAGCAGGTGCAGAAGGCCGCGCAGATCCTGGCCGGGTACTCGCTCGGCCAGGCCGACCTGCTGCGCCGGGCCATGGGCAAGAAGAAGAAGGAGATCCTGGACAAGGAGTTCGTCCCGTTCCAGCAGGGCTGCCGGGAACGCGGCTACTCCGACCGGGCCATCAAGGCCGTCTGGGACGTGCTGGTGCCGTTCTCCGGCTATGCCTTCAACAAGGCCCACACCGCCGGCTACGGGCTGGTGTCCTACTGGACCGCCTACCTCAAGGCCAACTACGCGCCCGAGTACATGGCCGCCCTGCTCACGAGCGTTGGTGACGACAAGGACAAGTCCGCGCTGTACCTCAACGAGTGCCGCCGGATGCGGATCAAGGTGCTGCCGCCGGACGTGAACGAGTCGGTGGCCACGTTCACCGCGGTGGGGGAGGACGTCCGGTTCGGCCTGGCCGCCATCCGCAACGTGGGGGTCAACGTGGTCGACGCGATCGTGGCCACCCGCAAGTCCAAGGGCGCCTTCACCAGCTTCTCCGACTTCCTGCGCAAGGTCCCGACCGTGGTCTGCAACAAGCGGGTCATCGAGTCGCTGATCAAGGCGGGCGCGTTCGACTCGTTCGGCCACCCCCGCAAGGGCCTGGTCATGGTGCACGAGCAGGCCGTGGACTCGGTCATCGACATCAAGCGCAACGAAGCCATCGGCCAGGACTCCCTGTTCGGCGGGGACGAGTCGACCGAGGCCTTCTTCGACGTGCCGATCCCCGAGGGCGACGACTGGGACAAGGCCACCCGGCTCAGCTTCGAGCGCGACATGCTCGGCCTGTACGTTTCCGATCACCCGCTGCTGGGTCTGGAGCACCTGCTGGCCCGGGAGGCCGACTTCGCCCTGGCCGACCTGCTCAGCGCCGAGGAAGGCAGCGACCAGCCGCGCCCCTCGGGCGGCCGCGGCGATGGCCAGGTGGCCAAGGTGGCAGGCATCTTGTCCGGCGTCACCCGCAAGGTGACCAAGCAGGGCAACCCGTGGGCCGCGGCCACCCTGGAGGACCTGGGCGGCGCCATCGAGGTGCTGTTCTTCCCGGCCACCTACCAGCTGTACGCCACCTCGATCGCCGAGGACGCGATCATCACGGTCAAGGGCCGGATCGACCGGCGCGACGACGTGCCCAAACTGATCGCCATGGACGTCACCGTCCCCGACATGACCACGAGTGACGGCGGCCCTTTTGTGGTGTCGATGCCGGTGACCCGCTGCGTCCCGCCGGTGGTAGAGCAGCTCAAGGAGGTGCTGATGACCCACGCGGGCACGACCGAGGTGCACCTGAGGCTGCGGGGTAACCAGCGCACCACCGTGGTCCGGCTGGACGACAAGTTCCGGGTGGCCAACTCCCCGGCCCTGCTCGGCGACCTCAAGCAGCTACTCGGCCCGGCCTGTGTCAGCTAACGCGGACTGCCCAGCCAGCGTCAGCTAGCACAGCCCGCCCGGCCAGCTAGCCGCCGAGGTTGCCCCGGATCTTCTCCAGTGCCTCGATCACAGCGGCCCGCTCGCCCGGCCCGAATGAGCCGAGTGCCCGCTCGGTGAGCTGGTCCATCTCGGCGTCGATGTCCTTCTCCAGGGCCCGCCCGCGGGCCGTGAGCCGCAGCCGGACCAGCCGCCGGTCATGCTCGTGCGGCTCCCGGGCCAGCAGCCCGGACGCCTCCATCCGGGTCGTGGCCCGGGTCACGGTGGAAGTAGCCAGGCCCAGCGCCTTGGCGATCTCGCCCGGGGTCTGCCCGTCTTCGGCCCACAGGCGGCGCAGGATGAACTGCTGCCCCTCGTGCACCCCGTGCCGGGAGAACGCGGCCGCCGAGGCGACGGCCATCGCGTGCTTGGCCGACCAGAACGCGGCCTGGAAGTCGCCCGCAGGCTGGGCGGCCGCCGGACTCTGCTGATCACTGGACATGGTCCGCTAAGCGTACGACGATGAATACCATTAGCCGGCTCACGAGGCGCGTGCTAGAGTCGTTGCTCGGCTAACGACTTCGACGACGGGAGCGCCCACCGATGAAGGCCGGCATCAGCATCAGCAACTTTTCCTGGCCCGTCCCGCTCGCCGACTTCGGCCCCACCGTGGCCCGGATCGCCCGGACCGCGGACGAGGCCGGGGCCGACAGCCTGTGGGTGATGGACCACTTCTTCCAGATCCGGGTCACCGGCGAGCCCCCCGAGGCTCCCATCACCGAGGCCTACGCCACGCTGTCCTTCCTGGCCGGGCAGACCCGCCGGGCCACCCTGGGCACCCTGGTCACGTCGGTGTCCTACCGTCACCCGGGCGTGCTGCTCAAGACCGTGACCGCGCTGGACGTGCTCAGCGGCGGCCGGGCCGTGCTCGGCATCGGGGCCGGCGCGCCCTGGAACCCCGAGCCCGCCGGTCCCGGGACCGCGTTTGAGGCCGAGGGCCTCGGCATCCCGTTCCCGTCCCTGTCCGAGCGGTTCGAACGCCTGGAGGAAGCGCTGCAGATCGCCCACCAGATGTGGCGCGGCGACGACTCGCCCTACCGTGGCCGGCACTACGACCTGGCCCGCACCCTGAACTCGCCCAACTCGCTGCGGCGGCCGCACCCGCCGATCCTGATCGGCGGCAGCGGCGAGAAGAAGACGCTGCGCCTGGTGGCCAGGTACGGCGACGCCTGCAGCCTGTTCGACCTGCCCGGGTCCCAGTTCGCCGACAACATCGAGCACAAGCTGGGCGTGCTGCGCGACCACTGTGCGGCCGAGGGCCGGGACTACGCCGAGATCGAGAAGACCATCGCCAGCAGCTTCGACCAGGGCGACGACCCCAAGGCGGCCCTGCCCGGCCTGCTGGCTCACCTGGCCGACCTGGCCGCGCTCGGCATCGATCACGTGATCCTGTCGCCCCGCGGTCCCTGGGACGAGCCCACCCTGGACGCCCTGGTCTCGGTGATCCCGGAGATCCACGCCCTCGAGACCGCCGGCCGCTGAGCTCAGTCCCCGGCCGGGGCTCCGGCTCCCCCCGGGGCTTCGGCCCCGGCTGGCGCTTCGGCCCCGGCCTTGGGCCGGACACGCAGGTGGGCGCGCTCGCCCTGGCTGCCGAACAGGACCAGGAACTCCACCGCCTGCCCGTCGGCGCTGCCGAACCAGTGCGGCACCCGGGTGTCGAACTCGGCCGCCTCGCCCGCGGTGAGCACCAGGTCCTGCGCGCCCAGCCGCAGCCGTAGCTTCCCGTTCAGCACGTACATCCACTCGTAGCCCTCGTGCACCTGGAGTTCCGGTGCCGGCGGTGACGGCCCGGCCGGGTGGATCATCTTGTAGGCCTGCACCCCGCCCGGCCGCCGGGTCAGCGGCAGCACCACCCGGCCGTGATGGGTGAACGGCCGCAGGTGGATGCGCGGGTCGCCGGTGGGCGGCGCGCCGACCAGGTCGTCCAGGGGCACCCCGTAGGCCCGGGCCAGCGGCAGCAGCAGTTCCAGGTTGGGCCGCCGCTGACCGGACTCCAGCCGGGACAGCGTGCTGACCGAGATGCCGGTGGCCGTCGACAGCCCGGCCAGCGTGGCGCCGCGCTGCTGGCGCAGCAGCCGCAGCCGCGGCCCGACCTCGATGAGGATCTGCTCCAGGTCATCGCCCATGCCCCCAGATTTTGCCACATCGGCAAATCGGTTTGCTCGATCGCGCGCCAGGGGCGCACGCTGGCCGGACAGGACAACGATGACAACGCTCCGATCGCAGGAGGGCTTCATATGGATATCGAAGGTCTGGCCAATGGCTCGCCGAGCGATGACGAGCTGGCCGCGGCGTACGACGTGGTGGTGGCCGGGGGCGGGGTGGCCGGGCTGAGCGGGGCCCTGATCCTGGGCCGGTCCCGGCGGCGGGTGGCGGTGATCGACGCCGGTTCGCCCCGCAACGCCCCCGCGGCCGGGGTTCACAATTTCCTCACCCGCGACGGCGAGAACCCGCTGACCCTGCTGGCCCAGGGCCGGGTCGAAGTCCGCGGCTACGGCGCCCACGTGGTGGCGGGCGAGATCACCACCCTGAGCCGGGAAGACCCTGGCTTCACGGTCACCCTGGCCGACGGCCGGACCACCCGGGCCCGGCGGCTGCTGGTCACCACCGGGCTGACCGACGAGCTGCCGGACCTGCCCGGCCTGCGCGAACACTGGGGCCGCGACGTGGTGCACTGCCCGTACTGCCACGGCTGGGAGTTCCGCGACCAGGCCATCGGCGTGCTGGCCACCGGGCCGATGTCGGTGCACCAGGCCCTGCTGTTCCGCCAGCTCAGCCCGGACGTCACCTTCTTCACCCACACCGCGCCGCCGCTGTCCGGCGAGCAGGCCGGGCAACTGGCCGCGCGCGGCATCACCGTGGTCCCGGGTCCGGTGGCGGCCCTGGAAGCCAGGGGCGACCGGCTCACCGGGGTCCGGCTGGCCAGCGGCACCGTGGTCCCGGTGCGGGCGCTGGCGGTCAGCCCGCGCATGGTGGCCCGCGGCGGGATCCTGGCCACCCTGGGCCTGAAGCCGTCCGAGCACCCGTCCGGGATGGGCGAGTACATCGCGGCCGACCCCACCGGCCGGACCGAAGTCCCCGGAATCTGGGTCGCCGGGAACGTGGCCGACATCGCGGCCACCGTGCCCGCGTCGGTCGCGTCGGGGAGCCTGGCCGGGGCGCACCTCAACGCCGACCTGGTCGCCGAGGAGACCGAGCAGGCCCTGGCCGCCCGGCGGGGCGGGTCCCGTTGACAGTCCCGGCGGCCGGCCGATGTACTGCCGGTCATGACGCAATCAACGGGGGCGGCCGCGGCCGGGACCACGTTCCCGGTCACCACCGCGTTCGAGCTGCCGGGCATGACGGTCGAGCAGGATCTGGGCGTGGCCTTCGGCCTGGTCGTCCGCAGCATGGGGGCGGTCAAGTCGATCAGCGCCGGGTTCAAGGCGCTCCGCCAGGGCGAGGTGTCCGAGTACACCCAGCTGCTGGAGGACAGCCGCCGGCACGCGGTGGACCGCATGATCGAGAACGCCCGGCTGCTGGGGGCCAACGGCGTGGTGGCCATGCGGTTCGACTCGTCCGAGATGGGCCAGCAGCTGACCGAAATCGTGGCCTACGGCACCGCCGTGGTCACGCGCCCGTCGGCCTGACCGTGCCCGGCGAGCGTTCCCTGCTGGGCGAGGCCGACCGGGACCGGCTGCTGGCCGTGCTGCGCGAGCACTACGCGGCCGGCCGGATCGAGCTGGCCGAGTTCGACCGCCGGGCCGGGATCGTGCTGGCCGCCAGCTACGCCGACGAGGCGGCCACGGCCCTGGACGGCCTGCCCCCGATGGCCGTCCCCGGCCCGGCCGGGGCGCCCGGGCGCTCCCGGTCCCGGAAGCGGCACGCTCAGGTGAGCGAGCCGCAGCCGGGCTGGGTGCCCACCGCCGAACGCTTCCGCGACCCGTCCAGCAACACGATCATGCGGGTGTGGACCGACCCGGCCGACGGCAGCCGCCACTACGTCCCGGACAACAACCCGGCCTGAAGCGGGCAGAATGGGCGCATGGCCGCGTACGTGATCGCCGAGACCGAGATCTACGACGAGGAGCAGTTCCGGCGTTACCGGGAACTGGCCGCCCCGTCGGTCGCTCAGTACGGCGGCCGCTACCTGACCCGCGGGATGCCACCCCAGGTGCCCGAGGGGGAGTGGCCGCCAGACGCCCAGCTGGTCATCATCGAGTTCCCGGACCTGGCCCGGGTCCGGGAGTGGTACGCGTCCCCCGAGTACGCCGAGGCCCTGGCCCTGCGGGAGACCGCCCTGGGCCGCCGCCTGCTGTTCGTCGAGGGTGTGGCCTGACCGCCCGTGGACCACAACGCCACTCCAGAGCACAGTGACCCCGCCAGCCCAGGGCACAGCGACCCCACCAGCCCCAAAATCCCCATGCGCATCACCCGTGCCACGATCACCACCTTCCTGGCCACCCTGCTCGCCACCGCCGTCCTCGGCGTCCCCTCCGGCTACATCTGGGCCCTCCTGGCCCCCCGCGCCCCGGCCCGCATCGTCAGCCACGGCGCGGCCAACGTGGTCAACGCCGAGACCACCGCGTTCATCGCGGCCGACGCCTGGTTCGTCCTCATCGCCACCATCGGCGGCCTGCTCACCGGCATCCTCGGCTATGTCTACGTGGTCCGCCGCCGCGACGGCGTCCAGGGTGCCCCCGCCGCCCTGGGCCTGATCCTGGGCGGTCTGGGCGCGACCATGATCATGTGGTGGATCGGCGACAACTACGGCCACGCATCGTTCCAGCACGCCCTGCTGACCAGGCCCACCGGCACCTACCTGCACGCCTCGCTCTCTCTGGGGTCGAAGAGCGCGGTGATCTTCTGGCCCCTGTTCGCGGCCCTGGCCATCGCCATTCCCGAGTTGATCGCCTATGTCCGCGGCCGCCGCAACCCCGGCGTCCGCAATGTGGACGAAGCCGGCGCGCACCAGGCCCGCTCCGTAGACTGAGCGGGTGATTTCCCGTATCGACCTGCGTGACCGCGAGCCGGCCGGGCTCAGCCGGGTCAGCCTGTCCTCAAGTCTGCCCCGCGCCACCCTGGACGTGGCCGCGGCCGCCGAGCAGATCCGCCCGGTGTGCGAGGACGTGCGCCAGCGCGGCGCCGCCGCGGTCCGCGAGTACACCGCCCGGTTCGACGGCGTGGACCTGGAAACGACCCGGGTCCCCCCGGAGGCCCTGGAGGCCGCGCTCGGCGCCCTGGACCCGGCCGTGGCCCGGGCTCTGGAAGAGGCGGCCCGGCGGGCCCGGCTGGTGCACGAGGCCCAGCTGCCGCCCGCCGAGAACACGGTCTCGCCCGCCAGCGGGCTGACCGTGACCGCCCGCTACGTGCCGGTCTCGCGGGCCGGGGTGTACGTGCCGGGCGGGCTGGTCGCCTATCCGTCCTCGGTGGTCATGAACGTGGTGCCGGCCCAGGTGGCCGGGGTGGCGTCGGTGGCGGTGGCCTCCCCGCCGCAGAAGGACGGCGGCGGCCTGCCGCATCCGGCCGTGCTGGCCGCGTGCGCGCTGCTGGGCGTGGACGAGGTGCACGCGGTGGGCGGGGCCCAGGCCCTGGCCATGTTCGCCTACGGCACCGACGTGTGCGCCCCCGCCGACGTGCTGACCGGGCCCGGCAACGTCTACGTGGCCGCGGCCAAGCGGCTGCTGGGCGGGGTGGTGGGCACCGACGGCGAGAACGGCCCGACCGAGATCGCCATCATCGCCGACCACACCGCGGACGCGGCCTTCGTGGCCGCCGACCTGATCGCCCAGGCCGAGCACGACCCGCTGGCCGCCTGCCTGCTGATCACCTCCGACCCCGCCCTGCCCGACCGGGTCGACGCCGAGCTGGCCCGGCAGCTGCCGGCCGCGCCGAACCGGGAGCGGATCGAGCAGGCCCTGGCCGGACAGTCGGCCTACGTGCTGGTCCGCGACGTGGACAGCGCCCTGGCCGTGTCCGACGCCTGGGCCCCGGAGCACCTTGAGGTGCAGACCGAGGACGCGGGCAAGGTCGCGACCCGGGTCCGCAACGCGGGCGCCATCTTCGCGGGCCCCTACTCCCCGGTCTCGCTGGGCGACTACCTGGCCGGGTCCAACCACGTGCTGCCGACCGGCGGCACCGCCCGGCACGCGGCCGGCCTGACCGTGCTGCCGTTCCTCAAGCTGGTCAACGTGATCGAGTGCGAGCGCGAGGGCCTGGCCGGGGCGGCGCCGTTCATCGACGCCCTCGGCGGCGAGGAGCAGCTGGCCGCGCACGTGGCCGCGGTCCGGGTGCGGATCCCGGAATGAGCGTCCCCGCCGGCGTGTCCGACCCCGCCGCCCCCAGCTGGCCAGCACTGCCGCTGCGCGAGGACCTGGCCGGCCTGGAGCCGTACGGGGCCCCGCAGCTGGACGTGCCCTACCGGCTGAACACCAACGAGAACCCGTACCCGCCCACGCCCCGGGTGGCCCAGGCCATCACCGACGCGGTGGCGGCCGTGGCCGGCACCTTGAACCGTTACCCGGACCGGGATGCGATCGCGCTGCGCCAGGACCTGGCCGCCTACCTGGAGCACGGCCTGGGCGCCGAGCAGGTGTGGGCGGCCAACGGGTCGAACGAGGTCATCCAGCAGCTGCTGCAGGCCTTCGGCGGGGCCGGGCACGCCGCCCTCGGGTTCGAGCCGTCGTACTCCATGCACCCGCTGATCGCCCGGGTGACCGGCACCGGGTGGTTCGCGGCCTGCCGCGAGGAGGACTTCAGCATCGACCCCGAGCGGGCGGCGGCGCAGATCCGTGACACCCGGCCCGAGGTGGTGTTCCTGACCTCGCCCAACAACCCGACCGGCACCTCCGTTCCGCTGGAGGTGATCCGGGCCGTGTGCGACGCCGCGCCCGGCGTGGTCGTGGTGGACGAGGCCTACGCCGAGTTCCGCCGGGCCGGGACCCCCAGTGCGCTGTCGCTGCTGCCGCAGTACCCGCGCCTGGTCGTGACCCGGACCATGTCCAAGGCGTTCGCCATGGCCGGAGCCCGGGTCGGCTACCTGGCCGCCCACCCCGACCTGGTCCGGACCATGCTGATCGTCCGGCTGCCGTATCACCTGTCGGCCGTGACCCAGGCCGTGGCCCGGGCCGCCCTGGCCCACGCCGGGGACCCGCTGGCCAGCGTGGCCGCGCTGCGGGCCGAACGGGACCAGTGCGTGACCTGGCTGCGGGCGCGGGGCCTGACCGTGGCCGACTCCGACGCCAACTTCGTGCTGTTCGGGACGTTCCCCGACCGGGACGCGGTCTGGCAGGGGCTGGTCGACCGGGGCGTGCTGATCCGCCAGGTGGGACCGCCCGGCTGGCTCCGGGTCTCGGTCGGGACAGCAGCGGAGATGGCGGCCTTCCGGGCCGCGATTGACGAGGTGGTGCCGGCGTGAACCGGGAGCGCAAGGCGCGGGTGGAGCGCCTGACCCACGAGACCCAGATCCTGGTCGAGCTGGACCTGGACGGCATCGGCGTGGTCGAGGTCGACACCGGGGTGCCGTTCTTCGACCACATGCTCAGCCAGCTCGGCAAGCACGGCGGCCTGGACCTGACCGCCCGGGCCAAGGGCGACACCGAGATCGACGCCCACCACACGGTGGAAGACACCTCGATCGCGGTCGGCCAGGCCCTGCGCGAGGCCCTCGGCGACAAGTCCGGCATCACCCGGTTCGGCAGCAGCCTGGTCCCGCTGGACGAGACCCTGGTCCAGGCGGCCGTCGACCTGTCCGGCCGCCCCTACGTGGTGCACGAGGAGCCGGAGAACATCGCCCCCCTCATCGGCAGCTACGACACCACGCTGACCCGGCACATCTTCGAGTCGATGGCGTTCTCGGCCGCGATCTGCCTGCACGTGCGGGTGCTGTACGGGCGCAACCCGCACCACATTGTCGAGGCCCAGTTCAAGGCGGTGGCCCGGGCCCTGCGCACCGCGGTCGCCCCCGATCCCCGGGCCGGCGGCGTCCCCAGCACCAAGGGAGTCCTGTGACCCGGCCCACGGTCGTGGTCCTGGACTACGGCTCGGGCAACCTGCGGTCGGCCGAGCGGGCCCTGGCCCGGGCCGGCGCCGACGTCACCGTGACCGCCGACCCGGACGCCGCCCAGGACGCCGACGGGCTGGTCGTCCCGGGCGTGGGCGCGTTCGCGGCCTGCATGGCCGGGCTGCGCGCCGTCGGCGGGGACAAGCTCATCGCCCAGCGGCTGGCGGGCGGCCGCCCGGTGCTGGCCATCTGCGTGGGCATGCAGGTGCTGTTCGCCTCGGGGGAGGAGCACGGCCTGCGCACCGAAGGCTGCGGTCAGTGGCCCGGCACGGTGGAACGCCTGGCCGCGCCCGTGCTGCCGCACATGGGCTGGAACACGGTCAGCTCACCTGCGACTTCTGCCCTGTTCGCCGGGATCGGGCCGGACACCCGTTTCTACTTCGTGCACTCCTACGCGGTCCGGTACGCGCGGGCCGCCCAGCTGCGCGAGTCCGCCGCCCAGATCACCTGGGCCACCCACGGCGAGCCGTTCGCGGCCGCGGTCGAGGACGGCCCGCTGGCCGCGACCCAGTTCCACCCGGAGAAGTCCGGCGACGCCGGCGCCACCCTGCTGTCCAACTGGCTCAAAGGAATCTGATGACGCTCACCCTGCTGCCGGCCGTCGATGTGGCCGGCGGCCAGGCCGTCCGGCTCGTCCAGGGCGCGGCCGGCACCGAGACCGGCTACGGCGACCCCATGGAGGCCGCGCTGGCCTGGCAGCGGGCCGGCGCCGACTGGATCCACCTGGTCGACCTGGACGCCGCCTTCGGCCGCGGGTCCAACGCCGATCTCCTCGGCCAGGTCGTCCGCCGCCTGGACCTGCGGGTCGAACTGTCCGGCGGTATCCGCGACGACGAGTCGCTGGCCACCGCGCTGGCCACCGGCTGCACCCGGGTCAACCTGGGCACCGCCGCCCTCGAGCAGCCGGACTGGGTCCGCTCGGTCATCGAGCGGCACGGCGAGCAGATCGCGGTCGGCCTGGACGTGCGCGGCACCCGGCTGGCCGCCCGCGGCTGGACCTCGGAGGGCGGTGACCTGTACGAGACCCTGGACCGGCTGAACGCCGACGGCTGCGCGCGCTACGTGGTCACCGACGTGACCAAGGACGGCACCCTGCGCGGCCCCAACCTGGACCTGCTCGGCGACGTGTGCGCCCGTACCGACCGCCCGGTGGTGGCCAGCGGGGGAGTGTCCAGCCTGGCCGACCTGCAGGCCATCGCGGGCCTGACCCCGCTCGGCGTCGAGGGCGCCATCGTGGGCAAGGCCCTGTACGCGGGCGCGTTCACCCTGGAAGAGGCGCTCAAGGCGGTGGCCGCCTCATGACCGTCGCCGTCCGGGTCATTCCCTGCCTGGACGTGGACGCGGGCCGGGTGGTCAAGGGCATCAACTTCAAAAGCCTGCGCGACGCCGGCGACCCGGTCGAACTGGCCGCCGCCTACGACGCCGAAGGCGCCGACGAACTGACCTTCCTCGACATCACCGCGTCCAGCGGCGGCCGCGAGACCACCTACGACGTGGTCCGGCGCACCGCGGCCCAGGTGTTCATCCCGCTCACCGTGGGCGGCGGGGTCCGCAGCGCCGAGGACGTGGACCGGCTGCTGCGAGCGGGCGCGGACAAGGTGTCGCTGAACACCGCGGCCATCGCCCGCCCCGCCCTGCTGGCCGAGGCGGCCCAGCGATTCGGCTCCCAGTGCGTGGTGCTGTCCGTCGATGCCCGCCGCTACACCGGCCCCGACCCCGGGACCAGCCAGAACGGCACCGAGCCGGCCCCGCCGCCGAGCGGGTTCGAGGTCACCACCCACGGCGGCCGCCGCGGCACCGGCATCGACGCGGTGGCCTGGGCCCGGCGCGGCGCCGAACTGGGCGCGGGGGAGATCCTGCTCAACTCGATGGACGCCGACGGCACCGAGGCCGGCTTCGACCTCGAGCTGATCAAGGCGGTCCGGGCGGTGGTCGACGTGCCGGTCATCGCCAGCGGGGGAGCGGGCCAGGCCGGCCATTTCGCCCCGGCCGTCGACGCCGGTGCCGACGCGGTGCTGGCCGCCAGCGTGTTCCACTTCGGCACCCTGCGCATCAGCCAGGTCAAGGACGCCCTCCGCGCCGCCGGCCGCGCTGTGCGCTAGCCAAGACCGCCCGTGCGCTAACCACAGACAACACGCACCCCGCCACCCCGGCACCAGCACGCGCCCCATCAGCACCACGAGCCTCACGGGTCACACGGGCCCGCCTAGCCCGGGGGCAGCCCCGGGTCCGGGAATCCGGGCAGTCCCTGGTCCCCGCTGGTCCCGCTGCCGCCGCGGCTGGCCACCGTCTCCCTGGTGCCGGCCAGGCTGGGGTTGGCGGTGGCGCCCGCCCCCGCCCGCACCGGGGCCGCCGAGCCCGGGTGCGCGGACATGGCCGCGCCGGTGATGCCCGCGTCGTTGAACATCCTGGCCGGGACCACCCGGGCGACCAGCCCGGTCATCAGGGGCAGGAACCTCTCCGACTGCTTGCTGATCCCGCCGCCGACGATGATCAGCTGCGGGGACACCAGGGCCTCGATGTGCTCCAGGTACTCGTTGACGTTCTTGGCCCAGTGCCTCCAGCTCAGCTCACGCTCGGTCTTGGCCCGCTCGGACGCCCGCTCCTCCGCGTCCTTGCCGCGGATCTCGATGTGCCCGAACTCGGTGTTGGGGACCAGGATCCCGTCCACGAACAGCGCGCTGCCGATGCCGGTGCCGAAGGTGACCATGAACACCGTGCCCGGCTCGCCCTTGCCCGCGCCGAACGTCATCTCGGCCACCCCGGCCGCGTCGGCGTCGTTGATCAGCCGGATGTCCTGCCCGGCCGCCGTGGACAGCAGCGCCCGCGCATCCAGTCCGATCCAGTCCGGGTCCAGGTTGGCCGCGGTCCGGGTGACCCCGTTGGCGACCACGCCCGGGAACGTGCAGCCGATCGGGCCGCTCCAGGAGAACGCGGCCACCAGCTTCTGCACGACCTCGGCCACGACGTCCGGCTTGGCCGGACGCGGGGTGGCGACCTTCACCCGGTCGGCCACGAACCTGCCGGTCTCGAGATCGACCGGCGCGGCCTTCATCCCCGTGCCGCCGATATCGATGCCCAGTGCGTGCATGCTCTGCTCCTTAACCGTGGCCAGCCGGGCCAGCCAGCTTGACCAGCCCAGCTTGACCGGCACTGCCCAGTATCCTGCACTCGCGAGTAAGCTCGTGAGTAGTACATGCCCCTTCAGGGCGTGTTATGCCGCGGAAAGGGGGCGGCTGATGCGGTGGGCTAAGGTCGTCATGATCGCGCTCGGCGCCCTGATCGCCTTTATCGTCATCGAGTCGGTGTTCCGTCTGCTTGAGTGGGCCGTGATCGCCCTGGTTATCGGCGTGATCATCGCCATCGCGGTCAAGGCGCACAGCCAGTACAAGCTGATGCAGGAGCGCCGGGCCGAGGTCAAGCAGGACAAGGCGGCCCGTAAGCGTGAGGTCCGCGACGAGCAGCCGCGTGAGGTCGCCCGGGCCGAGGTCTGGACCGCCGAGCGCGCCGTGCCGCAGGTGTCTGCCCCGGCCCCGGCCCCGGCGCCGGCATCGTCGTCCGGCGACGTGGATGCCGAGCTGGAACGGCTCAAGCGGGAGATGCGCTCCTGATCATTGTTTTAACGCTGGTGATCAGAGTCTCCAGCTGGCCTGGGAGACCATCTGAATCGCGGTCCCGGTTCCATCCATGCGGACCTGAGCTGCCCCGCGCCGTCCGGCCGTGAACAAGGTGAGCTCGGCGGGGGTGCCGATCACGGTCACCACCGGGGTGCCCCGGTGGATGGGCATCCGGTAGGACGGCGCGGCGCCGTCACCGCTGCCGTCGGCGTCCGCGGCGGGTTTGTCCTCGCGGGCGTACTCCACCCCGACCCGGACCTTGCGCAGCACGAACCGGGCCAGCTTGAGCCGGCCCCACAGCTCGTCGGACAGCCCGGCCGGCAGGTCGCGCGGCTTCCACTCCGGCTGACCGCGCCGCACGTCCTCGTGGTGCACGAAGAACTCCACGGTGTTGACCCGTTCGTCCAGGCCGGGCAGGCCGTAGAGGGAGAGCCGGGGCGGCCCGGACCTGATCGTCTCGATCAGCTCTGCGAACGGTGTCCGCTCGGCCAGCCGCCGCTGGACCCGGGCCGTCCAGCCGGCCAGGGGACCGCCCGGGATACCCGCGCTGGCGTCGATCCGGTGCTCACGCAGCACCAGGTGGGCGGCGAGGTCCCGGGCCGTCCAGCCCGCGCACAGCGTCGGTGCGTCCGGGTCCACCTCCGCCAGCGTGGCGCACAGCGCGAGGCGCTCATCCCGCGAATATCCCATCTGCGAATCGTAGGGGGTGGTCCGGGCCCGGCGATAGCATGCCCCGGCTACGCTGGCACGCATGAGCGATGCCGTCCGTCCGTCCGCCCTGGATCCCGAGATCGCCCGCCGTCTCAAGCGCGATGATCATGGGCTGTTCCCGGCGGTGGCCCAGCAGCATGACAGCGGCGAGGTGCTGATGGTCGGCTGGATGGACGACGAGGCGCTGCACCGCACCCTGACCACCGGCCGCTGCACCTACTGGTCGCGCAGCCGCCAGGAATACTGGGTCAAGGGCGAGACCTCCGGCCACCAGCAGTGGGTCAAGTCGGTGGCCCTCGACTGCGACGGCGACACCGTCCTGGTCCGGGTGGACCAGGTCGGCGCCGCCTGCCACACCGGCGACCGCACCTGCTTCGACGCCGACCGGCTGCTGGCCGCGGTCGGGGCGCGTCCCGAACCGGTGCCGGCCGCCTCGGCCGGGGAAGCCTGACCCCGTGCCGCCAACCGCGGGCGGCACCAACCCCGCCGAAAACCCCGCCCCGGACTCCAAGGCCTCACCGGTCTCGCGGGTTCGCCGCCAGTTCGTGGTGACGCTGCTGCTGGGCGCGGCCGGGGCCGGGCTGGCCCTGCTGGCCGTCCGGCAGGGCTGGGCCCGCGCCGTCTACGACGCGCCCAGGCCGCTGCCGTCCCAGTCGATCACGGTCAGCGGGCAGGACATGGTGCCGGCCGCCGGGGCCCTGGCCCTAGCCGGGCTGGCCTGCCTGGCCGCGATCATCGCCACCCGCGGCGTGCTGCGCCGGGCGGCCGGCGTGGTGCTGGCCCTGTGCGGCGTGGGCACGGCCGTGGCGGCCAGCGGTTCGCTCAGCGCGGCCCGCATCGTGTCGGCCGCCTCGTCCAAGGTCAGCTCGTCATCCTCGGTGGCCTCGGGCGGCGTCGGCTCGACCACCGGCGGCACCGGCTCCACCGGCGGCGCCGTGGTCACCGGCGACTCCACCGTGCACACCATGCTGCTCGGCGTGCCCTGGCGGGTGGCCGTGTTCGCCGGCGCCGCCGCCCTCATCGCGGCGGGCCTGCTCACCCTGTGGCGGGGCGCCCGCTGGCCGGTCATGTCCGGCCGTTACGAACGCCAGGGCGCACCCGCCCGCTCCGCCCCCGCGGTCCGGCCGGTCGCCGCACCGCGCGGCCGCGGCCCGGCCGGCCTGGACCAGGCCGCGCTGTGGGATTCGATCAGCCGCGGCGAAGACCCCACCGTGGCCCCCCGGACCCCCGGGACCTCAGGTGGGCGCACCCCCAGCTGACCCCTCCGGGCCCATGGACGCCACCGACGCCCCCGTCAGCCCCATAACCCCCGCAAGTCCCATGACCCCCGTCAGCCCCGCAAGTCCCATAGACCCCGAAAGTCCCATAGACCCCGCAAGTCCCATAACTCCCGTCAGTCCCGACAGCCCCGCAGATCCCAAGGTCCACGTCGGCCCCGAAAGCCACGTCGGCCACACGAGCAACTCGCGCCCCGTGTTGCTGGCCGAGCACGACCCCGAGGTCGCGGAGCTGGCCCGCCGTTACCTGACCCGCGCGGGCGCCCAGGTCACCGTGACCACCGAGGCCGACGAGACCATCGCCGCCCTGGCCGCCCGCGCCGCCAGCGTGGCCGTGCTCGACCTGACCATGCCCGGCCTCGACCCCCGCCACCTCCGCCGCCTGCTCACCCCGTCACCGCAGACCCGCCTGCCCGCCCTGTTCCTGCTGTCGGCGGCCATGCGCCCCCGCGACCTCCGGGTCGCCACCGAGTCCTGCCTGTGGCGCCCGTTCAGCCCCCGCCTGCTGGTCTCCCGGGTCCTCGCCATCGCCCCCCGTCCGGCTCCCGCCACCCGCGCCGTTCCCGATCTTCCCGGTCCCGCCCGCGGCGTCGCCCTCACCCCGGCCGAACTGGCCCTGCTGACCGCCCTGGCTGAACAGCCCGGCCGGGTCCTGACCCGCGATCGCCTGCAGGAGGTGCTGACCCGGCTGCCCCGGTCCGGCCGCCCCCGCCCGGCCGCGGGCCGGGCCGTGGACGTCCACGTCAGCCAGCTCCGGGCCAAGCTGCCCGACCCCGCGCTGATCCGGACCGTCCGTGGTGTCGGCTACGTCCTGGAGGAGCCCGACCCGGGCGCCGCGCAGAGCGGCGGCGGGTAACATTCGTCGAACGCCTCGGCGAACTGGGCCTGAACGGGTTTACCGGAAACCATGGGGTGGCTGCCGGGGCCCTCGGGTTGCCCCGCTAGCATCGAGGAAATCAACGTCGACCCCGAGGGGACTGCGGACCGCGTGACAGTGCTCGACGAGATCCTCGACGGCGTACGCGCTGATCTCGCCGAACGGCAGCAGCGTGTCTCGCTTGACCAGCTCAAGGAGATGGCCGGCCGCGCCCCGTCGCCCCGTGACGCGGCCGCCGCGCTCAAGTCGGCCGGCGTCAGCGTCATCGCCGAAGTGAAGCGGGCCAGCCCGTCCCGCGGCTCGATGGCGGAGATCGCCGACCCGGCCGCGCTGGCCGCCGCCTACGAGTCCGGCGGCGCCCGGGTGATCAGCGTGCTCACCGAGCAGCGCCGGTTCAACGGCACCCTGGCCGACCTGGACGCCGTGCGCAAGGCGGTGCAGGTGCCGGTACTCCGCAAGGACTTCGTGGTCAGCTCGTATCAGCTGTGGGAGGCCCGTGCGCACGGGGCCGACCTGGTGCTGCTGATCGTGGCCGCGCTGGAGCAGAGCGCCCTGGTCTCGCTGGTCGAGCGGGCCGAGTCGATCGGCCTGGTGCCGCTGGTGGAGATCCACGCCGAGGACGAACTGGACCGGGCCGTGGACGCGGGCGCCCGCGTCATCGGGGTCAACGCCCGCGACCTGACCACGCTGCGGCTGGACCGGCGCACGGTCACCGGCATGCTGCCGCGCATCCCCGACGGCATCCTCAAGATCGCCGAGTCCGGGATCCGCGGCCCCCACGACCTGCTGGCCTACGCGGCCGCGGGCGCCGACGCGGTGCTGGTGGGAGAGAGCCTGGTCACCGGCAAGGACCCCCGTGCGGCCGTGGCCGATCTGGTGACCGCCGCCTCCCACCCCGCGCTGCGGACGGATCGCCAATGACCACCACCAGCCCGCCTCCTTCACCCCAGCCCCGGACGGTCCCCGACGCCACCGGTCACTTCGGCCACTACGGCGGCAGCTTCGCCCCCGAGGCGCTCACCGCGGCCCTGGATGAGCTGACCGAGCAGTACCTGGCCGCCCAGGCCGATCCGGAATTCCAGCATGAACTGACCCGGCTGCTGCGGGACTACGCCGGCCGCCCGACCCTGATCACCGAGGTGCCGCGGTTTGCGGCCGAGGCGGGTGACGGCCGGATCTTCCTCAAGCGCGAGGACCTGGCCCACACCGGCTCGCACAAGATCAACAACGTGCTGGGCCAGGCCCTGCTGACCCGGCGGATGGGCAAGACCCGGGTCATCGCCGAGACCGGGGCGGGCCAGCACGGCGTGGCCACCGCCACCGCCTGCGCCCTGTTCGGCCTGGACTGCGTGGTCTACATGGGCGAGGAGGACACCCGGCGGCAGGCGCTGAACGTGTCCCGGATGCGCATGCTGGGCGCCGAGGTGATCGCGGTCCGGTCCGGCAGCCAGACCCTCAAGGACGCCATGAACGAGGCGTTCCGCGACTGGGTGGCCAGCGTGGAGACCACGCACTACTGCATCGGCTCGGTCGGCGGCCCGCACCCGTTCCCGATGATGGTGCGCGACTTCCAGCGCATCATCGGCGTGGAGGCCCGCGAACAGCTGCTGGCCAAGGCGGGCCGGCTGCCGGACGCGGTGCTGGCCTGCGTCGGCGGCGGCTCCAACGCCATCGGCATCTTCCACGCCTTCATCCCCGACGCCGGGGTCCGGCTGATCGGCTGCGAGGCCGGCGGCGAGGGTCCCGAACCGGGCCGGAACGCCGCCACCCTGACTTCCGGGTCGGCCGGGGTGCTGCACGGCATGCGCACCTATCTGCTGCAGGACGACGACGGGCAGACCCTGCCCACCCATTCGATCTCGGCCGGCCTGGACTATCCCGGCGTCGGGCCCGAGCACGTGTGGCTGCGCGAGACCGGCCGGGCCACCTACCGGGCCGTCACCGACCAGCAGGCCCTGGACGGGTTCGGCGTGCTCTGCCGGACCGAGGGCATCATTCCGGCCCTGGAGTCCTCCCACGCCCTGGCCGGCGCCCTGCAGGTCGGCCGCGAACTGGGCCCGGACAGCCTGCTGCTGGTCAACCTGTCCGGCCGCGGCGACAAGGACGTGGCCACCGTGTCCGAGCGGATGGGTCTCCTATGAGCGGGCTGCGCCTCGAGGGCTCGCGGGTAAACACTGCTTTCGAGAAGGCCGCCGCCGAGCAGCGGGCCGTCCTGGTCGGCTACCTCCCGGCCGGTTTCCCGAGCGTCGACGGGGCCATCAGGGCCATCGTGGCCATGGTCGAAGCTGGTGTCGACGTGGTCGAGATCGGCCTGCCCTACACGGACCCGCTGATGGACGGGCCGGTCATCCAGGAGGCCGTGCAAGCCGCGCTGACCAGTGGCTTCCGGGTGACCGACGTGCTCCGCACGGTCGAAGCAGTGGCCGCGGCCGGGGTCCCGGCGCTGGTCATGACCTACTGGAACCCCATCGACCACTACGGGGTCACCGAGTTCGCCCGCGACCTGACCGCGGCCGGGGGCGCGGGCCTGATCACCCCGGACCTGCCCCCGGAGGAGGCCGGATCCTGGATCGAGGCCTCCGACCGTTACGGCCTGGACCGGGTGTTCCTGGTCGCGCCGAGCTCGACCCGGTCCCGGATCGAGACGGTGACGGCCCGGTGCCGCGGCTTCGTGTACGCGGCGTCGCTGATGGGCATCACCGGCACCCGGGCCACGGTCAGCGACCAGGCTGCCGGGCTGGTGGCCAAGGTTCGTGACAGCACCGGCCTGCCGGTCGCGGTGGGCCTGGGGGTGCGAGACGGTACCCAGGCCGCCGAGGTGGCCGGCTTCGCCGACGGCGTGATCGTCGGTACCGCCTTCGTTCAGCGACTACTGGCCGCCCCCGACCTGGACGAGGGCGTGGCCGCGGTTCGCGCGCTCACCACCGACCTGGCCGCCGGTGTCCGCGCCGCCCCGGCCCGGCCCGCCGCCCCGCAGCCCGGCTGACCAGGCTGCCATGCCGGTCGCGTTCCTGCCCAGTCCGGCCCGGGGCGAGTGGCACCTCGGGCCCGTCCCGCTGCGGGCCTACGCGCTGTGCATCGTGCTCGGCATCATCCTCGCCGTCTGGCTCACCGCCCGCCGCTACACCCGGGCGGGCGGGCAGCCCGACCTGATCCTGGACGTGGCCGCCTGGGCCGTGCCGTTCGGCCTGATCGGGGCGCTGCTGGGCTGGCTGGTGGATGGGGCCCGGCGCATGGTCCCGTCCTACCCGCACGTGTGGTCCACGGCCCGGGCCTGGGACGGGGCCATCGGGGTGCCCGGCGCGATCGCACTCGGTGCCCTCGGCGCCTGGATCGCCTGCCGCCGGGCCGGGATCCGGCTGGGCCCGGTGGCCGGCGCGGCCGCCCCGGCCACCGCGTTCGGGGCGGCAGTGGCCTACCTGGGCGGCTGGTTCAGCCAGGCCTCCTACGGCCGGCCCTCGGGGCTGCCCTGGGCGGTGGATATCGCGC
>DASXMW010000183.1:0-34820 GCA_036495425.1 Streptosporangiaceae bacterium | reverse complement strand
GGTAAGCCCGCTACACAAACTCGAAACGGGGATCAGTTCAATGTTCGCCATCGTCGCCTTCATCGCCCTGGCCATCGTGGCCGTCATCGTTCTCACCGCCGTCCTGCACCTGCTGTTCTCGCCGCTGGTGCTGCTCGCGGTCGTCGGCGTCCTGGCCTGGGTCAAGTTCGGCCCGAGCCGCGCCCGCCGGTAACCGGGATCGGCCTCCTTGGCAGGGTCAGGGGCTGGCCGAGCAGCTGTCGGACGCGGGTGTGCCCGTGTTCGTGGCCGACGTCAAGGGAGACCTGTCTGGCCTGGCCGATCCGGGGGACACGGCCAGCGCTGCCGCCAAGCGGGCCCAGGAGCTGGGCCTGCAGTTTCAGGCCCGGGGGTTCCCGGTCGAGTTCCTGGCCCTCGGCGGCATCGGACCGGGCATCCCGGTCCGGGCCACCGTGCTGGACTTCGGGCCGCAGCTGCTGGCCAAGGTGCTCGGGGCCAACGAGACCCAGGAGCAGTCGCTGTCGCTGGTGTTCCACAACGCCGACGAGAAGCGGCTGCCCCTGCTCGACCTGTCCGATCTGCGGGCCCTGCTGAACAAGGCCGCTGCC
The DNA here is from genome assembly GCA_036495425.1 of Streptosporangiaceae bacterium. Classification (GTDB taxonomy): domain Bacteria; phylum Actinomycetota; class Actinomycetes; order Streptosporangiales; family Streptosporangiaceae; genus Bog-532. The sequence goes on along the minus strand of DASXMW010000183.1, from coordinate 34,233 downwards.
CAGCGCCGTCAGCCCGCCGCCGAGCACCGGGAGGCGGCCGCCGCCCTGGCCGGCGGCGTCGCCGCCGTGGGCGGGTTCCTGCAGTCCAGGGAGGGCAAGCGACCGCAGAAAGAGGTCGTGCGCGGCGTCTTCGGCATGCTCAAGAAGCGGCTCTGAGGTGGCCGCTGGTACGTCAGCGATCTGATGCTCGACCTCTGATCCTGGGCTCAGCCGTCATCGCCGCTGACTGGCACGCCCTTGGCCGACAGCGGGCCGATGCCCAGCGCGAACACGTGCATGCCGTTGATCCGGCCGCCGCCCGCCGGGACGATACCGCTGGACGGGAGCGTCACCGCCTGGACCGTCTTGCCCGCCGTGATCGCGGCCGGGGCGTAGAACACGTAGACCGTCTGGTCCCGCTGGCCCGCCGTGCCGCCGGCCGTGGCCGGGTCCGAATCGTTGAGGTACGGCAGGGTGGCGATGATGTCGTTCCCGGTGCCCGGCTTGTTGAAGTAGTTGTCGAGCGTGACGGTGAAGTTGCTGGTGCTGCCGTCGGTGTAATGGACGGTGCCGCTGCCGCTGGCGTTGGCCGGGCTGCCCGCCCCGAGCAGGCCCAGCGTGGTCCCGGACCCGGACACCAGCACCGTCTGTCCCTGGGCGACCACGTTGTCGGGCTGACCGGGCGGGACGACCGGCCAGGTGAACGTGATCCCGTCGTGGGTGACGGTGGCGCCCGGGGCCAGGCTCGCGGCCGCCAGGGCCTGGGCCGAGTAGCTGTTGCCGACGCCGTCGAAGTTGGCCGTGGTGACGTCGGAGTCGTCGCTGATCCCGGTGTTGTTATAGGCCGCGCCCAGGGTGGTGTAGGCGCGCAGCACGTTCGCGCTGGAGTAGGTCACGCCGCGCTGCTTCCCGGCCGTGTAGACGGCCTGGACCGTGACCGGGTCCTGCCCGGGGTTGGCGCCGGCCGGGACCGTGACCTTCCAGCTGGCCCGGGCCGTGTGCCCGGCGCGCACCCTGGTCATGGTGACCGGGGCGGCCGGGCTGGCCGTCCAGCCGCCGGGCAGGGTGACCGAGAACGTGACCTGGTCCAGGCCCAGCAGCCCGTTGTTGTCCAGCGTGGCCGTGACCGTGGTGGTGCCGCCCGGCGTGACCAGCGCGGGCGAGGCCGTCACGGCCAGCGAGCCGTAGGGGACCGGCGCGCCGGACGACGGCACCGCCTGGACCTTGATCTGCGCGGCGGCCTGGCCCAGGGTGGCGTGGCTGGCCCGGACGGTGACCACGCCGGGCGAGCCGGGCAGCGAGCGGATCCAGACCGCGGCCGCGCCGCCGGTGGCGGTGAAGTCGATGGGGTTGTCGCCGACCAGCACACCCGGCCCGTCGACGGTCAGGGTGACCGGCCCGGTCACGTACGGGCGGGGCGCGCCGAACCGGTCCACCGCCCGGAACACCAGCCGGGTCGCGTCGGCACCGTCCCCGTCGATCACGTCGTCGTCGGCGGCCAGCGACAACCGGTCGCCGGACGGGTCGCCCGCCAGCGACCTGGACGCCACCCGGGTGCCGCCCAGGTAGCCGTCGATGCGCAGGTCCGGCCGGGCCGAGCCGTCCACCGTGCTGAAGTCGACGAACGACGGCGGGTACGGCAGGTGCCCGTAGCCGCTGGTGTCCGGGGTGACGGTCGCGAACAGGTTCCCGCCCACATAGACCTGGAGCTGGTCGAGGTTGGAGCAGATCATGGCCGAGCCCAGGCTGGTCACCGGCGACGTGGGGCCGAAGTCCCAGTAGAAGGCGGGCGCGATGACCGGCCGGGTCTCCGGGTCGACCTGGGCCTGGTAGATGGCGGCGCCGGGCTTGGGGATACGGAACAGGTCGTGCACGCCGACGTACTTGGTGCCCTGGAACTGGTTGCCGTTGCCGGACGGGTAGTCGAAGCAGGCCCAGGCGACCACGCCGCAGTACCGGTCGTCGGAGGCCGCGATGTTGTGCACGATGGCGTGCGCGGTGGCCTCGCCCTGCTGGACGGCCTGGGTGTCGGTGCGCCGGTAGTACAGGGCCGGGCCGGACAGGGTGCCGACCGCTTCGCAGACCAGGTACGGCTGGCCGGCCGCGTCGGTGGGAGCGGCCAGCGTCGGCTCCCGGACCCCGTCCGATCCGGTCACGCTGCTGTAGTCGTGGTAGCTGAAGACGTCGAACACGAAGCCGGCGTCGGTCCTGGAAATGGCGTCGCCGCCGGTCGGCCGGGAGTCGTCCAGGGCGTGGGCCAGGTTGTTGTACAGGGTGTACTCGGCGACGTACTCGCCCGCCTCGTTGGGCATCGCGCCCCACACGATGACCGACGGGCGATTGCGGCTCCGGACGATCATGTCGTGCACGTCCTGGTAGGCGGCCTGCTGCCAGGACGTGTCGCCGAGGTACCCCCAGCCCGGGATCTCCTCCCAGACCAGGAGGCCCAGTTCGTCACAGGCGTCGTAGAAGGCCTCGGACTGGGGGTAGTGCGAACAGCGGACGATGTTGCAGTTGAGCTCGTGGCGCAGGATCTCGGCGTCCCTGGCCTGGACCCGGGCGGGCAGCGCGTGGCCGGCCCAGGGGAAGATCTGGTGCCGGTTGAGCCCGAACAGCTGGACCCGGTCGCCGTTCAGGTAGAACCCGTCGAGCCGGAAGGACGCCTCGCGGAACCCGATGCGGACCTGGTAGTTGTGCAGCGGGCTGCCGTTCACGACCAGGGTGGCGATCACCGTGTAGAGCTTGGGGTGCGCGGTGTCCCACAGCGTGATGGCGGGCAGGCTCGACAGCGTGGCGTTCACCGCCACCTGGCCGGCCTGGCTGATCGTGACCGGGGTCGTGGCCGTGGCCAGGGTGTGGCTGCCGTCGGCCAGTTCCAGCCGGAGCGTGACGCTGTCGGCGGGCACGACGGCGGCATCCACCGTGGCCTGCACGTCGACCTGCCGCGTGCTGGCGTCGAGCACGTTCACCGGCTTGGCGAACACGTCGGCCAGGAAGATCTGCGGCACGGCCCGCAGGCTGACGTTGCGGTAGATCCCGCCCGGCTGCCAGAAGTCGACCGAGGTGCTGATGGCGGGGGCGGGCCGGTCGGGCGGCACGTCGATGTTGAACGTCGAGTCCAGCGTCACCGCCAGCACGTTGTTCTCCGGCTGCAGGTGGCTGGTGATCTCGGCGCTGAACGGCAGGTAACCGCCGAGGTGGTCGGCCACCTGGGTGCCGTTCAGGGTGGCGGTCGCGTGGGTCAGGGCGGCCGAGAAGTCCAGGAACACCCGCAGCCCGCCCAGGCCGGCCGGGGCGTCGAAGTGCTTGCGATAGACCCACACCTTCTCCCAGGCCGATGGGTCCCAGTTCTGCCAGGACAGCGGGGCCACGGTGTGGGGCAGCGTCACCGTGGCCAGGTCGCTGTCGTCGAATCCCGGCTGGTCGCTGCCGTCCGCCGACGGCCCGAACAGCCAGCCGGTGTCGAACGAGGTGACCTTGGCCGCCGGGCCGCTGGCCCCGGCCGCCAGCGCGGATCCGGATCTGGTCATACCGGCAGTGTCCCTCTTGGCCGCGCTGGCCGCCGGGCCCCGGGCGCTCAGCAGCGACCAGGCCGCCATCCCGGCCGTCCCGCCCGCGGCGGTGCGCAGGAACACGCGCCGTGACCAGGGCCCGGCCGGGCGGATCCCGCGCGCGGGCCCGGAATCGCCGGGCTCGCGCCGAGGGTGCCCGGCGGTCCGGTCAAAATCGCGCATCACAGTCATTCCTCCGTCGCGGAAACGTTCGGCTTCGCACAGATTCTCACTCGGTGCCGTAAAAATCTATATTTCTGATCTTAAAAGTCGCTATTTGTTACCGACCGCACATGCGAGATCACTGCAACGTAACATCGGGAACAGGAGGAAACGATGTGACGCGCCCGGAAGCCGCTGTCGGCCGGGATCGCTAAAGTTGCAGAGTGCGACCCTGAGGTCGCGGGGTCCGGCCCCGCCGGGGCAGAGGCCCGGTGTCGCGGGGAACGGCCCTGGCATCGCGAACGTGGCGGAGGACTGGTGTGGCGGGCGAGAGTGCGAGAGTCGTCGAGATCTTCACCGACGGCGCCTGCTCGCCCAATCCGGGACCGGGCGGCTGGGGAGCCATCCTGCGCTACGGCCAGCACGAGCGGGAACTGCACGGCGGAGAAGCGGCCACCACCAACAACCGCATGGAGATCATGGCCGCCATCCGCGGGCTGGAGCAGCTGACCCGGCCGTCCGCGGTGCACCTCTACACCGACAGCCAGTACCTGCGCCGCGGCGTCACCGAGTGGGTGCCGCAGTGGAAGCGGAACGGCTGGCTCACCCGCAACAAGACACCGGTCAAGAACGCGGACCTGTGGGAGCGGCTGGATGCGGCCGCCCGGCGCCACGACGTGCAGTGGTTCTGGGTCAAGGGCCACGCAGGCCACCCCGGGAACGAGCGCGCCGACCAGCTGGCCTGCCAGGGCGCGGCCGAGGCGGCCGGCGGTGGCGAGGTGGCCGCGGCCGGCGCGGTGGCGGCGACCCCGGCCGCGGGGCCAAGCCAGCCGGCCTGACCCGGGTTCAACCGTGCCCGAGCACACCGAGGACGGCCGCTACGAGGCCGCGCGGTCGAGCCTACGATCTAGGAGGACATGACGGCGCCGCCGCGTGGGGGGTTACGCGGCGGCGCCGGGTCAGGCCTGGGGGCTGGGTCCTAGTTGGTGCAGGACGAGCCGGAGTTGCAGGTGGCCTTGATGCCGTAGCCGGAGAGGGCGAACGTCTCGGCGGCGCCGCCGGTGGAGCAGAGCTCGAACCCGAAGTCGATCTGGTTGAGGCCACTGCCCTGGGGCACGTAGCCGTTCGACTTCAGCCAGTTCAGGTCGTCCAGCAGGTTGACCGATCCGGACGCCTGGTTCGAGTCCAGCACCATGGACACCGGGTTACCGACCGCGCCTGCCTTGCCGGTGGACCAGACCTTGTAGCTCTGGCCGCCGATGGTGGCCGAGGCGACCACGTTGCCGGCCGGGCGCTGCCCGTGGTTGTCGACCCAGATCATGATCTCCTGGGCGTAGTTGTTGCTGCCGGTGCCGGCCCAGATGTCGTAGGCCGCTTCCCAGTCGTTGCCCTGGGTGGACGGGCCGGTCTCGGTGTAGGTGCTGGTGATCGAGCTGTACCCGGTCAGCGGGTTCGGGGTGTTGTTGTCGGTGGTGTAGATCTGCTGGGTGTCCGGGTAGGAGAGCACCGCGGTGTTGGAGGCCGGCATGCTGGCCTTGACGCTCCAGTCGGCCGGGCTGCGCGCGGTCAGCGTCTGCGAGAGGCCGCCGATCGGGTTCCAGACGTCCTGGATGACGTGGGTCTGGCCGCCGTGGCTGCCGGTGATGCCCGCGAACGTGTACGGCCCGCAGGAGCCGTCATTGGACGAGGTGACACAGGCCGTGCCCGTGCCCGGCCCGGGCGGGGTCGACGACGGCGGGGTCGACGACGGCGGGCTGGACGGCTTCGTGCTCGGCTTGGAACTGGCCGACGTGGTCGGGGTGGGCTGTGGCTGGCCGCCCGCGGCCGGGCCGGACCGTGCGCTCCACTGGACCAGTGACGAACCGGCGGCGCACTTCGGGGCCTTGGTCGACACGCGGGTGAGCCGGCCGCCCGCCAGGCAGGCGTAGATGGTCAGGCTGTGCCCGGACGCGCCGCTCACGTTGGCGGCTTCGGCCAGCCGGCCGTCCGTGGACGAGTGGGTTCCGGCCACGGCGTAACCGCCCAGGGCCGCGGCCGCCATCAGGCCCAGGGCGGCCGAAAGCTGGACCAGCTTCCGGGGTCTCCGGTGAGCAGACATCTCTCTCCCTCATCGTGGAAAGCGCCCCTGGCCTGCATCGAAACTGCCGGGGGACACCGGGTAGGCGGTGATCCGGGCACCTACGGTACGCGCGTGATGTGCCATTTGAGACGGAAACGTTATTTTGGTGTTGCCGGATTTTTTGTGCGGCTTCGGACCCTGTGACCACTGTGGCCGAATGGCCGGTTTCGGCGCGGATGCAGCAGCTTGTCGCGATTAGGGCTCGCAGTCTGGATCGGAGCGGACCGGGTCCGGCCGCAAGGGCGACGGTGGAGTCCGGTGGTAAGGGCGTGAGTTACCACTTACTCTCGGCGGTTATAAATTCCGGGAAGACGAGCAGGTCAGGTGCTGCGGCCGCACCTAAAGGACGCCCATTCGCCCGGTAGCGGGCGGAGGCGAAATTCGAAATGGAAAATGCCGAAGAGATCGGCAAAACCCCTACAGTCAACGGGATCTGAGGGTCAGGTCCGGTTAACCACCGCGTCGGCTTGCGGCATCATCGCCACCGTTTTGACGCCGTTTCTCTCCGGTGCCCGCCGCCCGGCTTTGACCAGATATTTATCTGGGCGAAATAGTGGCGGGGACCGGGCCGGTAAGGCATTCCCGGGCGCATTTGGCGAACGCGGCTCGTCGTACAGGGTCGTCACCTGCAGCCCGCTGGTGTGCAGCGGCAACCGGGTCACGGCCGCGTCGACCCGGTGATCGAGCAGGGCCGCGCGCGGCTCGTTCCACTCCAGGTACTGGGTCTGGGCCTCGGCGTCCGGGTGCTGGCGGCGCAGGCGGCGTACGGCCGGGGTGACGATCAGGCCGGTCGTGTAGCCGATGACGATCCGGGCCGGAGCACCGGCTCCGGCCCGGGCCGGCCGGGGCGGGTCAGAACGTGCGGATGGCGATCTCGGCCGGGGCGCCGAGCAGCCCGTCAATCTCCGGGTCCAGCTTGCTCAGGGTGAGCGAGGCGCCGGCCATGTCCAGCGAGGTGCAGTACTCGCCGACGTAGTTACGGCGGACGTTGATCCCGCGCTTGGCCAGCTCGCTGTGGGCCCGCCCGTACAGGATGTAGAGCTCGCTGATCGGGGTGCCGCCCAGGCCGTTGATCATGAGGGCCACGTCGTCGCCCTGCTGGAACGGCAGGTCGGTGACGACCGATTCGAGCAGCTCGTCGACGATCTGGTTGGCGCTGGCCAGCTTCTCCCGGCGGCGCCCGGGCTCGCCGTGGATGCCGACGCCCATCTCCATTTCGTCGGCGCCCAGCTCGAACAGGGGCGAGCCCTTGGCCGGCGGCGTGCACGAGGTCAGGGCCATGCCCATGGTCCGGGTGACGTCGTTGACCTTGTTGCCGATGCGGAGCAGCTCGTCCAGGTCCGCGCCCTGCGCGGAGGCGGCGCCCACCGCCTTGATCACGAAGAAGTTGCCGGCCACCCCGCGGCGGCCCACGGTGTAGGTCGAGTCCTTGACCGCGACGTCGTCGTCGACGATCAGGGTGCCGATCCGGATGCCGTCGGCCTCGGCCATCTCCGCGCCCATCTCGAACGCCATCCGGTCCCCGGTGTAGTTGTTGATGATGTGCAGGACGCCCTTGGGCGAGGCCAGCAGCTTGCTGGTCTCCAGCACGTAGTCCATGGGCGGCGCGGCGAACACATCGCCCGGGCAGGCGGCGTCGAGCATGCCCGGGCCCACCACCATCACGTGCGCGGGCTCGTGGCCCGACCCCGAGCCCTGGATCACCGACACCTTGTCGTCGCGCGGCGCGTCGGTCCGCATGATCAGGTTGTACTCGGGGACGTACTTGAGCGTGTCCGGGTTGGCCAGGGCCAGGCCCTGCAGCATCTCCGGGACGAAATCCTTGGGGTCGTTGACGAACTTCTTCACGGCAACCTCCGTTGGTTACGACGAGACGCGGGTTCTCAGGGCTTCAGGCCGGGTTGATGGGCAGGGGGTCGGCGGGCAGGCCGGCCACGGCGGCGAACATCACGGCGACTGCCACCGCGCCGGCGTCCAGGGTGCCGATGCTGCGCTCACCGGTGTAGCTGGCCCGGCCGCGCTTGGCCTCCATCGGCCGGGTGGCCTCCGCGCTCTCCCGCGCCACCTGGGCCGCCGCCCGCAGGGTGGCCTGGGCGTCCAGCCCGTCAGCCAGGCTGCGCTCGATGCTGTCGGTGACCGGGACCAGCGCGTCGAGCAGCGTCTTGTCCCCGACGTCGGATCGTCCCCGGGCCTTGATGCCCTCGATGGCGGCTCGCAGCATGGCCACCACCTGCTCGCCGGTCAGCTCGGTCGCGGTCCCCGCGGTCGTCCCGGCCCGCAGGAAGGCGGTGCCCCAGATCGGGCCGGAGGTGCCGCCGATCCGGCTGGTGATCATGACCGCGATCTTCTTCAGGAACGTGCCGATGTCGGTGCGGTCGAAATCGTCCCACCCCGACACCACCAGCTCGAACCCGCGGGCCATGGAGTACCCGAAGTCGCCGTCACCGACCACCGAATCGAGATCGCCGAAGTACTTCTCGTTGTCGACCGCGGTGGTCGCGATCGTGTGCACGACGCGCTCGACGTCGGCGAACGTGGCCTGGGCCATGGGCGCTCCTTGCCGGACTTGGGCGAGATCGGTCAGGGTGATCCAGTCGCCGGGGATGCTCGGCGTCCGGTTGGCCAGGACCACCGCTGGTTCGCCGCCGGGGTCACCGAGGCTCGAGACGACCAGCGCGGCCTCGCTGAAGTCCTCGTCCCGGGTCAGGTCGTTGACGGTGATGACGGTGGCCAGCCCGGCGCCGGTCGCGGCGAGCAGGCCGTTGCGGGAGTCCTCGATCACCACCACCTGGCCGGCCGGCCGGCCGAGCCAGTCCAGGGCGACCAGGTAGATGTCGGGGGCGGGCTTCTTCTTGGGCACGATGTCGCCGGCGAAGACCTTGACCTGGCGGGCCAGGTCGGCGCCGACGGCCCGGTTGAGCGTGGCCACCACCGACGGCTCGGCCGAGGTGGAGGCGACCGCCACCGGCCAGCCCGCGGCCCGGGCCTCGCCCACGATCCGGGCGATGCCCGGCCGCGGCGGGACCGCGCCCGAGGTGACCAGCTCGGTGTAGATCTCGGTCTTGCGCTGGTGCCAGGCCGCGACGGCCGCCTGCTGGCCGGCCGGATCGGCGGGCAGCCCGGCCGCGGCCACGAACTCCGGGGTCAGCAGGCTGGCCAGACGTTCCTTGCCCCCACCGATGAGGACCTTCTGACGGTAGTCGTCCAGGCTCCAGTGCACCGGGAGCCCGAACTCGGTGAAGACCTGGTTGAACGCGACCAGGTGGCCGTAGCGCTCGGTGTCGGCCAGCACCCCGTCGCAGTCGAGGACGAGGGCCCGGTCGCCATCGGTGTGCGGCATCCGGGTCACCCGGCCTGGCCAGCCCCGGCCCGGCCAGCACTGCCGAACCGGCGCATGTGGCCCGCGGCCATCTCCAGCACCGTCTCGCGGACCGAGGTGAACAGCGACGGCGGGTCCCAGCTGTTCCGTTCCTCGGCCGAGCGGAGGTAGGCGAGGTTGGCCCGCATGTAGGTGACCTTGAGGTCGGTGGAGATGTTGACCTTGGCGCAGCCGCGCGCGATGAGGTCGGTGAACTGGGCGTCGGTCATGCCGGTGCCGCCATGGAGGGCGATCGGAATCGGCTGTTCGGCCACGATGTCGGAGACCCGCTGGGCGTCCAGCTTGGGCTCGGCGCGGTACACGCCGTGAGCGTTGCCGATGGCCGGGGCGAACACGTCGATGCCGGTGGCGCGGATGAAGTTGACGGCCACCGGCAGCGACTGGGTCTCGGCCACCTGGTCGGCGCCGATGCCGTCCTCCACGCCGGTGATGGACTCGATCTCGCCTTCGACGTTGGCCCCGAAGGAACGGGCCTCGGCCACGACCTCGATGGTCTGCCGCTGGTTCTCTTCGACCGGCAGGGACGAGGCGTCGAACAGCACCGAGTTCCAGCCCTTGCCCAGGCAGTCCGTGATCACGGCCCGGTCCGGGCAGTGATCGAGGTGCAGGCTGACCGGGACCTCGATCCCGGCCGTCATCTCCCGCCACATGGCGAACAGCAGGTCCAGGCCGACGGACCGGACCGTCTTGACCGAGGTCTGCACGATGACCGGGGAGCGTTCCCGCACCGCCGCGGCCAGCACGGCCTCCATCGTGAGGTCGTTGACCACGTTGATCGCGGGCACGCCGTAGCGGTCGGCAAAGGCGCGGTCGACGATTTCTTTCAGCGGGACAACAGGCACGCAGCGCACACTACGTTGGCGGGGCGTGGGTCCGGATCGGTGAAAGTCCCCAACTTCCGTGGGGACTTTCCCTACCGCGCCGAGGCCGCCCGGCCGGCCAGTTCGGTGCGGTTGCGGGCGCCGGTCTTGCGCAGCACCGCGCCCGCGTGCTTCTCGATCGTCTTGACCGAGAGCATGAGCCGCTCGGCGATGATCTTGTCCGGCAGACCCTGCTCCATGAGGCCGCGCACCTCACGCTCCCGGCTGGTCAGCGGCTCGAGGGCCTCGTCGGCGCGCAAGCCCCGGCGCAGCTGGCGGAGCATGGGGCCGGACAGGATGGCCTGGCCCCGGGCCGCGGCCACCACGGCCTGGGCCAGTTCGAGGCCGTCGGCTTCGGTGTCCACGCAGCCGCGGGCCCCGGCCCGCATGGCCCGGGCCACCTGATCGTCGGCCTGCTCGCCGCCGGTGTCGCAGATGCCCACCACGGCCAGGCCTTCGTGCACCCTGATCAGCTGCCCGGTGATGCCGTCGCCGTCGGGCGGGCCGGCGAGGCCATCCGATACCGGCCCGGGCTCGCCCGGGGCCGGGAACAGGCCCAGATCGACCAGGGCCACCTCGGGCCGCAGGGCCCGGCAGGCCTCGACGGCCTCCTCGGCCGTGGCCGCCTCCCCGATGATCTCCAATCCCGGTTCGGTCCAGGTCAGCAGCCGGGCCAGGCCGGCTCGCAGGGCGGGCTGGCGGGCCGCCACCAGGACCCGGGGCCGGGCCGGCGCCGCCCCGGCGTCGCGCCGGTACGGGAACCGGGCCCGGATCCTGGTCCCCCAGCCCGGCAGCGAATCGAGGTCCACGGTGGCGCCCAGCGCGCTGGCCCGGTCGGCCATGGCCCGCAGCCCGAACCGGTCGCTCTGCCAGCCCGACCGAGGGTCGAAGCCCTGCCCGTCGTCCTGGACCAGCAGCGAGACCGCCTCGGACTCGTACAGCAGGCCCAGCCGCGCGGTCCGGGCCCGGGCGTGGGCCACGATGTTGGTCAGCGCCTCGCGGGCGGTGCGCAGCACCTCACGGGACAGGTCCCCGGCCAGCGCGACCGGCGTGCCCGCCGACACGAACCTGACCTCGAGATGGCCGGTGCTCTGGGCCCAGGCCACCTCCGAGCGCAGCGCGGCCTCCAGGGTCCGGCCGTCCAGCGGCGAGGCGGCCAGGCCCAGCAGGGTGAGCCGCACCTCGACCAGGGTCTCGGCCGCGATCGCGCTGGCCCGCTGCAACTGCTCGGCCGCCGCGCCATCGGCCACCGCGCCAGCCCCGGCGCCGAGATCGTAGCTGGCGTTGTCCACGTGGGCCCGCACGCTGACCAGTCGCCGGGCCAGGGTGTCGTGCAGTTCGGCCAGCATGCGGTCGCGTTCGGCGGCGGCCGCCTCGGACCGGGCCAGCTTGTCGGCCTCCTCGTGCATGCGGGCGTTGGCCAGCGCGATCGCCGCGTGCCGGGCGAACAGGCGCAGCAGTTCGGCGTCGGCGGTCCCGAACGTCCGCCGGTCGTCCCGGCTGAACACGATGCAGGCTCCGATGATGCGGCCGCGCCACTCCAGCGGCACCCCGATCACCCCGCGCAGCGTGGCCCGCGACTCCGCGGCCACGTGGCCGCCGGGCACGTCGTCGTAGCGGGCGAACCAGAGCGGGGCCCGGCGGGCCACGACCGCCCCGGTCATGCCCTCGGTGAGCGGGTAGACCGCGCCCGAATTACAGGCCACGCCGATATCGGCTTCCTTGCGATAGACGCCCGCGGCCTCGTCGACGCTGCAGATCGAGCCGGCGTCGCACTCCAGCAGCTCGGTGGACCGCCGCAGGATCTGCTCCAGCAGCGGGCGCAGCGAGAACTCCCCGGCCAGTTCCTCGGCGACGGCGATGAGGCTCGCGGCCCGCGCGGCGGCATCGTTGCCCACGAATCCTCCGATCCGCGTCATTGTCGGATCGACCCGAAAACGGCACAAGAGGCCTGTTCGAGCATCACCCGGGGCCCGCGGCCCGTCAAGCCGGGCCGGAGCCTGCCGCGGGTCGAGCCGGGCCGGCGGCTCCGGCCCTGGCCCGCGGGTCAGGAGCCGTTGCTGTCCGCCCGGCTCTCGTGCCGCCAGCCCTTCTCGAACTCGCCGTCGTGCAGCCGCCGCAGCAGGTGCGCGTGGTGGTCCAGCTGGTCGGCGGCCTGCAGCATCTCGTGGTAGTCGTGGCCGTGATCGCGGGCAGGGGTCTTCTCCTCGGCCCGCTTCCGGACGATCCGCAGCTCCTCGCGGCTCAGTTCCACGATCTTGTTCAGGGTCTGCTCCAGGTCCACGCCCGTCCTCCTCGGTGAGGGGCCCGCCAGCCGAGGCGGGATCACCGTGCCATTGTCAGTGGCGGCCATCCCGGCCGTGCCACCGGGGTCCGGGGCGGTCGCCGCGACCACCAGCGAGCCGAGCAGGTGCCGGGCGCCGTCGAAGCCGGGCCGCCGCCCCGGCCGGCGCGCAACCAGGGAGCTTGTGCTGAAATCGTTGACAGTAAACAATGCGCTGAGGACAAGACGATACGGAGGCACCATGCCCGACCCGGAGATGATCCAGCTTCTCGGCTCGTTCGGGGCCAGCCCGACGCTGCTGTCCGACGCCGACCGGGCCCGGCTCGACGAGCAGGGCTACCTGCCGCTGCCCGGCCTGCTCGACCCGGACGCGGTGCGGGCGGTCGGGCGGCGGTTCGACGAGCTGGTCGAGTCCGAGGGCGACCAGGCCGGCCTGGAGGCGCACCAGGAGGCGGGCACCGACCGGCTGGCCAACCTGGTCGACAAGGATCCCGTGTTCGACCTGTGCTGGAACAACCCGCGCCAGCTGTCGGCCATCGCGCACGTGCTGGGCTGGCAGCCCGAGAAGGTCTTCTCGCTCAACGGGCGCAGCGCGCGGCCCGGTCAGGGCCACCAGGGCCTCCACGTCGACTGGCCGGGCGCGGTGGCGGCGGGCGAGTACCAGATCGCCAACTCCATCTGGATGCTGGACGACTTCACCGCCGGGAACGGGGCCACCCGCGTGGTGCCGGGATCACACCGCTGGGGCCGGGTGCCCAAGGACGCCCTCGACGACCCGGCCGCCCCGCACCCGGACGAGGTCCTGGTGACCGGGACGGCCGGCACCTGTGTGGTGTTCAACAGCCATCTCTGGCACGGCGGCACCCTGAACCGCACCGGCGCCCCGCGCCGGGCCATCCACGCCGCCTTCGTCCGGCGCGACCAGCGGCAGCAGACCGTGTTCGCCGACTACCTGCACGAGGCGACCTACCAGCGCCTGACCCCGGAGCAGCGCTACCTGCTGGCCGTATGATCGTCTGTGCCGTGGCAACGCCCCGGGCCGGCACCGCGCCTGAGCCGACCCCAGGCTGGTTCTAGCCCGGGGTTTGTGTGCGGAAACTGCCGCTATCACGACATGAAATGGCCACTTTATTGATCGATGGAGCCTTGCTCTCCCTCCAGCTGAGGCGTCCCGCGGACGGGCTCAGGCCCCGGCGCCGAACGTGTCGGGGTCGGGGCCGGTGCGCTGGTTCTTGTTCAGCGCGCTGATGTCGGCCACGTCGGCATCGGACAGCTCGAAGCCGAAGATGTCGAAGTTCTCCTTGATCCGGGCCGGGGTGACCGACTTGGGGAACACGATGTCCCCGCGCTGGATGTGCCACCGCAGCACGACCTGGGCCGGGGTCTTCCCGGCCCGGTTGGCGATGGACCGGATGACCGGGTCGTCCAGCACCAGGCCCTGCCCGATCGGGGACCAGGCCTCGACCGCGATCCCGTGCTCGTTGCAGAACCCGCGCACCTCGTCCTGGGTCAGGTACGGGTGCACCTCGATCTGGTTGACGGCGGGCGGGACCTCCGTCTCCTGGTGCAGGCGGCGCAGGTGGTGCGGCTGGAAGTTGGACACGCCGATCGAGCGGGCCCGCCCGTCGCGGTAGAACTCCTCCAGCGTCCGCCAGGTCGAGACGAAGTCGCCGTCGTACTTGGTCGGCATCGGCCAGTGGATGAGGAACAGGTCGAGGTAGTCGAAGCCCAGCGCGGCCAGCGTCGCCTCGAACGCCAGCCGGGCGTCGTCGGGCCGATGGGCGCTGTTCTCGAGCTTGCTGGTCACGAACACGTCGCCGCGGTCCAGGTCCGACTTGGCGACGGCCTCGCCGACCTCCTCCTCGTTGCCGTAGCCCTCGGCCGTGTCGATGTGCCGGTAGCCGGTCTGCAGCGCGTTGGTCACCGCCGCGACCGTGTCTGCTTTTTCGATCTGGAACACCCCGAAGCCGAGCTGCGGGATGGACCGGCCGTTGTTCAGCGTGATCTGCGGTACCGCGGTCAAGGCGGAAACCCTCCTCGAAGGTGGGGAATGCTGGCTCTTATCTTCTCTCCCCTGCCCAGCACGGCCGGCTTCACCCCATGGTCGCGCCTTTGACCTGCCTGCTGGCCTGCTGGCGCCGGTCAGCGCCTGCCCTTGCGGCGCTCCCGCTTGCTGGCGGTCCGCCGGGACACGGCGGTGACCGTGGAGTCGGCCTGGTGCAGTGCCTTCGCGGTCCGGGTGGACGCATCACGCCGCTCGGCGGCCAGCGCCAGGCGGTGGACGAGAGCCCGGGCCAGCGGCAGCGCGATGGCCAGCAGCAGCCACGTCCGCAGGCGCCGGGAGAAGAATGCCCACATGCTCAGGGTCCTTTCGTCGCTCCCCAGGTCTCCCAGCGCTACCCGCGGCGTGGCCCGCTAACCACACCGGCGGCGCCCCCAGCCCGTCCGCCTGCCGTCCGGGCTGGGGGCGGGGCGGGCTCAGGCCGCGGTGATGAGGCCGAGCTGACGCAGGGCGGTGACCCCGTCGTCCAGGCCGATCTCCTCGGTGATGAGCCCGTTCTCAACCTTGAGCACGGTGGTGCCGGTGAACCGCATCACCTTGCCGGTGCTGGCCGGCAGCGCGCCGACCGGCATGTCGTCGAAGGCGTCCCCGGTGTGGGTGCCGCCGCCCTCCCACTGGCCGACCACGTAGTCACCCTCGGCGATCAGGTCGGCGGTACCCCAGAAGCTGAGGTCGGGGAACGCAGCCCGGAACTTGGCGGCGAACTCGCGGACCGCGTCCCGGCCGCGCAGCGGCGCGTGCAGCGAGTACTCGAACCGGATGTCCGCGGCGGCCAGTTCGTCGATCACGGCCGGGTTGTAGTCCGGGCCCCAGAACTCGGCGAACCACTTGCCGACCACGGCCTTGTTCTCCTCGGTCTTCTTCTCCTCGCTCGGCATCAGTCGTTGCCCTTCTTCTCGTGAGTGGCCAGTTGCGCGTCTGCAGACCTCACCCTGCAGACGCGGCCGTGGGCCCGCACGTGAGCTTCAGCCCAAGGTTGGTGCCGGCCGGGATTCCGTGAGCGCCTGCCGGAAGGCCCCCGCCGATTGCCCGCAGACCATAACTAATTGGCCATTCCGGTTGAGCGGGGCCGTTCCGAGTGCTCTGCTGTGCCGCGAAGGTTGCGCGTCATCCGCCGCCCTGGGGGGTGGTCAGTGTGGGGTCGGAAGACTTTCCCGCGCCGCCGCTGCGTGTCAGCGGCTCCGGATCCCGGCATGCCCGCCGGGGCTGGCGGCTGGCCGCCCTGGCCCTGGTTCTGGCCGCGGCGGCCGGGCTCGCCTGGTGGCTGACCGGCGACCGCACCAGCGCCCCGTCGCCGGCCTCGCCAGCGTCGGCGGCCACCTCGGGCGCGCCGTCCGCGGCGATCAGAGCCCGGGCCCAGGCCGCGAGCTGGATCGCCGGTGAGGTCAGCGACAGCGCGATCATCGCCTGTGACCCTGACCTGTGCCCGGTCCTGCAGCAACAGGGCATCGCCGCGGGCCAGCTGATGCCGCTGCGCACCGCGGCCGCCCGCCCGCTCGGGGCCGATGTGCTCGTGACGTCCGGGCCGGCGGGCGGGCTGGCTGAGCGGTACCAGCCAGCGCGGATCGCCAGCTTTGGTTCCGGCGCTAGCCGGGTCGAGATGTTCGCGGTCGAGCCGGGCGGGCCTTCGGCCTACCGGGCCGCGCTCCGGGCCGACCTGGCCGCGCGCCGGTCGGCCGGGTCCCAGCTGCTGCGCAACCCGCACATCCGGTTCACCGCGCCCGGCGCCGCCCTGCTGCGCGCCGGCCAGCTGGACACCCGGCTGCTGGCCACGCTGGCGGTGCTGGCGTCCCGGTACTCGTTCCGGGTGACCGCGCTCGGCGATGCCGCCCCCGGCGCCCCGGTGCTGTTCCGCGAGGTCGGCATCACCATGATCGGCCGCGACCGGCCGGGCGCCCTGGCCATGGTGCGTGCCCAGAACCCGCCCTACATGCCCGCTCACGCCGTGACCGCCGGCCAGACCGGGCTGAGTATCGAATTCGCCCTGCCGAGCCCGCTGGGGTTGCTGTCACCGGTGCTCGGCACCGGCTCACCGCAGCCCAGCCCGGCCGGTGGCGCACTCTCGCTGAGATCGAATCCATTCCGTTGAGGGGAACTGACCATGCGACTGTTTCGGTGGCGTCCGGCCTGGTGGCGTCCGGCCCGGCTGGCAGTGATGACAACTTTGCTGGGCAGCCTGGCTGCCCTGGCCGCGGCGGCGGCGCCGTCCGCCTCGGCCGCATCCGCGAGCGGGCCCGAGGGCTGGATCCGGATCGCCCACCTGTCGCCGCAGGCGCCGCCCATGGACATGTACGTGTATCCGTTCGGCGACCCCGGCCGCCCCACCGTGCTGAAGGACGTCAAGTACGGCGCCGTCTCCCGCTACGTGGCGGTCACCCCCGGCCAGTACACGGTGGCGATGCGGGGCTACGGCGCGCCCGCCACCAGTAACCCCGCGCTGACCACGAGTTTCATGGTGACCGCGGGCGGCGCCTTCACCCTGGCCGCCATGGGCCCCGACCCCGGACTGCGGACCGAGGTGCTGAAGGACCAGATGGCCGCTCCGTCCGGTAAGGCCGTGGTCCGGGTCCTGCAGGCCTCGCTGAAACAGCACCGGGTGACCGTCAGCTACGGGACGGACGTGCTCGGCCAGCAGCTCACCTTCGGGTCGGCCACGTCGTACACCGCGGTCTCGCCGGGTGCGCAGACGGTGAAGTTCACCGCCCCGGGTGATGACACCGCCCAGGCGGTCACCGTGACCGCGGACAGCGTGCACACGTTCGTGGTGCTCGACAACCCCTCCGGGCTGAAGGTCGGCGCCCTGACCGACTCCTCCGGCAGCCTGGTCATGCCGGCCGGCGGCGTCGCGGCGGGATTCGGCGGGACCGCCCCGCACCCGTCCGGTACCCCCGTGCCGTGGCTGGCGATGATCGCGGCCGGTGCCCTGCTGGCCACGGTGGGTCTCGTCCGGTGGCGGCGGCTCAGTCCAGCTTCTTCAGCCCGGTGATGCGCTCGCGCTGGTCGCGCTGGGTGGCCAGGTCGGTGGTCGCGCTGCGGGCCAGCGCTGCGCGCTAGTCAGCCGTGGCCACGTAGGCGGGCGGCGCGTAGACGTGGCTGGTCCGCAGCCGGACGATCAGCCGCTCCGCTCCCGGCTCGGCGGGCGGGGCGGCCCCGCCCATGTGCAGGTCGTACATGACCTGGTGAAAGGCGCCTCCGGGGTCGTCGGTGAGCTCGACCGGGCCCGACATGACCGCGTAGGTGAACTCCCCGTCCGCGTCGGGCAGGCTGTGGATCAGCAGGCTCGCCCTGGTGTCGCGCTGCATGTTCGCGGTCTTGCGGCGCCCCTTGATCGTGCTGAACAGGAGGTCGTCACCGTCCGGCTTGACGAAGATCACCGAAGCCTGCGGTGAGCCGTCCGGGTTGGTGGTCGAGAGAATGGCCAGGTGCGGTCCGGCCAGGATCCGCCCGGCGGTCTGCCGTGCGTCCTGGCCCGGGCGGCCGTTCCGGTGGGGATCGTGAAATGCCTGAGTGCTCATGCCCTTACTGACCTCATGACCGGCGCAAAGGAATCGGCCGCGCGTGGCCGTGGGATGCTCGGACCATGGGGCGTCGGCGGGGCAGGCCGTGGCGGGCGGTCGTCTCCGCCGTTTCGCTGGGGGTACTGGCCGCGCTGCCGGGCTGCACCGCGTCGCCGACGGGGTCGGCCCGGCCGGCGACCGGCCAGTCCAGCGGATCCCGCGCGTCCGGCACGCCCCGCGCACCCCGGGTGCCCGCCACGCCCCGGGCCACCCCGGCCATCACCGTCACCGGGGACCACCCGGTGCTGCCGAGCGGAAGCCAGGACACCCACGCGCAAGCGGCGGGGGCCAGCTGTGACCGCGAGACGTTCTCCGCCGACCGGGCCCTGGGCGCCAGAGTGGCGACCGGGTTCGCCGGCGCGGGCTTCCCGGCCGCGGCCGCCCTGCTGACCCACTTTCTCCGGGGAACCGGCACCGAGGTCGACTACCGGGCCGGATCGGCGATCTCGAAGGCGGCGCGGGCCAGTGCCGCCTTCCGGGCGGTCGACCACCAGGTCCAGGCCGAGATCGGTGGCCAGCTGAAGGCGGGCCGGACCCGCATCCGGCTGCCGGCCGGGCAGCTGCCGACGGTGGCCTTCGAGTCCGGCGATCTGTACTGGGGGTTCCGCGGCACCCAGGGCCTGACCGTGACCGGGAGCGTCCGCCGCGAGCACGGGCGCTACACCGGAACCCTCGGCTACGTCATCCGGGACAGCTACGGATTCCCGGCCGGCGACACGCTGGCCGGCTTCGGCCCACCCATGAGGTATCTGCAGACGGTGTGCGGGGCACCGCAGCAGCCCGGCGGAGCCCACTGGTTCCCGGACACCATCACGGTCACCGTGCCGTTCCGGTAACGGACTCAGGCCGGGAACTGGTCGTGCCGGGCCCAGACCTCGAGCCAGTCCTCGTCGGTCATGGTGCGGCCGGACGAGCGGATCTCGGCCAGTTCGGTGAAGTACCGCTCCCGGGCCGGGCCGGGCGCGAACAGGATCAGCATCCGGGCCGGGGCGCCGCTCTCGTTGGAGAAGGCATGGGTCCCGCCCTGCGGCACGTACAGGAAGTCACCCTTGACCGCGTCGATCCAGCCGTCGCCGTTGTAGAGCCGGACCGTGCCCTCCATGACGTAGAAGGACTCGGAAAAGGTCCGGTGAAAGTGGGGGTCGGGGCCGCCCCGGGTCCCACTCATGTTCCACTCGAACAGGCCGTACTGGCCGTTGGTGGCCGAGCCGGGGGCGGTGAACACCACGTGCGTGCCCGACGGGTACGTGACCGACGGCGCCTGGCCGCCCGGCCGGTAGCGCGCGCTGACCTCACCGACGTCTTTGGTATACGACACAGCCAGGTCCCCCCGTGGGCATCGGTGTCCGACGGACAGCAGGCTAGGCCGATCGGGCCGGGCCGGCCAGCGAATAACTTGTCACGGCCCGAGCCGCAGCTGGGTGAGAAGGGCCGTCTGGTCCCACAGGGTCCGGTGGGACGCGATGAGCGAGCGTTCGATGGTCACCACCGAGATGGCGAGGACGTCCTCGACGCGCTGGTGGGTGGGTGGCACCCCGGGCAGCAGCCACGGCAGCTCGCGGTCGTGGCAGAAGCTGACCAGGTCTTCCTGGGCCACCCGCCAGCGGTCACCGGTGCGGGAGATCCGCCGGAAGGTGAGGTCGGCAGGTAGGTGCGGCAGCACCTCCTCGGCCAGGTAGCGGCGCAGCTCACCGCCGCCCGCGCCCCGGTTGGCGGGGATGTTGGTCAGCGTGCAGCCACTGGTGGCCAGGGCCATGGCTCGGTCGAGGTCGCGCTCGGCGAAGACCGCCGTCTGGAAGGCGTCCCTGATCCGGGCCACTTCCACCATGCGATCCTGGACGGCTTTGGTCATGCCGGGCCAGCCTCCCTTCCAGAGCCGGCGCGGCCGGCTAGGCGACCAGGGTGCCGCCGTCGACGACCGAGACGGTGCCGGTGACGTAGTCCTGGTCCATCAAGGCTAGGTAGGCCCGGGCGACGTCGTCGACCTCGGCCACGCGGCCGAGGGGCAGGCGCTCGCCGGTGGCGCGGTACATCGATTCCCGGTCTTCCTCGCTCAGGCCCGACCACAGGGGGGAGCGCACCACACCGGGGGCCACCGCGTTGACGCGGAGGGGGGCCAGCTCGACCGCGAGCGAGCGGACGGCCGAGATCACCGCGCCGGACGCGGCCGCGCCCAGCGTCCAGCCCGGGCCGCCCTTGAACGCGGCGGTGCCGCTGGTCAGCGTGATCGAGCCGGCCGCGGACAGGTGCGGGACGGCGAGCCGGACGGCGTCGAGCGCGTGCACCAGGCGCAGCGCGAAGAACGACCGGCCGGCTTCGGCCGTGTAGTCCGCCAGCGGCAGCCCGGCCAGCGGGTCGGCGGCGGTGTAGGCGAAGTGGTCGAAGGACCCGATCCCGTCGAAGAACGCGGCCAGCGAGCCGCCCGAGGAGGCGTCGACGATGCGGCCGGTGATGCCGTCCGGCAACTGGGCCAGGGCTCGTTCGACCGAGGCGGGGTGCCGCGACCCCACGGTGACGGACGCGCCGGCCGCGGCGGCGGCCCGGGCGACGGCCAGGCCGATGCCGCTGGTCGCGCCGAGCAGGACAATGCGGGAACTCTTGGTGATGGGCATGCCTTCAGCCTCAGGCCGGCCAGGCCCCGGTGTCCAAGACCTCTTTGTGCTGGTTCGATACCCGCAGGGCATCGGCGTGCTGGACGGCGAACCCGACCGCCACCGCAAGGGCTCCGGAGCCGGAGCGTGGCCCGGAGTCCCTGGCCGCGGCCTTCGAAAAAATCGGGGCGGCGCTGGTGAAGACCCTGGGCCAGGCCAGCAGCCGGGGCGGCCACGGGCTGAAATGTGGCGCCTGGGGCAGAAACCCCAGGCGCCACATTGTGCCGCTGATCAGGCGATGCGGCCCGCGTAACGGCGGCGGAAGCCGTCACCGGTGCTGGCGGTGATGGCCACGTCGTAGTAGCCGTCCTGGTTGGCCGGCCAGTTGACCACCTTCTGGCCGCCGGGCGGCACGGTGACCTTCTGGGTCCTGCCCTCGTAGTCGTTCCTGGTCACGGTGTAGACGATGCTCTTGCTGCCGTCGTTGGCCAGCGTGAGCGCGACCGACCGGGACCTCAGGGCGGCGGTGACGACCGCGACCGCGGCGTGCGGCCCGGCGGGCGCCACCGTGCCCGCGAAGCTGGTCAGGAACCCGTCCGGGCCGTAGACCGAGAAGGCGTACTTGCCGCCGGTCAGCGTGGCGTCCCAGACGTAGGAGCCCGCGTGGTGCGGCAGCACGGTGACCGGCGTGGGCGCGAAGGCCAGCAGCGCGTCGGGGTAGACGGCGAACGAGGCGCCGACCTTGCCGGTGTTGCTCAGGACCGCGGTGACCTTGCCGGTCTTGCGGTTCACGGTCACGTCGGCGTGCAGCTGGTAGTTGGTCGCGCGGTGCGGCCGGGCGCCCGGCTCCTGAGCCGGCATCTTCTGGTCGCCCTCGGCCGGCGGGGTGGTGGAACCGCCGGTGAGCTGGGTCAGGGCCCAGGTCTGGTCCAGGGTGGGGATCTTCGGGATCGAGAAGTCCGGGTGCCTGAAGTCGAACGCGGTGGTCAGGTCGCCGGTCACCGACGCCCGCCACGGGGTCACGTTGGCCGGCCTGACCCCGGTCCACCGGGCCAGGAACTGCAGCATCGAGGTGTGGTCGTAGACGTTGGAGTCCACGTAGCCGCCCCGGGTCCACGGCGAGCAGATCAGCATCGGCACCCGGGTGCCGGGGCCGACGGGCAGCCCGCCGATGTGCTCGTCGGCGACGCTGGCCTCGGGCGCGGGCGGCAGCTGGTGGTCGAAGAACCCGTCGTGCTCGTCGTAGGTGATGAACAGCGCGGTGTTCTTCCACAGGTCTGGGTTGGAGAACAGCGTCTGGATCACGGTGTTCACGTAGTGCGCGCCGTAGTCGGGAGTGTACGACGGGTGCTCGCAGTACCCGGCGGGCGCGACGATCCACGACACCTGCGGGAGCTTGTTGTGCTTGACGTCGTTGATGAACGACGACAGCACGTACGCGGCGTGGGTCTTGCTCATGGCCGGTGCGCCCGCTTCGCTCTGCCACGGGGTGACCGCGCCGCGGGAGGCCAGCACGCCGGTGCCGCCGTCGGTGCTGTTGGTGGTGTTGTACTGCTGGTAGAACCACAGCGGGTTGTCGCCGTAGTCGCCCAGGAAGTACTCGGGGAAGTCGCCGCTGTCCCCGACCTGGTCGTTGGTGTACACCTGCCAGCTGACGCCGGCCTTCTGCAGCTGCTCGGGGTAGGTCGTGACCTCGGCCGTCCCGGCGTCGGGCCCGAAGTCGACCTTGTAGTCGTCCGGGTTGCTGATCCAGCCGGACGACGTGCCGGTCCAGAAGTACATCCGGTTCGGGCTGGTCGGCCCCATGATCGCCTGGTGGTAGCCGTCGCAGATGGTGAAGGCGTCGGCCAGCGAGTACTGGAACGGGATCTCGTCCCGGGTGAAGTAACCCATGGTCTCTTCGGTCTTGGCCGGTACCCAGTTGTTCCACAGGCCGCCGTTCCAGGCCTCGTGGTCGCCGTCCCAGCCGTGGTCGAGGTCGCCGTCGGTCTGGTCGGTGAGGTTGTAGGGCAGCAGGTGGCCCAGATCGGTGCGGGCCTTGTCCGGCTGCTGGAAGACGCTGGTCCCGTCCGGGTAGCTGAGGGCCTGCTTGTCGCCGTACCCGCGCACCCCGCGCAGCGTCCCGAAGTAGTGGTCGAAGGACCGGTTCTCCTGCATCAGGATCACCACGTGCTTCACGTCGGCGATGGTCCCGCTCCAGCCCTTGGGCAGCGCCCTGGCCGCCGCCGGGCTGCCGCCGGTGGCCGCGGCGGCCGAGCCGCCACCGACGCCCGCGGCCGCTACCGCCGCGGCGCCGAGGCCGGTGGTCTGCAGGAAGCGGCGGCGGTTCAAGGCCGCCGGGAGCCGCTCGTCCGAGTTGGTCATGCTGGTTACCACCCTCTTCCGTTGGGGCAACTTGTTAATACAAGTTCGCAACGTCAGATAAGTGTGGGCGGCGCAGGCCGCCCCTGGGTGAACATGTCGTGTCGATCTTTGGACGGACAAATCAACACGCTGCGCCGTCGCGGTGAGATCACCCCCGGCGCGACGCCCGATACCGGCAGCCTGCGCGGGGACACGATCGCGCTGCTGACGCGGATCAACGAGCTGCGCAGCAGCATGGCCGCGGTGATGTCCATGTGGCTGAGCGCGCAGTTCCAGGACCTCAGCCTGCCCCCGGCCGAGCTGCGCCGGGAGTTCCTGGCCGACCGCGAGCCGGCCATGGAGGTGATCGTGGCCCGGGCCATGGCCCGGGGCGAGCTGGGGCCCAAGACGCCGCCCGCCCGGGTCATCTCGCTGGCGCCCGACCTGCTCCGGCACGAGCTGCTGATGACGCTGGAGCCGGTCACGCCGGAGACCATCGTCCAGATCGTCGACGACGCCTTCCTGCCGCTGGCCCGGCTGTGGTCCGGGCTCAGCGGCAGCGAAGCCTGATCAGCCGGCGCCCGATCAGCTGGCGCCCGATCAGCCGACGAAGGCGCGCAGGCTTTCCTTGAGGGAACCCATCGTGGCCAGGACCGCGGTCGGCTCGTAGCCGCAGTGGGCCATGCAGTTGTCGCAGCGCGGGTCCTTGCCCCGGCCGAAGTTCTCCCAGTCGGTGTCCTCCAGGAGTTCCTGCCAGGTCTCGGCGTAGCCGTCGTCCAGGAGGTAGCAGGGCTTCTGCCAGCCCTTGAGGCAGTACAGCGGCACGCCCCACGGGGTGCACTCGAAGTCGGCCTTGCCCTCGAGGAAGTCCAGGTACAGCTGGGAGTGGTTGAAGCGCCACTTCTTCCGGCGGCCCTCGGCGAACGCCTTGCTGAACAGCTCGCGGGTCTGGGCGACGCCGAGGAACCGGTCCTGGTCGGGCGCCTTGTCGTAGGCGTACCCGGGCGCGATCTCCAGCCGGTCGACCCCGAGCTCGTCGTTGATGTAGTCCAGGGTCTCGATCAGGTCCTGCGGGGTCTCGGTGTTGAACACGGTGGTGTTCGTGTAGACCTGGAAACCCTTCTCCTTGGCCAGCTTGATCGCCGTGACCGCCTGCTCGAAGACGCCTTCCTTGGAGACGGCCTCGTCGTGGCGGGCGCCGACGCCGTCCAGGTGCACCATCCAGGCGAAGTTCTTGTTCGGCTTGAACTTGTGGATGTGCTTGGGCAGCAGCACGGCGTTGGTGCAGAGGACCACGAACTTCTTGCGCTTAAGCAGTTCCTCGGTGATCACGTGGATCTGCGGGTGCATGAGGGGTTCGCCGCCCGCGATCGAGACCATGGGCGCGCCGCACTCCTCGACCGCGGCCACCGCCTGCTCGACCGGCATGCGCTGCTTCAGGATCGACGCCGGGTGCTGGATCTTGCCGCACCCGGCGCACGCGAGGTTGCAGGCGAACAGCGGCTCCAGCTCCATGATCAGCGGGTACTTCTCGACCCGCTTGATCTTCTGCTTCATCAGGTACGTTCCCAGTTTCACCGTCAGGTGAAGCGGCATGGCCATGAGTTGTTGCCTCCCGTGTCCCCGCACCGGCGCCCTGGCGTTCCGCAGGCCGTGGCGCTTGTCATGCAAGCTGTCTGGAACATACACGCTGTATGTCCCATGATGGCTGTATGGCAGCGAAACCGCAACCGCGCCGGACCGAGCACTCGTCCGACACCCGGGCCGCCCTGGTCGCCTCCGCGCGGCGGCTGTTCGCGGCCCAGGGCTACGACGGCACCGGCACCGAGCAGATCGTCGCCGACGCACGGGTCACCCGGGGCGCGCTCTACCACCACTTCCGCGACAAGGCCGACCTGTTCCGCGCGGTCATGGCCGAAGCCGCCGGATCGGTGGCCCAGCGGCTGATCGACGAGCAGCTGGCGTCGGAGGCGCCGTCCCCGCTGGCCGAGATCCAGGCCGGCATCTCCGCCTACCTGGACGTCTGTGTCGGCGGCGACTTCCAGCGCATCGTCCTGGTCGACGGCCCGCGCGTGCTCGGCTCGGACGCCTGGGACGAACTGGTCGAGCGCTACGGCCGCGGCATCCTGGAAGAATGGCTCGACCGCTGCGTCGAAGCCGGTGACCTGCAGCCGGTCCCGGTACCGGCCCTGGCCCGCCTGCTCATCGCCATGCTGACCGAGGCCAGCCTGGCCATCGCCCGATCTTCGGCCCCGGCCGGGACCCGGGCCGAGTTCGGCACCGTGATCGACCGGATCCTGGCCGGCCTGCGCCCGTGACGCTTCCCGGCCGGGCTGTTCGGGGTCAGGGGATCAGGCCCAGGTCGCGGGCGCGGGCCACGGCCTCGGTGCGGTTGGCCGCGCCGAGCTTGCCCCGGATGTGGCTGACGTGCTTCTTGACGGTGTCCAGGGTGACCACGAGCCCGCTGGCGATGGCCTGGTTGGACCGGCCGGCCGCCAGCATCTCCAGCACTTCCAGCTCACGGCGGGTGAGCTGGTCGATCAGGCCCGGCACGGCCGGGACGCCCGCCCGCCCGGGGTCCGGGACCGTGGCCGGCGCGCCGAGCGCGCGCTGCAGCTGGGACAGGTAGCCGCCCGGGACGTTGGTGTTCGTGTCGCCCGGCCGCTGGGCGGCGCTCAGCTGGGCCAGCAGCGCGGCCATCGGCGCTCCCTCGTCGGCGAAGATCCGGACGTAGCCCTGCGGGCAGGCCAGGGTCAGCGCTTCGGCCAGCGCCTGGAGGGCGCGATCCGCGTCACCGGCGGCGGCCCGGGCCAGCGCCCGCAGGACGCCGATCTCGATCAGGCTTCCGGCCCGGTCCTGCCCGGCGGCCGCCGTGTACAGCCGCTCCAGGAGCGCCAGCGCGGGCCCGGGCCGGCCCTGGGCCAGCAGGACGCGGGCCAGCACCAGCTGAGCCGGTTCCCGGGCGTAGTCGGCCGGGTCGTCCTCGTGCAGGCCGTGCTCCTGCGTCCAGCGGACGGCGGCGGCCAGGTCGCCCTGGGCCAGGACCAGCCGGGCCCACAGGGCCGGGATCGGGTTGAGCACCCCGGGCGGACCCGGGGTGCCCTGCACGGCCTCGTCCATCGCGGCCCGGGCCCCGGCGGCATCGCCGTCGGCCTGCCGGACCCACGCCAGCGTGGCCAGGCCCATGGCCAGCGGCATCGCATAGACGAACGACCGGCACAGCGCGATGCCCTGAGCCAGGTTCTCCCGGGCCCGGTCCACATCGTTCCGCTGGAAGGCGACCCCGGCCAGTCCCACATGGGCCGGGCCCGCGGCCGGCAGCGACCCGAGGTCGGCACCGGCCACGGCGTCCAGCGCCTGCTGGCCGGTTCGCTCGGCCGCGTCGAGCCGTCCCTGGGCCAGCTGAACCTGGGCCAGCTCGAAGCTGGCCCAGGCCTCCCAGGTCGGCAGGCCAACGGCCCGCCGGCCGGCGATGCTGTCGGCGAAGCCACGCTCGGCCTCGGCCAGGTGGCCGTCGAGCCACCCGGCCACCGCCAGCTGACCATGCGCGACCGACCTCAGGATCCACTGGTCCGGTTCGCTCTCGGCCAGAGCCCGCGAACCGAACCCGGCCGTGCCGCGGGCGTCGCCGTGCAGCTGGGCCAGGAAACCCCGGGCCAGCGCGATCAGTGCCGGGACGTTCACCAGCAGGCTGCCGGCCCGGCCGATCGTGGGCTCGAACGGCTCGGCGCCGGTACCGGCGGGGGCGCGCTCGGCCGCCTCGACCAGTTGCTCGGCTTCCTCCAGGCGGCCGCCAACCGCGGCCGGCACCGCCTGCGCCAGCAGCAGCCGGGGGCGGGATCGCACCAGATCGGCAGGCAGCGGAGCCAGCCAGCGCCGAACCGTGGCCGCCTCGCCGCGCAGGCTGTGGGCCGCGTCAAAATGCTGTTCGATCAGCCGGGCGGCCCAGGTCATCTCCCCGGCCGCGACGGCGTGCCGGATCGCCTCGTCGGGCAGCCCCTGCTCGGCGTACCAGCCGGCCGCGCGGCGGTGCAGCTCGGCCGCGCGCTCGGGCGCCTCCTGCTGCAGGCGGGCCCGGAGCAGGTCGGCGAACAGATGGTGGTAGCGCCACCAGCCGCGCACCTCGTCCAGCGGCACCAGGAACAACCCGGCCCGTTCGATCTGCTCCAGCCGCGCCTGGCTGCCCGGCCGGCCGGTGACCGCGTCGCACAGCTGGCCCGACAGCCGCTCCAGCACCGAGGTCTCGAGCAGGAATTCGCGCTGCCGGTCGGGCTGCTGCTCCAGCACCTCCTCGGTCAGGAAGTCCAGGATGTGGCGGTGGCTACCGGTGAACGCGGCCGTGAACCCGGCGGCGTCGGGCTGCCCGCGCAGCGACAAGGCCGCCAGCTGCAGCCCGGCCGCCCAGCCCTCGGTGCGGGCCGCCAGCGCCGCGGCGATCGTGTCCGGCAGGGGGGCCTCGGGTCGTGCTTCCCCGGGCGCCGCGGTGACCTGCGCCAGGAGCACTGCTGCCTCATCGGGCGTGAACCGCAGGTCGGCGGCGCGCAGTTCGGTCAGCTGGCCACGGGCGCGCAGCCGGGCCAGCGCCAGGGGCGGGTCGCTGCGGCTGGTCAGGGCCAGCCGCAGCCCGGGAGGCCGATGTTCGAGCAGGAACCCGAGCGATTCGTGCACCAGCAGCGAGCTGATCACGTGATAGTCGTCGAGCACCAGCAGCAGCGGCGCGTCCGGGTCAGGCTGGTCGGCGACCTCGTTGATCAGGGCCGTCACCAGCGGTTCGAATGACGGTGGCGGCGGGGGCCCGAGCAGCGGGACCAGCCGCTCGCTGATCCCCGGCCGCACCCGGTCCAGGGCGGCCACGGTGTGGCGCCAGAACCGGACCGGATCGTTGTCGCCCGCGTCCAGCGACAGCCAGGCCACAGGACGCCGGCCGCGGCGGACCCAGTCGGCCAGCAGGACCGTCTTGCCGTACCCGGCCGGCGCGCAGGCCAGGATGAGTCCTCGTCCCTGGCTTTCGTCCAGCCGCTGCTCCAGTCGCGGGCGCGGCACCAGGTCCGGCCGCAGTCCCGGCACGTTCAGCTTGGTGCCCAGCAGGAAATCGCGCTCCGGCGTGGCCGCTCCGACGGCGGGCTCACCCATCGGTCACCTGCACGATCGGCGCCTCCAGCGATCTTGTGCCGCTGCCCGCAGCCATCGTAGTCATGAGGGGCGACGATGAATTAGGGTCACGCATGGGAATTGCCGGCGGGGGGCGGATACTTTGACCGTGAGCCGACGTGCTGCCGCCCGGGGAGCGCTCGCGCTCGGTGCCCTGGGCGTGGTCTTCGGGGACATCGGTACGAGCCCGCTGTACACCGTGCAGACCCTGTTCGATCCGAGCGACCCCCACCCGGTCAAGGTGTCGCACGACAGCGTCTTCGGGATCGTCTCGCTGATCTTCTGGTCGATCACGATCATCGTCACCATCACCTACGTCGTGCTCATCATGCGGGCCGACAACGACGGCGAGGGCGGGATCATGGCCCTCATCGCCCTGATCCGCCGCCGGGCCGTGCCCGGCGGGCGCCGGGCCAAGGCGCTGCTGGCCGCGCTGGGGATCTTCGGGGCCTCACTGTTCCTGGGCGACAGCATGATCACGCCCGCCATCTCCGTGCTCTCGGCCGTCGAGGGCGTCGAGGTCGCCGCGCCGTCGGTGTCGGGCATCGTCATCCCGATCACGGTGGTGATCATCGTCGCCCTGTTCCTGGCCCAACGGCTGGGCACCGGGGCGGTGGGACGGGCGTTCGGCCCGATCATGGCGCTGTGGTTCACGGTCATCGGCGTGATCGGCATCAAGGGCATCGTGGCCCACCCGGTGATCCTGAAGGCGCTGTCGCCCACCTACGCGATCAGCTTCCTGTTCGGTCACTTCGGCACGGCGTTCTACTCCCTGACCGCCGTGGTCCTGGCCGTCACCGGGGCCGAGGCCCTCTACGCCGACATGGGGCATTTCGGCCGCAGCCCGGTCCGGCGGGCCTGGATCCTGATCGTCTTCCCGGCCTGCGCCCTGAACTACTTCGGGCAGGGCGCCCTGATCCTGGGCCGCCCGTCCTCGACCAGCAACCCGTTCTTCCTGGCTGCCCCGGGGTGGGCCCGGCTCCCGATGGTGATCCTGGCCACCATGGCGACCGTGATCGCCTCGCAGGCGGTGATCAGCGGCGCCTTCTCCGTGGCCCACCAGGCCGGGCAGCTCGGCTACCTGCCCCGCCTGCGCATCCAGTACACCTCGGAAGAGATGATGGGCCAGATCTACGTTCCGTGGATCAACTGGCTCCTGCTGGCGGGCGTGCTCACGCTGGTGCTGGCCTTCCGGACCTCGGCCCATCTGGCCTACGCCTACGGCACCGCGGTGACCGGCACGATCACGATCACGACCCTGCTGTTCTTCTACTACGCCCGGCACCAGTGGCGCTGGCCGCTGTGGATCGTGCTGTCGGGCGGCGGCATCCTGCTCGCGATCGATCTGCTGTTCTTCGCGGCCAACCTGACCAAGCTGACCCACGGGGCCTGGCTTCCGCTGCTCATCGGCCTCACCGCGTTCACCGTCTTCACCACCTGGCAGCGGGGCCGCGAGCTCGTGACCCGGAAGCGGGACCACGAAGAGGGATCGCTGCGGAAGTTCATCGAACAGCTGCACGCGATGAAGCCGCCGCTGCCCCGGGTGCCGGGCACCTCGGTCTTCCTGAACCGGGGCAAGGCCACCGCGCCGCTGGCCATGCGGGCCAACGTCGAGCACAACGAGATCCTGCACCAGCAGGTCATCATCCTCACGCTGGAGACGATGCCCGTGCCGCACGTGCCCGAGGCGGAGCGGCTCAAGATCGACGACCTCGGCTACAAGGACGACGGGATCACCCATGTCACCGCGCGCTTCGGCTACATGGACCCGATGAACGTCCCGGCCCTCATCCCGCTGATCCGCCAAGCCGACACCGAAGGCTCCGCGGCCGACGGCAAGCTGTCCTACTTCGTGTCGCGCATCGAGCTCGTCCCCGGCCACGCACCGGGCATGAGCCAGTGGCGTAAGCGCCTGTTCATCGCCACCTCCCGGATCACCGCCGACGCCGCCGAATCGTTCGGGCTCCCTCGCGAGCGCACCGTCATCATGGGCTCGCGCATTGATCTCTGACCGTTTCCGGCTATTGATCTCTGACCGTTTCTGGCTAGTGCCGCGGGCTCCAGCGCGGTCCGGTGGCCCGCCAGTCCGCGTCCCAGGCCGCCATCCGGCGGCGGTCCAGGGTCCGCCGGGTCAGCCAGATCGACACGGTCAGGGCGACCGCCAGGGCGACGACGGTGAGTTCCCTGGCCAGCTCGGCCCGGCTGGCCACCTCGGCGCGGCCGAGCGGGGGATCGGCCGGCTCGCCGGTCCGGTCCACCCACATCGGCACCGTGCTGCCGGCGGCCGCGCCGGCCGGCACCAGCAGCCAGTCGGCCCGCACCTGTCCGTCCGGAGCCCGCCAGTGCGCGTAGCCCAGGGGCCCGGCGCCGGCCCACGGATAGGAGATCACCGGCGTCGGCGCCTGCAGCAGGGTGGCCCGGATCGGGTGGACCACGGCCCGCTGGGCCTGGGCTTCCCGGGCGAAGGTGTGGTGGGCCCAGCTCCCGGCGGCGTGCCCGGCGAACGGGACGGCGGTCAGGAACGCCGCCAGCAGCGCGCTGAGCATTATGGTCTCGGCACGGTCCGACCCGCGCCGGAGCGGGTTCCGGTCCAGCCGCCACCGGCGCAGCACCCGGGCCAGCTGGCTCGTGCCCAACGGCATCGATCTCATCTCCCGCGGGCCACAGCAGGGCCCTTGTGACCACCGTCCGCCAGCGAGGAACCGCTCGCACCCGGGTAAGGCCCTGGCCCTACCCGGGTGCGGCCGCGTTCCGGCCAGGTGAACACCGGGTTGCCACCGGCCGAAAAGAGCCCGGGATCGCGACCAAGGTCCTCCCCGGAGGCAAAAGGTCGCCGGGGCTGGATACTGAGACAGAAGGCTGGTGAGCGATGCAGATCGCACGACAACACGTGGTTGACCTCCTCCGGACGGCCCAGTTGCCGGAGGTGGCCGACGAGGCCAACCGGACACTGCCCGATCCGGTCGAATACGACGACGCGGCGAACTTCCTCGGCCGCTACGGCATCACCAAGGACGAGCTGATCAGCCGGGTCGGCGGCAGCCCGTGACCGGGAGGTCATGGTCTACGTTGGCGACATGAACGTGCCGCCCGAAGTCATCTACATCATCCGGCACGCGGAGAAGCCGCTGAAGCCACCTTCGTCCGGCGTTGACTACGAGGGTGGCCGGAACGAGCATTCCCTGCTGCCGCGCGGGTGGCAGCGTTCCGGCGCCCTCGCGGCCCTGTTCCACCCGGACTTCGGCCCGCTGCGGGACGGCTTGCGCACGCCGACCGCGCTGGTGGCACCCTCCTGGGGGCACCCGCACAAGACGGCCGCGCACCGGTCGTACCAGACCATTCAGGGCCTGAGTGAGCATCTCGGGCTGCCGATAACGTCGCAGTTCGTCCAGGGACAGGAACCGCAACTGGCCGACAGCCTGCTGCGCAGCCACTCCGGAGTCGTGCTCATCTGCTGGGAGCACAAGCACATCCCGGTGATCGCGTCGGCGCTGCCGGTCGCCGGCGGAACCGCCATCCCGCGGAAGTGGCCGGGCGACCGGTATGACGTCATCTGGTCGTTCACCCTCGTTCCGGAACCCGGCCCGGTCCGGTACGCCTTTGGCCAGATCCCGCAGCAGTTGCTGGCCGGCGACGCTGAGACGGTGATCAGCGCCGATCCCCAGCCCGTTCCGGGGCCAGCTCGCTGATCAGGTCGTCGATCCCGGCCGCGGTGGGCAGGCTGGTGCCATCGGCGATGGCCTGCCGCCAGCCCGCTTCCCGGTCGGCGACCGCCTGAGTCAGGGCCAGGACCGGCGCCAGGTGTTCCCTCGGGACGACGACGAGGCCGCTGGTGTCGCCGCGGATCACGTCGCCGGGGCGGACGGTCACCCCGCCGCACTGCACGACGACGTTGATCGCACCCGGTCCCTGATTCGATCCCGTCGCGGGATGGGCGCCCGCGGCGAACGTCGGCAACCCCACGGCGTCGAGACCGTCGAGGTCACGGACGGCGCCGTCGACGACCATCCCGCCGCCGCCGAGGCCGGCCAGGGCCGTCCCGGCGATGTCGCCGATCAGCGCGGCGTCCAACCGGCCGCCGCCGTCGACGACCAGGACGTCGCCGGGCGTGATCAGGCCCGGGGCCTTGAGCACGTACAGGATGTCGCCGGGCCTGGTCCACACCGTCACCGCGGGCCCGCACAGCTGCGCGCCGCCGGCCAGGTGGCGCAGCGGCGGGGCCATGATCGCGACGGGACCGCCGCAGTCGGCGATCTGGGTCGTGTCGAACTCCCGCAGCGCCGTGACCAGTGACCTGTCCGGGCGTTCGGTGGCCTCGTGGATCGTCCACTGCTCAGGATGGGACTTGCTCACCTGTGTCTCCTCGGGGAGTCGGCGCGGCCCGGTGATCGCTGAATCAGCCCTCCCATGGCCGCGGCTGGTGCACGGCGGCGAGCAGGGCGGCATAGCAACGGACCAGCTCCGCGTGCTCGAGCGGGAGCAGCCTGCTGGCCGGCTGGCATCCCTGCCGGATCCACTCATCGGACAAGTCCATGGCCCGGGCGCGGTGAACCGCGGCCGGACGGAATGAACTCTCGTGCTCGCCGTACAGGTAGGCGTACAGGCGGGTCAGTGACTGAACCAGCTCCTCGGCGGGTTCCGCGTCATCGATGGTGTGCGAGCCGTCCCGATGCTGGCCTTCGCGGTGCACCCGCCACCAGTCAACTTCGAGTTCGGCGGCTTTGGCTGGGTTGGCGGGCACGCCGTAGGTGATGCTGACCAGAGTGTAGAACCGCCGCATGCAGGCCTGGGCCCGCTCGGCGTCGTGGTCGGGAAACGGTGCCCACAGCTGGCTGGCCCGCAGCAGCAGCCAGGCGGCATACAACGTCCGGTACCAGTCCATACCGAAGCCCGTACGTACCAGCCCGACCAAGGCCATCAGCACTTGCGGCCACCGTCGCAGGTAGTACCCGACCCAGGCCCGGTATTCGAGGTCGGCGAGACGAACGGGATCGAATGACCGGAGCCGGGACGGCGTTCCGGCGCTGCCTCTGCCCGTCCTGTTCATGGACGCCCCCCTCGTGCGCTAGCAGGCACTTCCGTGCCCTGCGCCCCACGGTCTCGCACCGAAGGTGCGGTTGGCCAGTGAACTCTGGTCAGTCGATATGCCGGGCCAGCAGGCCCCGCGCAGACGAAACGCCCCGGCCAGGCTGGCCTGGCCGGGGCGTTTTCTACCCCCTTGTTCAGCGGGCCAAGCGGGCCTGCGCGGCGGCCGAGCCGGTCGACGTGGACGCCGGGGCGTCCGTCTGAGCGGTCGGGTTCGGGACCGGCAGTGGCTGGCAGGTGAGGTCCCATTCGGCGTGGGGCTTGCGCGGCGGCAGCTTCCCGGTCTCCAGATAGCTGGCGATCGTGCCGTCGACGCACAGGTTGCCGAACAGCGAGTCGGCGTGCGAGGTGCCACCCGGCTCGGCCAGCAGCACCGAGTTCGGGAACAGCTTGCGGACCTCGAGGCTGCCCGGGAACGGCGTCGCCGCGTCGAGCGTCTCGTCGATGAGCAGGGCGCTGTGGATCGCCTTGCCGCTGCCGTACCCGGCGACCTGCACCGGGTGGTGGGCCGGGGCCGGCCAGTGCAGGCAGGGCGCGTTGAACCAGGCGTTGCCCCAGGTCTCGAACGGGGCGATCTTGTTCACGGCGCTGTTGTCACGCTGCCAGACCGAC
This sequence comes from Streptosporangiaceae bacterium, assembly GCA_036495425.1. Taxonomy (GTDB): domain Bacteria; phylum Actinomycetota; class Actinomycetes; order Streptosporangiales; family Streptosporangiaceae; genus Bog-532. The sequence goes on along the minus strand of DASXMW010000183.1, from coordinate 498 downwards.
CAGCTGGTCGGCCACTGCACATCGGTGCACTGGACCGCGTTGTAGACCGCGAACTCGTTGTCGTCGCCCACTCCGTCGGTGCTCTGGTAGAGGCTGACCAGGTTCTTGGCCGCGGCCGCGCTGTGGGTGTTCTCCCACTCCGCGAAGGCGCTGCCGAGCTGCAGCCAGGTCTCCTGGTAGTAGCCGGCGTTGAGGAAGATGTCGGTCCACTCGTCCGGGCCGACCTGACCGCTGATCGGGTGCTTGGCCAGGTAGGCCTTTTCCGCGTACCAGCGCTTGCTGACCGCCGCCGCCGTGGCGCCGAGGTGGTAGTAGCTGTTGTACTTGGCCAGCCAGCCGAACCAGATGTTGACGTTCCGGTTGAATGCGATGTCCTGGTTGAGGTTGGCCTTGTACCAGACGTCCTTCGGGTTCACGTTGCTGTCCAGGATCAGCTGGTTCAGCGTGTGCGGGTACAGCGTCGCGTAGACCTGGCCCAGGTAGGTGCCGTAGGAGAAG
>DASXMW010000182.1:0-6276 GCA_036495425.1 Streptosporangiaceae bacterium | reverse complement strand
CCCGTGATTGGTCACGGTGGCCGACGAGGCCGTCGCGATCCGTCCGGGCCCGATGTTTTTCACAAATGCACTGGGGTACCAAGCTGGTCCACAGGGACAAAGCGTCTCGGCCAATGGGGGTACGGCCGGAAAGGAACCCCCGATGGTACTGCCACCGGAAGCAGCAGGCCAGGCCTCAGCGACCGCAGGCGATGAGCGGGCCAGGAACCGGCAGACCCGCCTCGCCGCCGTCGCCAGCGTGGTCGGCACCTCGATCGAGTGGTATGACTTCTTCCTCTACGGCACGGCGGCGGCGATCGTGTTCCCCGCGGTGTTCTTCCCCTCGTCCAGCACCTACGCGGGCACGCTGGAGTCGTTCGCCACCTACGCGGTCGGGTTCGCGGCCCGGCCGGTGGGCGCGGCCATCTTCGGCCACTGGGGCGACCGGATTGGGCGGAAGGCCACACTGATCGTCACCCTGCTGATGATGGGGGTGGCCAGCGCGCTGGTCGGCGCGCTGCCGGGCACCAATTCGATCGGCATCGCCGCACCCATCCTGCTGGTCATCCTGCGCCTGCTGCAGGGCATCGCGGTCGGCGGCGAGTGGAGCGGCTCGGTGCTGCTGTCCATGGAGTGGGGCAAGCAGAACCGCCGCGGCCTGATGGCGTCCTGGCCGCAGATCGGGGTGCCGATCGGGCTGTTGCTCGGCACCGGGGCGATGACCGCGATCGCGCTGTCCGTCCCGAGCGCGTTCAAGGCGTGGGCGTGGCGGATCCCGTTCCTGGCCAGCCTGGTGCTGGTAGGCATCGGCCTGTGGGTGCGGCTGAAGGTGATGGAAACCCCGCTGTTCGCCCAGGTGGTCGAGAAGCGGACCGTGGCCAAGGTCCCGGTGCTCGACGTGTTGCGGCGGTACCCGAGGCAAGTCGTGCTCAGCGCACTGCTGCGGATGTCTGAGCAGGCCCCGTTCTACATCTACACGGCATTCGCGCTGACCTACATCAAGGATCACCTGCACAAGGCCACGGGCGTTGGGCTCGCCGCGGTGACCGTGGCCGGCGCGCTCGAGCTCTTCCTGATCCCGGTGTTCGGCAACCTCAGCGACCGGCTGGGCCGAAGGCGGGTCTATGGCGCCGGGGCGCTGCTGATGGCGGTGGTCGCGTTCCCCTTCTTCCTTTTGCTCAACACCGCGGCCGTCGGCCTGATCATCCTCGGTGCGGCCCTGATCGCCATCCCGCACGCCATGCAGTACGGTCCGCAGTCGTCCTACATCGCGGAGAACTTCCCGACCGGGCTGGCCTACGCGGGCAGTGGCCTCGGCTATCAGGCCGCCTCCCTGATCGCCGGCGGCCCGGCACCGCTGCTCGCGACCTGGATGCTGCCGAACTTCGGCTGGCAGGCGATCTCGGTGTACATCATCGCCTGCGCGGTGCTGACCCTGATCGCGGTGGCCCTGCTGCCCGACCGCAGCCGGGCCGACCTCGGCGAGGCGCCGGTGCTGGCCCCGGTCGCCGGCCGGGCCGCGCCGGGCTGAGCCTAGAGACCCCACTCCTGGCGGAGACCGGCCAGCACGGCGTGGAAGTCCGGGAACGTCTTCTTCACGCAGTCGGGGTCGTCCAGGGTGATGCCGGGAGTGCGCAGCCCGGTGACGGAGAAGCTCATCGCGATGCGGTGGTCGCGGCGGCAGTCGATCTCCGCGCCCTTGGGGTCGCCGGGCCAGATCTCGATCCAGTCGGGGCCGGTGGCCACCTGGATGCCGAGGCGGCGCAGGTTCTCCGCGCAGGCGTCCAGCCGGTCGGACTCCTTGACCCGGACGTTGGCCACGTCGACGATGCGCACCGGGCCGTCGGCGAACGGGGCGATCGCGGCCAGCGAGGGCATGGTGTCGGAGATGTCGCGCATGTTGACCTCACCCCCGCGCAGCGGGCCGGTACCGGTGACGGCCAGCCCGTCCGGCCAGACCTCGACCGTGGCCCCCATCCGCTTCAGCACCCGGGCGAAGGCCACGTCGCCCTGGAGCGAGTCGACGCCCAGGCCGGGCACGAACGCGGTCTGCCCGGTGATCGCGGCGGCGGCGAAGAAGTAGCTGGCCGCGGAGGCGTCCGGCTCGACCGTGAGGCTGCGGGCCGCGTAGCCGCCGGGCTGGACGGTGAACGTGTCGCCGTCCCGCTTCACCTTGGCCCCGAACTGCCGCATCATGCGCACGGTCATGTCCACGTAGGGGGCGGACACCATCCCGGTCACGGTGATGGCCAGGCCGCCGCGGGTCAGCGGGGCCGCCATCAGCAGCGCGGTCAGGAACTGCGAGGACACGCTGGCGTCGATGGTGACCTGACCCCCGGCCAGGCCGTCCGACTCGACGGTCAGCGGCAGGTGGCCGCCGGCGTCCCCGAACGTCACCGTGGCCCCCAGATCGCGCAGGGCGGCCACCATGGGACCGACCGGGCGCCGCCGCAGCTGCGCCGACCCGTCGAAGTGGAACGTCCCGTGCCCGGTCGCGGCCAGCGCGGGCAGGAACCGGGCGGCGGTGCCCGCGTCGCGGGTGTACACCTCGGCCGAGGCGGCGGGCGGGCCGGTGGTGCTGCCCATCAGGGCCACGTCGCCGCCGGACCACTGCAGCTGGTAGCCGAGCGCGGTCAGGCCGTCGGCGAAGGCCTCGGTGTCATCGGAGATCAGCGGCCGCCGCAGGTAGCTCAGGCCGGAGGCGCAGGCGCTGAGGAACAGCGCCCGGTTGGTCACCGATTTCGATCCGGGAATTCTCACTTCGGCCACGACCAGTCACCCTATCCGAGCGCGGCCACGATCTCCCGGGCCATGGCCTGCTCCCCCAGCACGTTGGGGTGCATCGGCACCGCGGCCGAGGTGGGAATCAGGCCTTCGACCCACTTGGTGCCGCGGTGCTGGCAGGCGTCGTGGCCGATGCTGGGGGTGTAGCTGTCCACGAACGTGTCGCCGGCCCGGTGGGCGGCCGCGGCCAGCACGGTGTTGAGCTTGGTCTCCACCCCGCGCAGGTAGGGCAGGTCGCCGCGGGCGATGGTCACCTCGGGCCAGCAGCCGTTGCCGCGCACGGGCAGGAGGTCCGGGTAGCCGACGACCAGCACGCGAGCGTGCGGGGCCCGGGCCCGGATCGCGGCCAGGGCCGCCGCTACCTGCGGCGCGGCCCGGGTCACGGCCCGGGCCAGCTGGTCGGTGCCGCCCTGGGTGTAGTGCCGCTGGCAGGGGTTGCCGGTGGGGCTGGTCAGGCTGAGCGCGCCGCAGGTGGAGGCGATCTTGCCGAAGCCGATGTCGTCGCCGCCGATCTGGACGGTGACCAGCCGGTCGGCCGCGGACAGCGCGCTGAGCTGGGCCGGGTTGGTCTGGCCCACCGTGTGCTGGGCGTGGCTCAGGTCGCCGGTGCTGGCGCCGTAGCAGCTGGCGTTGACCAGCGACACCGAGCGGCCCAGCGCCGTCGCCACCAGGGACGGGTAGTCCTTGACCGAGCGCAGGCAGCCCGCGGGCCTCCCCAGGCCACCGGCCAGCGGCGCGGCCGTGAACGAGTCGCCCAGCGCGACGTAGCGGCCGGTGCCGGGTTGAGGTGACCTTCGATGTGATGAAGGGGCTGAGCAGGCGGTGAGCAGGACCAGCAGCAGGGCACAGACGGCCATGGGGCGGGAGCGGCGGCCGGTCACCCTTCCACGGTAGACGCTCAGTTCTGCGCGAAGTCCTTGCCGCGGATCAGCAGCAGCGACAGCACACCCGCGGCCAGCGCGATGATCGCGGCAATGAGCAGGATGCGGTTCAGGCCGGAGGTGAACGCAGCCCGGGTGACCTCCGCCACGGCCTGCCGGGTCCTCGGGGGCAGCTTGCTGATGAGCGCGCTAACCTCACCGGACTGGACGGCGGCGGCGATCTTCGGCCCCTCGTGAGCCAGGCTGGGCTGGTGGGCCACCTGGCGGACCACGTCGCTCTTGACCTGACTGGAGAACAGCGTGCCGAGCAGCGCGATACCGGTGGCGATGCCGACCTGGCGGAAGGTGGAGTTGATGCCGGACGCCATGCCCGCTTGCTGCGGCCGGACGACCCCCACCGCGGTGGACGCCAGCGGCGGGTTGACCAGGCCGACGCCGACCCCGCCCACGATCATGCCCGGGATGAGGTGCGTCCAGAGCGAGCCCGCGTTGAGCCCGCGCATGAGCAGCAGGCCCACGCCCACCAGGATCAGGCCCGGCCCGATCAGCAGCCGGACCGGCACCTTGGACGACAGCCGGCCCGCGATGGTGGCCGTCACCAGGATCCCGCCGGACAGGACCATGACCCGCACGCCGGTCCCCAGGGCCGAGTAGCCCAGGATGTCCTGGAAGTACAGCACCAGGTACAGGAGCATGGCGAAGATCGAGGCGCTGATGCCGAAGGCCGCGATCGAGCCGCCGCTGAACGTGGGCAGCCGGAACAGCGTCAGGTCGAACATCGGGTGCTTGATGACCAGCTCGACCACGGTGAACGCGACGAGCAGCACGGCGGCCAGGGCGAAGCAGCCCAGCACCAGGTGGTTGCTGAACGACTTCTCGTTGGACTCGATCAGGCCGTAGACCAGGCTGGCCAGCGCCACGGTGAACAGCACGAAGCCGATCCAGTCCGGGCGGCTGGCCTGCGGGGACCGCGACTCCGACACCCTGATCGTGGCGATGATCACGGCCGCGACCCCGAACGGCACGTTGACGAAGAAGATCCAGCGCCAGGACAGCCCGCTGGTGAGCAGGCCGCCGACCAGCGGGCCGATCGCCACGGCCAGGCCGGTCACCCCGCCCCAGATGCCGAACGCGGTGCCGCGGTCGGCGCCGCGGAAGGCGTCGGCCAGCAGGGCCAGCGAGACCGCGAACATGACCGCGCCCCCGATGCCCTGCAGGGCCCGGGACAGCTCCAGCATCAGCGTGGAGGCGGCGAAGCCGCACAGCACCGAGGCGGCGGTGAAGATGACCAGCCCCACCAGGTACATCAGGCGGCGGCCGTACATGTCGGCCAGGCTGCCCGCGGTGAGCAGGAACGCGGCCAGGGTCAGCGCGTAGGCGTCTACCACCCACTGCAGGTCCGAGAAGCTGGAGTGCAGTGCGCGCTGGATGTCCGGCAGCGCGACGTTCACGATCGTGATGTCCAGCAGCAGCATGAAGGTGCCGAGGCACACCGCGACCAGCGTCCACCACTTGTTCCCGCGCTGCTCGGGCTCCCCGCCGCCGGGGCGCGGCGGCGTACGCCGGCGCTGCTCCTCGCCGGACAGGTCAGCGTGAGCTTCGGTCACGAACGCTCCCCCGGGGTTGATGATTCAGGGCTGCTGACAGCTAAAGCACAACCCTCTGCCCACCATACGGGCGGCCGCACACCCAGGGCTCCGCGGGTCAGGGCCGGACCGGCTCCTGGGTGTACCGGTCGGAGTCGCACCGGTGGCAGTGCGCGTAGGCGGCGTCCACCGCGCTGACCGCCTCGCTGGCCGCGATCTCCTGGGAATTGTCGGGCACGCTGTACATCCCGCGGGGCCCGTGACTGTACGCCGAGATTCCCCCCCGCCGCCGGTGGGCGGACCTGGGCACCCGCCAGGTGTAGCCGCACCCGGCGCAGGTCCGCTCGAACTCGCGTGCCTGCCAGGGAAGCCGCATGGCCTCAGTGTCCACCGGGCCCGCCATCCGCGCGAGGTCCGCCGGGGCCGGGCGCGGTTTGGGATCAACTGAGGAGATACTGGGGGTATGCCCCACCGGCAGCACAGCAGGAGCGGGCCGGCCGTCCGGGCAGACATCGATTCGGGCGTGGCCGAGCTCGTGGCCGACGCTGACCGGCCGCGGGCCTGGACCCTGCGGGTGGACGGCATCCCGCAATCCCACGTGGACCTCGACGACCCGCTGTACCTGGAGTTCGAGTACATGCGGCGGCTCGGCCACCTGGCCGACCTGGCCGCCCCCGCCGGCCAGCCGCTGCGGGTCCTGCACCTCGGCGGGGGAGGGCTCACGCTGGCCCGGTACGTGGCGGCGACCCGCCCCGGATCCCAGCAACTGGCCGTGGAGTCGGACGCGGCTCTGGTGGATCTGGTCCGGCGGCTGCTGCCCCTGGACCAGCCGGGGCGCCGGGCTGCGGCCGGCCGGGCCGGTGCTGGGCGAGCCGGTGCTGAGCGGGGGGCGGCGCGGCGGGCCGGTGCGGCGCGGATCCGCGTCCGGGTCGGCGACGCCCGCGCGGTCCTGGAGGAGGTTCGGGCCGCGTCGTTTGACCTGGTGATCGCCGACCTGTTCGCCGGAGCCCGCACCCCGGCCCATGTGACCACGGTCGAGTTCGCCG
>DASXMW010000181.1:0-15213 GCA_036495425.1 Streptosporangiaceae bacterium | reverse complement strand
CCTGCACGCCGAGGGCATCGTCGGGGTTCAGCTGCGCCAGCACAGCCACACCTGGGGCTCGCACACCACCGAGTTCTTCGCCATCGGCACCGCGGTCCGGCCGCTGCGCGCCGACCACGTGATCGAGCGCCCCACCATGGTGCTGAGCTTGGATAGCTAAGAGGTCAGATCTGCCCGATCGGCTGGCGCTTCTCGGACTGGAACACGTCTTCGGTCCGGCCGGATGCCCAGTAGCCCGACAGGGACAGCTGGTCACCGTCGCCGAGACGGGTCTTGAGCGCGGCCCGGAGTGCTTTCATCGACTCCCGCTCCCCGTGGGCGAACACGTCGGCCCGGCCGGAAAGCCAGGGGCCGGCCAGCAGCGTGTCGGCCAGCAGCCGGGGCCGGCTGCCGGGCTGGTCCCGATGCAGCCAGCTGACCTCCATGCCGCTGGGCACCGGCGCATCGAGGTACTCGCCGGGGTCGGACGTCTCGAGGTAGGCGATGCCGCGGGCGTCACCGGGCAGCGCCTCCAGGGCCGAGCAGATCGCGGGCAGCGCCGACTCATCCCCGGCGAACAGGTACCAGTCGCAGTCAGGGTCGGGACGGTAAGCCCCGCCGGCCCCGGACAGCGTGAGGAGGTCGCCGGGTTCGGCGTGCGCCGCCCACGGCGCGGCGATCCCCTCGTCGCCGTGCACCACGAAGTCGATCGCCAACTGCTGGCGCTGGACGTCGGCCCGCCGCAGCGTGTACGTGCGGGTGACCGGCAGCTGGTCCGGCCGGAGCGACTCGCGCAGGGCGGCCAGGTCATACGGTGGCGTGAGCCCCAGGCCGGGGTCAGCGAAGATGACCTTCGCGTACTTGTCGGTGAACTCGTTCATGCGCAACGCATCGAACCCTGGGCCGCCGGCGGTGATCCGCACCGTGTGGGGGCTGAGCCGCTCCCGGCCCAGCACGGTGAGGACCGCCTGCGGGCGGGCCGGACGGGTGCGGCCCGCCACGCTGGTCGTCGATTCGCTCATTATCGCCTCTCTATAGAACAACGTCGCCCAGCTTAGGTTAGCCTTACCTAACTGTCCAGGGCTTGACCTAACTGTCCAGGGCTTGGCGACGTTCAGCAGCTCGCTACGGCAACCCGGCCGCTCGCGGGGCGACCAGGCCGGCCTGGTAGGCGAACACCACCAGCTGGGCGCGGTCGCGGGCTCCGAGCTTCATCATGGCCCGGCTGACGTGGGTCTTGACCGTGGTCGGGCTCAGCACCAGGGCCGCGGCGATCTCGTCGTTGCTGAGCCCGTGCGCGACCAGGGCCACGACCTCGCGCTCGCGGTTGGTCAGGGTCTCCATCCCGGCCGCGGCCAGCGCCACCGGCGGCCGGGCCACGAACTCGCCGATCAGGCGGCGGGTCACCGCCGGGGACAGCAGCGCGTCCCCCTGGGTCACCACCCGCAGCGCCTGCAGCAACTCGGCGGGCTGGGTGTCCTTGAGCAGGAACCCGCTGGCCCCGGCCCGCAGCGCGGCGAAGATGTACTCGTCCAGCCCGAAGTTGGTCAAGATCACCACCCGCACGCAGGTCAGCCGCTCGTCGGCCACGATCTGGCGGGTGGCCCCGAGCCCGTCCAGGACCGGCATCTGGATGTCGACCAGGGCGATGTCCGGGCGGTGCTCGGCGGCCAGGGCCACCGCCTGCTGCCCGTCGGCGGCCTCGCCGACCACCTCGATGTCGTCCTCGGCCTCCAGCAGGGCCCGGATGCCGCTGCGGATCAGCGGCTGATCGTCGGCCAGCAGGATTCTGATCACGACACGGCCCGGACCGGCAGTTCGGCCCGGACCCGGAAGCCGCCGTCGTCCTGCGGCCCGGCGTGCAGGCGGCCGCCGAGCACGGACACTCGCTCCCGCATGCCGAGCAGTCCCAGCCCGGTGCCGCCCGGGCGGCCATCGTCATCGTCGCCGCGGCCGTCGTCGTCGATCTGCACGGTCAGGCCCCCCGGCGTGTACTGCAGGCACACCGCCGCCGCGGCCAGGCCCGCGTGCCGGCTCACGTTGGTCAGCGCCTCCTGGACGATCCGGTACGCGGCCTGGTCCACGTCGGGCGGCAGCGGCCGGGTCGCCCCGGTGACCGTCACCGTGACCGGGAGCCCGGCCGCCCGGGCCCGGGCGACCAGGGTGTCCAGCTGGCCCAGGCCGCTGCTGTCCGCGTCGTCGGTGCTGCGCAGCACCCGGAGCGTGGCCCGCAGCTCGCGGGCCGCATCCGCGCCCGCCTCCTGGATGGCGGCCAGCGCGGGCGGCACGTCCTCGCCGCGCTTGCGGGCCAGGTGCTCGGCCACGCCGGCCTGCACCTGAATCACCGAAATGCTGTGGGTGAGCGAATCGTGCAGCTCACGGGCGATCCGCAGCCGCTCCTCCATGGCCCGGCGGCGGGCCATCTCGTCCCGGCTCCGTTCCGCCTCGTCGGCCCGCTGCTCGACCTCGTGGAGGTGGAGCTGCCACATGCGGCCCGCCACCGCCATGACGGCCACCGACACCAGCCACCCGGCCGCGTAGAACCTCTGCCTGCCGCGATCAGTGCGCATTCTTCGAAGCGTACGCGCGCCGGGCCCGCCGGGACGCCGGCCCACGGTAGCGATTGCCGGCTACTACCCACGGAGTACGCCGGGCTCCGGTGGCATCCCCGCCGACCAGCCAGAATCCGGTTCCGGCGGCCGGCGACGCGCGGCTTCCCGGCCGGGACCATCGAGGCCATGGCTACCACATTGTCCGTACCGAACCAGACATCCGATAAGGCCGGCAGCCGCCATCCGGGCCTGGCCCTGCTGGTCATCGCGACCGCGCAGCTGATGGTGATCCTCGACGCGACCATCGTCAACGTGGCCCTGCCGCACATCCAGACCGCCCTCCACTTCTCCGACAGCGGCCTGGAGTGGGTGGTGAACGGCTACGCCCTGGCCCTCGGCGGCCTGCTGCTGCTCGGCGGCCGGGCCGGTGACCTGCTCGGCCGCCGACGCATGTTCATCATCGGCCTGCTGGTGTTCTCGGCCGCGTCCCTGGCCGGCGGCCTGGCCACCTCCCAGACCTTCCTGCTGGCGGCCCGGGCCGTGCAGGGGGCGGGCGGGGCGATCGTGACCCCGACCGCGCTGGCCCTGGTGTTCACCGCGTTCCCCGACGGCCGGGCCCGGCACCGGGCGCTGGGCGTCTACTCGGCCATGAGCGTGGCCGGCGGCGCCGTCGGCCTGCTGGCGGGCGGCCTGCTGGTCACCTACGTGTCCTGGCGCTGGGTGCTGTTCGTCAACGTGCCGATCGGCATCGTGGGCGCCCTGGCCGCCCGGGCCGTGCTGCCCGGCAGCGTGCGCCGTCCGGGCCGGCTCGACCTGCCCGGCATCATCACCGGCACCGGCGGCGTGGCCGCGCTGGTCTACGGGCTGTCCAACGCCGCCACCGGCCAGGACGGCACCTCGCACTGGGGCGACACCAAAGTGATCGCCACCCTGGCGGGCGGGGCCGCGGCGCTGACCGCATTCGGGTTCATCGAGGCCCGCACCCGGCAGGCGCTGCTGCCGGTGCGGCTGCTGCGCAGCCGGAACCGGGTCGGCGCCAACCTGATGAGCCTGGGCGTGGGCACCACGCTGTTCGGGGTGTTCTTCTTCCTGACCCTGTTCGTGCAGGACGTGTGGGGCTACTCCCCGCTGCGGGCGGGCGCGGCGTTCCTGCCGCTGACCATCGCGGTGCTGGTGACCTCGGTCGTCTCCACCCGGCTGGTGGCCCGGACCGGCCCCCGCCCGCTGCTGCTGACCGGCACGGTGATCGCCAGCGGCGGCCTGTACTGGATGTCCCGGCTGACCGAGCACGGCAGCTACCTGGGCGGCCTGCTGGGCCCGGTCCTGATCACCGGAGCCGGGGTCGGCCTGCTGTTCGTGCCGATGTCCCTGGTCGCCCTGTCCGACGTGGCCGAGGGTGACTCGGGGGTGGCCTCCAGCCTGCTCAACGCCACCCGGCAGGTGGGCGGCTCCATCGGCCTGGCCGTGCTGGGCACCGTGGCCTGGACCGTGGTCGCCAACCGCGCCCTGCAGGCCAGGACCACGGTCGCCTACCAGCACGCGCTGGCGGCCGGCTTCGACCGGGCCTTCCTGGTCGCGGCCGTGATCATGATCGCGATGCTGGGCGCCGCCGTGGGCCTGATCCGGGTCCGCCGGTCAGCCTGACGCGGGGCCGCTCACCATGTCGAGAAAGCGGGCCAGCCGGTCACGCAGGCCCCGCCGCGCCGCGGCGGGGTCGCCGGCCGCCGTGCTGACCAGGTGCTGGGCCACGGTGAAGGTCACCGGGGCGGTGCCGTCCGGGGGCACGGCCAGCGTCTCGTGGGCCAGCCCGTCCAGCTCGGGGTCGCCCTGGCTGAGGGCCAGGATCGTGGCCCCGGCCCGGCGGGCGTCGCTGGCTCGCTCCAGCAGCGGCACCGGGGCCGCCTCCGGTGCCACCACGAACAGAGTCTCGCCCCGGCGGGCGGCCTCCAGCCGTTCCAGGCCGATCCGCAGGTGCGGTGGGGCGTCGGCCGGGGCGTTCCACCGCACCAGGGTCGGGGCCAGTCCGGGCAGGCCGGACAGGCGTGCCTCATCGTCCAGGTGCGCGGCCAGGTGCCACGGCTCCTCGGCCGGCGTGCCCACCAGCAGCAGGCCACCCCGGCTGCCCCCCTGGCGGGCCGTGGACACCCGCAGGGCCCGCGCGAACGTACGGGCCCGGTCCGGCCAGCCGGTGGGGACCAGCAGCGTCCGCAGCGCCTCGACCTCGTCCCGGTTCACCCGTCCATCGTGCCCCAGGCGGTGACGGTTTGGCAGGGGGTCAGCACGGAACGTCGCCGATGGCGCGGGCGATCCGGCGCGCGGCCTCCCGCAGCTGATCCGGAGTGTGGGCGGCGTAGCCGAGAACCAGCCCCGGCGGTGCCGGGCTGGGGCTGGCCTGGTCCCGGGCCTGGTCACGGGCCTGGTCCCGGGCTTGATCCCGGTGCCGGGACAGGGCGTGGACCAGCACCCCGTCCCGCCGCAGCCCGGCCGCCAGCGCGGCGTCGTCCAGCCGCCCGGCCGCGTCCGGGAACGTGACCAGCAGGTGCAGGCCCGCCGGGATGCCCTGGACCCGGGCCTGCGGCAGCTGGGCGGCGAGCGCGCCGAGCAGCGCGTCCCGGCGCCGGCGCTGGCGGACCCGGACCTGGCGGATGTGCTGCTCCAGGCCGCCGGTGGTGATCAGCCGGGCCAGCACCAGCTGGGGCAGGGCCGGGGCGCCCAGGTCGCTGGCGTGCTTGGCCCGGACCACGTCGTCGTACAGCTCGGGCGGCGGGACCAGCCAGCCCATCCGCATGCCCGGGGCCAGAGTCTTGGACACGCTGCCGGCGTAGGCGATCTGGCCCGGCGCCGAGCTGTGCAGGGCCGGGACCGGGGCCCGGTCGTAGCGGAATTCGGCGTCGTAGTCGTCCTCGACGATCAGGCCGCCGCCGGCCGCCCAGTCGAGCAGGTCCCGGCGGCGGCCCGGCGACAGCACCACCCCGGTCGGGAACTGGTGGGCCGGGGTGACCGCCACCGCCCGCGCCCCGCTGCGGGCCAGGTCGGTCACGTCGAGGCCGTCGGCGTCCACGGTGACCGGGACCGGGACCAAGCCCCAGTGGGCCAGCTCGTCGCGGGTGCCGCGCGAGCCCGGGTTCTCCACCGCGATCCGGGTGTGGCCGCGGGACCGCAGCGTCTGGGCCAGCAGGGCCAGCGCCTGGGCCACCCCGGCCGTGACCACGATGGCCTCCGGCCCCGTGCGCAGGCCCCGGGTCCGGGCCAGCCAGCCCGCCAGCGCGGCCCGCAGCGGCTCGTTGCCGCGTGAGTCGCCGTAGCCGAGGTCGGCCGGGCTGGCCCCGGCCAGGACGGCCCGCTCGGCCCGCAGCCAGGCCGCGCGCGGGAACGCCGACAGGTCGGGCACGCCGGGGGACAGGTCGATCTCGGCGTCCGCGCCCCAGCGCCGCGGCAGCGACAGCGGGTCGTCCGCGGGGAACTGCGGACGGGGTGGCCGGGCCGGGGCCGCCGCCGAACGGGGCGACGGCGGGAGGATCGCCGTGCCCGCGCCGGACCGGGCGCTGACCAGGCCTTCCTCCCGCAGGCGCTGGTAGGCCTCGACCACCACGCCCCGCGACACCCCGAGGTCGTCGGCCAGCAGGCGGGTCGCGGGCAGCGCGGTCCCGGCCCGCAGCCGGCCGTCCCGGATCCCGGCCCGCAGCGCCGCCGCCAGCCAGGTGGTCAGACCCCGGGCCGGGGCGGCGGCCCGGTCCAGCTGCAGCAGGTCCGCTCCGATTGACGGCGGCCGCTCCCGGGCCAGGGCAGGAAGCTCGGTCATTGGTCCATTATGAACCGGCCTTGATGGTCCTGTTTGGCCGAACCATTCCCGGCTAACGTCAGGTCCCGTGACCGACATATCCACCCTCGCGGCAGCTCCCGAGGCCAGCCCTTCCCGGCCGGCCGGCCCGCCCAGCCGCGCGGTCGGCGCCTGCATCGGGGCCATGGTGTTCGTGGGCGGCAGCGTGGCCGTCTCCGGCCTGCTGACCGGAGCGCCCATGTTCACCGCCGAAGCCGTGCGCTACGCCGTGGCCGCGCTGCTGCTGGTGCTGTTCGCCCACTGGTCCGGCCGGGCGGTGGTCCGGCCCCGGGGCACCGAGTGGCTGTGGCTGGCCGGTATCGCCGCCACCGGCCTGGTCCTGTTCAACGTGGGCCTGGTCCAGGGCGCCCACCACGCCGAACCGGCCGTGCTGGGGGTGGCCGTGGCCTGCGTGCCGCCGCTGCTGGCGGTGGCCGGGCCGCTGCTGGAGCGGTCCCGCCCGCGGCCGGCCATGGTCGCGGCCGCGCTGGTCGTCACCGGCGGGGCCGGGCTGATCCAGGGCCTGGGCCGCACCGACACGATCGGGATCGCCTGGTCGGCGGTGGTGTTCGGCTGCGAGGTGGCCTTCACCCTGCTGGCCATGCCGGTGCTCGGCCGCCACGGCCCGTGGGGGGTGTCGGTTCACACCACCTGGATGGCCACCGTGATGTTCGGCGTGATCGGCCTGGTCCACGAGGGGCCGGGCGCGGTGACCCGGCTGACCGGCGACGACTGGCTGGCCACCGGCTACCTGGCCGTGGCCGTCACCGCGGTGGCGTTCGTGCTGTGGTATTCGGGCGTCTCCCGGCTCGGCCCCGGCCGCGCGGGCCTGCTCACCGGGGTGGCTCCGGTGGCCGCCGCCGTCACCGGCGTCCTGCTCGGCGGGCCCGCGCCCCGCCCCCAGGTCTGGGCCGGCATCGCCGTGGTCGTGGCCGGCCAGGTCTTCGGCCTCCGCTGGGCCAACGGGCCGAAGACGGGCTGAGATCACGTCCTGGTAGCGTCGATGAATATGAAATTTGCCTGGCTGTGCAGCCACGAGGAGTACCAGCCGGAAGCCCTGGTCGACCAGGCGATCGCGGCCGAGGAGGCCGGGTTCGACATGGTCCTCGGGTCCGACCACTTCCACCCCTGGGTGGATGACACGTCGGCGGCCGGCTTCGTCTGGGCGTGGCTGGGCGCGGTGGCCGCCCAGACCGAACGGGTCCAGCTCGGCACCGCCGTGACCTGCCCGCTGTTCCACTATCACCCGGCGCTGGTGGCCCAGATGGCCGCGACGGTCGACCGGCTGTCGGGCGGCCGGCTGATCCTGGGCGTGGGCACGGGCGAGGCCATCAACGAGCGCCCGCTGGGCTGGTCGTTCCCGGGCTACAAGGGCCGCCAGGAGCGCATGCAGGAGGCGCTGGAGATCATCCACCGGCTGCTGGCCGGGGAGAAGCTGACCTTCGAGGGCAAGCACTACCGGACCGAGACCGCCCAGCTCTACTCGCCGCCGGTCGGTGAGCTGCCTGCGCTGATGGCAGCGGGCGGCCCCAAGTCGGCCACGTTCGCGGGCGAGTACGCCGACGGGCTGATCACCAGCGTCAAGGAGCCGGCCGACACCGTGGCCAAGGTCATCGAGCCCTACCGCGCGGCCGCCGCCGCCCGCGGCCACACCCAGCGGGTGCTGGCCACCCGCTGGGTGGTGCTGGCCGACGGGCCCGACCAGGCCTGGCAGGCGCTGTCGGCCATGCGCGGCCTGCGCGCCCCGGGCCGCCTGGAGACCGCCGACCCGGCCGAACTGCGCTACCGGGCCGACGAGATGGACCGGTCCGAGGTGCTGGCCAACTACACGGTGGTCCCGGACGCGGCCGGCCTGGCCGGCGCCTACCACCCGCTGGTCACCGACGTCGGCGCGGACATGGTCTCGATCCAGGTCATGTCGGCCGATCCGATGGCCACGATCGACATGATCGGCCGGGAAGTCCTGCCCGCTCTGCGGGCAGCGGCCGCTTAAACCGGGCCAGCGAGGACATACATAACCGCTGTGACCAGCGCCAATGTGACCCGCGCCAAGTCCCGCCGCCCAGGACCAGCATGGTCACCATCCTCAAGTGGCTCGACCCCAGCCAGCACCCGGTCATCGTGCTGTCGGCAGGGTGAAGATCCCGTACCCGGCCGCGACCTGGAACCCCATCCGCATCAACAACCAGCCGGCACCGGAACAGATGGCGGCCGGCCTCGGTTGGCGACAGTACGCAGAGGGGCCCGAGTGGTCCTCATCCGAACGTCTGAGGGAGACGCCGATGTCCCGACCGGTTCTGGAGCCCACCGCCGAGCACCCGATCACGATCGAGCCGACCCCGGGCCGGGTCGTGGTCCGGATCGGGGACACCGTGGTGGCCAGCTCGGAGCACTCGCTGACCCTGCAGGAGTCCACCTACCCGGCCGTGCAGTACATTCCCCTGGCCGACGTGGACCAGAGTCTGCTGCGCCGCACCGACACCGAGTCCTACTGCCCGTTCAAGGGCGACGCCAGCTACTACAGCGTGCAGACCGCGGACGGCGCCGTCACCGACGCGATCTGGACCTATGAGCAGCCGTACGCGGCCGTGTCCGAGATCAAGGATCACGTGGCCTTCTACCCCGACAAGGCCGCCGTCACCGTCGAGTCCGCCTGAGCCTGACTCGCCGATGACCACGGACGTGCCGCCAGAGACCTTCCGCGGCCGGGTGGCCCTGGTCACCGGGGGTTCCGGCGGTATCGGGCAGGCCATCTCGCTGGCCCTGGCCGCCGAGGGCGCCCTGGTCGCGGTCCACTACAGCCGCCAGCGCGAGGCCGCCGAGAAGCTGGCGGCCCAGATCACCGGCCAGGGTGGCCGCGCCGTGGCCCTCGGCGCCGACCTGAGCTCGGCCACCGCGCCCGGTGAGCTGGTCACCGCCACCGAGCAGGCCCTGGGCCCGATCGACCTGCTGATCAGCAACGCCGGGCGGGGCCAGCGGCGGACGCTGGAAGAGCTCACCACGGCCGAATTCGACCAGACCCTGGCCATCAACCTGCGGGCGCCGTTCCTGCTGGCCCAGCGGGTGCTGCCGCAGATGAAGGAACGTGGCTTCGGCCGGTCCCTGTTCGTGTCCTCGGTGGCCGGGTTCACCGGCGGCATCGTCGGCCCGCACTACGGCTCGTCCAAGGCGGGCCTGCACGGGCTGATCCACTTCCTGGCCGCCCAGTTCGCCGCCGGTGGCATCACCGTCAACGGGCTGGCCCCGGCCCTGATCGCCGACACCGCCATGCTGCCCGGCGACCCGTCCGAGCTGGCCCGCCGGGTCCCGGTCGGCCGCCTGGGCCGCCCCGCCGAAGTGGCCGATCTGGCCCTGAGCGTGCTCGGCAACGCCTACCTGACCAACCAGGTCATCTCCATCGACGGCGGCACCTACCCGCACTAACGGGCCAGGCGCTCCTGGTTGGCCTCAGCCACGTCGTGCGCCACCCGCTCCTCACCCTCAGCCTGCAGCCCCTTCACCACTCCGGCCACATCGGCCTCGGGCCGGTTCTGGCTGAGCTTGGCCTTGGCTTCGATCCGGGTGATGGCCAGCTCGACCCCGACGATGGCCCGGAGCTGACCGGCCACGAACCGCTCCGGTGCGTCGTCCACCGACCACGGCGCGGCCATCGACGACTCGTGCTTGGCCGTGAGCCGCCGGACCAGGTCCTCGACCCAGGCCGGGTCGTCGTGCACGACGAGGTTCCCGTACACGTGGGCGGTGATGTAGTTCCAGGTCGGCACGACCCGGCCGTGCTCGGCCTTGGACTCGTACCAGCCCGGGGAGATGTAGGCGTCGGCGCCGCGCACGATGACCAGCGACTCGCCCTGGGCGGGCAGCTTCCACTGGTCGTTGTTGCGGGCCACGTGACCGAGCAGCGCCCCGTGCGGGCCGATCGCGGGGTCGAACACGAACGGCAGCATGGTGGCCAGCAGCCCCTGGCCGGTGACGGTGATCAGGTCGGCCGCGCCGTGGTGCACGAGCAATTCCTGCACCTGGGCGTGGTCCATGGCGAAGTGCGCGGGTACGTACATTCCACCAATCTAAGGCGAGCCCCCGGCCGGGACCACCGCCCCGGCCGGTCGATGGGGCCGGCCGGGGGCCCTATGGGCTACGCGGGCGGAGCCGGCGTAGGGGGTCTGGGGGGCTTGGCCCCCCGAGGGCTACACGTAGGACTCAGCGGGGCCGGGGAAGTTGCCGGACACGACATCGCGGGCGTACGCGGTGGCCGCGTCGCGCAGCACCGCCCCGACGTCGGCGTACTGCCGGACGAACTTGGGCGTGCGCGGCGACAGGCCCGCCATGTCCTGCCAGACCAGGACCTGCGCGTCGCAGTCCGGGCCGGCGCCGATCACGATGGTGGGGATGGACAGGGACTCGGTGACCCGGGTCGCCAGCGCGGCCGGCACCGCCTCGAGCACGACCGCGAACGCGCCCGCCGCCTCCAGCGTCTTGGCGTCCTGGACCAGCCGCTCGCCATCCTCGCCGCGGCCCTGCACCCGGTACCCGCCGAACGCGTGCACCGACTGCGGGGTGAGGCCCAGGTGGGCCATGACCGGTACCCCGGCCGCGACCAGGTCCTCGACCTGGCGGGCGATCCGCCGGCCGCCCTCCAGCTTGATGGCGTGGGCGCCGGACTCCTTGAGGAACCGGGTCGCCGCCGCCAGCGCGTCCCGGCTGGACGCCTGGTAGGAGCCGAACGGCAGGTCGGCCACGACCATGGCCCGGCTGGTGCCACGGACCACGGCCGCGGTCAGCGGGATGAGGTCGTCCACCGTGACCGGGATCGTGGTGTCGTGCCCGAACACGACCATCCCGGCCGAGTCGCCGACCAGCAGCACCGGGATGCCGGCTTCGTCGAAGATGTGGGCGGTGAGCGCGTCGTAGGCGGTGAGCATCGGCCACTTCTCGCCCCGGGCCTTGGCCGCGGCGATGTCGCGGACGGTGACGCGCCGGGTGGCCTTGCCGCCGTACAGCGGCTCGGGGGCCGGCTTGCTGGTCCGCTCCGGAGTAGCGGCCGCGCGTGAACCTTCTGCCTGCGGATTCATGGTGAACCTCCACGTCTCGAGGCGCCCCAGCGGCGTCCCCGGACACCCCTGATTTTTACACGCAGCGGCGGCCGGTGAAACCTCCCTGACATACCCGTGTTACTCGTGTGGTCGCGGTGCCGTCCCACCGGCGGCCCTGAGACACTGGGCTGTCGCCGAGTTTCGGGAGAGGCAGGATGGACGAGCTCACCGGTGCTGGCCTGGATGGGGCTGATCTGGAGGCGGTGGACGCGCTGGCCGAGGGCTACCAGCAGCGCGGCGCCCAGCCCGGCCTGGCCTACGGGCTGGTGGCCGGGGGACGGCTGGTGCACGCCGGGGGACTGGGGGAGCGCCGTATCGGCGGCCCCACCCCGGACGCCGATACCGTGTTCCGCATCGCGTCGATGACCAAGAGCTTCACCGCCACCATGGTGCTGGCCCTGCGCGACGACGGCGCGCTCAGCCTGGACGACCTGGCCGAGCGGTACGTGCCCGAGCTGCGCGGCTGGCCCCTGGTCACGCCGGACGCGCAGCGGGTCCGGATCCGGCACCTGCTCACCATGACCGCCGGGTTCCCCACCGACGACCCGTGGGGCGACCGCGAGCAGGGCACGCCGCTGCCGGAGTTCGCCGCCTTCCTGGCCCAGGGGGTCAGCTTCAACTGGGCGCCCGGCACCCGGTTCGAGTACTCCAACCTCGGCTACGCGATCTTGGGCCGGGTCATTTCGGCGGTCACCGGTTTGCCGTACCCGGAATCTATCGAAGGTCGGATCCTCGGCCCGCTCGGCCTGACCCAGTCCGGATATGAGGCGGCCTCAGTCGGCCCGGACGCGCTGGCGGCCGGGCACCGCCGCGACGGCGACGGCTGGGAAGAGGTGCCGATGGCGCCGTCCGGCGCGTTCGCGCCCATGGGCGGGGTGTTCAGCAGCGTCCACGACCTGGCCCGCTGGGTGGCCGGCTTCGCCGCCGCCTGGCCGCCCGGTGACGCCGGCGCGGGCGGCCCGCACCCGCTGAGCCGGGCCACCCGCCGGGAGATGCAGCTCCCGCAGGCGATCACCGGCCAGCTGCGCGGGCCCGGGCCGCTGCCCGGCCACCCCGGGACCGGCGGCTACGGGTTCGGCCTGTTCATCGAGGAGGATCCGGTGTGGGGCCGGATCGTGCACCACAGCGGCGGTTACCCGGGCTTCGGCAGCAACATGCGCTGGCACCCGGCCACCGGCATCGGCGCGATCGCCCTCGGCAACGCCACCTACGCGCCGGTCTCGCAGCTGGCCGCGCGGATGCTGACCACCGTGCTCGGGCGGCGGGCCCGGCGGGTGGCGCCCGGCACCGTTACCGGCTCCCCGGCGGCCGAACGCAGCCTGGCCCTGGCCCCGCAGCCCGCGCCCTGGGCCGCCACGGCCGCGGCCCGCGAGGAGATCGGCCGCCTGATCGACGCCTGGGACGACGCCGCCGCCGGGAAGCTGTTCTCCGGCAACGTCGCCCTGGACCAGCCGTTCGCCGCCCGCCGCCGCCGGATCGGCCTGGTCCGCGAGCGCCTCGGCGACCCCCGCCCGGACCCCCGCCGCGCCCCGGAGTCGGACACCCCGGCCCACTGCCGCTGGTGGCTGACCGGGCAGCACGGCAGCGCCCAGGTCGAGATCAAGCTCACCCCCGAGCGCGAGCCCCGGGTGCAGTCGTTCACCCTGGCCGTACCGCCCGCCGCCGGCTCGCCGCTGGCCGCGGCCCTGACCGGGATCATCGGCCTGCTCGGCGACGGCGCGGCGGCCTGGCCGGAGGCGCTGCCGGCCGCGCCGTCGCTGGAGATCGCGCTGGTGCTGCGGCGGCTGCGGATGGCCGCGGCCTGGGCCGGCGCCTGCCACCGCGGGGCCTACCGGGCCGGGGACGGCGCCACCTCGGCCACCATCGAGCTGGCCGGGGACTTCGCCCCGCTGCTGCTCACGGTGACGGTCAACGCCGACGGCCAGGTCCAGGCGGTGGACGTCATGCTCAACGACTGAACCGCCCGGCTCCGGTGTCCGTGCTAGTGGGTGGGCATCGATAGGAGCGCGATGGTGGCACCCGGGAGTCGCCGTGCTGGCGACTGGGCGATCCTGCTCACCCTGAGCCTGGGCTTCTTCATGACCCTGCTCGACCTGACCATCGTCAACATCGCGATCCCCGACATGCGCCACGACCTGCACGCGTCGCTGGCGGAGGTCGGCTGGGTCATCAACGCCTACGTCATCGTGCTCGCGGTGCTGATGATCACCGCCGGGCGCCTGGGCGACCTGCGCGGGCGGCGGAACCTGTTCATCGGCGGCATCGCCGTGTTCACCCTGGCCTCGGCCGCGTCCGGCCTGGCCCAGACCGGCACCGAGCTGATCGCGGCCCGGGTCGTGCAGGGCTTCGGCGCCGCCGTGGCGATGCCGCAGACCATGGCCATCATCATCGCCATCTTCCCCCGCGAACGGCGCGGCGCCGCGCTCGGCGTCTGGGGCGGCGTGGCCGCGCTGGCCACGATCGCGGGCCCGACCGTGGGCGGCGTGCTGGTCACCTGGAAGGGCTGGCGCTGGATCTTCTTCGTCAACATCCCGCTCGGCATCGTGGCCATGATTCTGGCCGTGCTGATCATCCCGGAGGTGCGCACCGGGAGGCGGCTGCCGCTCGACCTGCCCGGGGTGCTGATCGCCAGCGCGGGCCTGGTCGCGGTGACCTACGGCCTGGTCGAGGGCCAGAGCTGCGACTGGGGCGCGGTCTGGTCGTTCGTGTCCATCCCGCTGATCCTGGTCACCGGGGTGGCCCTGCTGGTCATCTTCGTGCTCGTCCAGGCCCTGCGGCAGGAGCGGCGGCCGCTGCTGCCGTTCACCCTGTTCCGCGACCGCAACTACGCCCTGATGGCCACGGTCAGCGTGATCATCTCGATCGGCCTGGTCGGCATGGCCCTGCCGCTCACCCTGTACCTGCAGACCGTGCTGGGCTTCAGCGCGATCAAGGCCGGGCTGACCATGGCCCCGGCCTCGCTGGCTTCGGGGTTCTCGGCCCCGTTCGTGGGCAAGCTGGCCGACCGGGGCGGCAAGTACCTGCTGATCACCGGGTTCACCCTGTACGCGACCGGGCTGGTCTCGATCTGCCTGGTGGCCGGCACCGCGTCGCACTGGTACGACCTGGTACCCGGCTACGTGATCACCGGCCTGGGGGTCGGGTTCACCATGTCGCCGATGCAGACCATCGCCACCCGCAACGTGGACCCGGCCCAGGCCGGGGCGGCCTCCGGCGTGCTCAACACCACCCGCCAGACCGGGTCGGCCCTGGGCAGCGCCGTGGTGCTGGCCGTCCTGCAGAACCGGCTGGCCGCGCACGCCGCCTTCGTCACCGCCATGCGGTTCGCGCTGGCCGTCCCGATCAGCGTGCTCCTCCTGGCCGCCCTGCTCTGCGTCGCCATCCGCCAGCGAACCACCCCCACCCCCACCCCCGCCCCCGCCCCCGCCCCCGCAACCTCGCGAGTCCCGACCCTCACGGCAACCTTCCCAGCCCCGACGCCCGCGGCAACCTCCCCAGTCCCGATCCCAATCGCAACCTCTCCAGTCCCAGATCTCACTTCTGTCTCTTCAATCTCGATATCACCATCGACACCACAGGCCCCGGCAGTCCCGAAGGCAATGCCAGTCCCACAGGTCGCCCTCGTCCCACAACCCCGGCCCGTCACCGTGCTGGCCGCTTCCACCCTGGCCGGACCGGCCTGCCCCCACCCCGAGACCCCGGCCGCCGCGTTACTGCCCGCTCGCCGCCGCCTGGAGGTGACCCAGATGACCGAACCCGCCGATCGCTGGCG
>DASXMW010000180.1:0-2035 GCA_036495425.1 Streptosporangiaceae bacterium | reverse complement strand
GCGGAAGAGGTCCGCAACCTGGTCACCCAGAACATCACGGGCCGGACGCTCGGCTTCCTGGGCGAGCCCACGGTCAACGTGCTGACGCTGAATATCAAGCTCGACGAGCTGTCGGCCAAGTCCGGCTGAGCTTGATGATGGCAGAGCTGGGGGACTCCCGGCCGGAACCGTCGGGGCCTACCGGCGCCCTGGGTTCCGGCCGGGCCGAGGTTCTGATTGTCGAGGACCAGCCCGAGCTACTCCGGGCGCTGCGCATCAACCTGCGGGCCCGGCAGTACGACGTGCTGACCGCGCGCACCGGGCGGGAGGCGCTGGCGGTAGCCGCGAGCCACCCGCCGGACGCGGTCATCCTGGACCTCGGCCTGCCCGACATCGACGGCACCGAGGTAATCGTCGAGCTGCGCCGGTGGTCCAAGGCGCCGATCATCGTGCTGTCCGGCCGGAGCAGCCCCGGCGACAAGATCGGCGCGCTGGACGTCGGGGCCGACGACTACGTGACCAAGCCGTTCGCCATGGCCGAGCTGCTGGCCCGGCTGCGCGCCGCGCTGCGGCGCGACGAAGGCGAGGCCGGCCTGGGCCGGCCCCACCAGGCCACGATCGGCCGGTGGCTGGTCAACCTGACCAGCCACCAGGTGACCCGGGCCGCAGAGGCCGTCCCCATCGCAGAGCTTGCCACAGACCCCTCCCCCGCCGCCGGCCCCAGCCCCTCCCCCCACTCGGGGCCGGCCGGCGGTGGCGGGCCCTCCGCGACCGGGGCATCCGGGGCCGGGGCATCCGCGGCCGGGCCGGAGGAGACGCTGCGCCTGACGCCGACCGAGTGGCGGATCCTGGAGATCCTGCTCCAGCGTCCTGGCCAGCTGGTCGGGTCGGCACAGCTCCTGACCGGGGTGTGGGGCCCCGGCTTCTCTCAGCGCACCAACTATCTCCGCTTCCACATGGCCCGGTTGCGCCGCAAGCTGGAGGACAACCCGGCCCGGCCGCGTCACCTGCTCACCGAACCCGGCATGGGTTACCGCTACCAGCCGTGAGGAGCCGTATGGCAGTCCGTGGCGGTGCGGTCCGTGGCGGTAAAGTCCGAGGCGTTGTGGTCCGAGGCCCGGCATTTGTGCCGCAAAATGTGAGGGCCAGGACTAACTCACGGGGAGCGGAAATGAAGGCACTAGCCCCGGACGACCCGCGTGTGATCGGCGAGTACCGCTTGCGAGCCCAACTCGGCGCGGGCGGCATGGGCCGGGTCTACCTCGGCCTGTCCCCCGGCGGCCGGGCCGTCGCCATCAAGGTGGTGAACCCCGACCTGGCCGGCGACGCCGAGTTCCTGCACCGGTTCACCCAGGAGGTCGCCGCGGCCCGGGCGGTCAGCGGGATCTACACCGCGCCGGTCGTGGCCAGCGGGCTGAACGAGCACCCGCCGTGGCTGGCCACCGCGTTCGTGCCGGGCCCGTCACTGGACCAGGTGGTCGCCGAGAACGGGCCGCTGCCCGTACCCGCGCTCTGGCCGCTGCTGGCCGGGCTGACCGAGGCGATGGCGGCCATCCACGCGTGCGGGGTGGTGCACCGCGACCTCAAGCCCGCCAACGTGCTGCTGGCCACCGACGGGCCGCGGGTGATCGACTTCGGCATCTCCCGGGCCATCGACGGGACGGTGCTGACCGCGGCCGGAGTGGTGTTCGGTACGCCCGGCTACATGTCACCCGAGCAGGCCGAGGGCAAGCCCGCCGGGCCGGCCAGCGACATGTTCGCGCTGGGGTGCGTGATCGCGTACGCGGCCGCGGGGGCGGGGCCGTTCGGCACCGGGACCGCAGCCGCGGTCCTGTACCGGGTGGTGCACGCCGAGGCCGCCCTGGATGGGGTCCCGCCCGCGCTGCGCGAGATCCTGGCCGGCTGCCTGGCCAAGGACCCGGCCGCCCGGCCGACGCCCGCGGCGCTGGCCGCCGCGATCGCCAGCCAGAACCAGGACACCGGGCCGTCGGCGGTGGCGTTCTGGCCGCGGCCGGTGGCCAACGTGATCGGCGCGTACCAGGCCCGGCTGGAGCAG
>DASXMW010000179.1:0-1809 GCA_036495425.1 Streptosporangiaceae bacterium | reverse complement strand
GGAACCCGACCGCCCGCTGGATACCGGACACGTCGGCCAGGAAGTCCCGCACCGTGTCCTCGCTGCCCGGCTCGATGGTCAGCACGAGGAAGATCGCGGCGGTCCGCAGCGGGGTGACGATCGGCTGCGGTTCCGGCGACGACGGCGGCGGTGCTGTCATGGAGCCAAGCTTGCCACAGACGCTTGCGGGGACGGCGAGCCGGAGGGGGCGCCCTGGTCGGTCCGCAGGGCCTGCTCGTCGGCCAGGGCGATGGCCAGTTCCCCGGCCGCGGTCGGGTGGAACGGCGCCGGATCCCGCACGCCCTGCACGTACGAGTCCGGGTCGCACAGCGCATGCCCGGTGAAGTCGGGCCGGACCGTGATCTCCGAGGTCGCGCCGGCCCCGTCGGACAGCACCTGGTTCAGGGCGTCCAGCAGCTTGCTGAGCGTCTGCTCCTTGGCCGCGTCCAGCCCCTCGGAGTCCAGGCAGTTCTGCCCGGTGTCGAATGGGTTGTAGTACAGGTTGATCAGCACCTGGGGGTGCGACGGCAGCGTGGCCAGCTGCTCCAGCAGCTGGTAGTACTGCGAGGCGAACGTGTTCAGGTGCTGCTGGAAGTAGGCAGTGGAGGCGCCGTCGGCGCACGACCTGGCCGCCGCGCACAGGCCGACCAGGCCCGACCAGCCGACGTCGTTGGCGCCGATGCTGACGATGACCAGCCGCGCGTTGGTGGCCTGCCGGGCCGTGGCCAGCTGGGCCGGGAGGGTCTGGCTGTGGGCGTGCTGCGGGCCGAGGATGCCGTCCTGGATGGTGGCCCCGCTGCAGGCCAGGTTGAGCACGTCCCAGTCGTTGACCGCGGCCAGGTCGGCGGCGTACGCGTCCGAGCTGCGGCGGCAGGCGTGGTCCTGCTTACCCGCGTGGGCCACCAGCGGGTTGCCGAGTCCGGCCGCGGTCGAATCCCCCAGCACCACGGCCTGGACCTTGCTGCGGGCCGGCCCGGTCAGCCCGGCCACGGTGGGCAGCGGCGCCTGCCCGACCAGCCCGGTCAGCGAGCCGACCTGCTCCAGCCGGGACGGGGCGGTGTAGGCGGTGACCATGATCCCGCCCAGGTCGGCCGCTTCGGCCAGCACCAGCCCGAGGCCCAGCAGGACCAGGGTCTTGCGCCAGGGGAACCGGGCCCACCCGCACAGCGCCCCGGCCAGCAGCAGCGCGCAGGCGCCGGTGATGGCGATCTCCCACCCGAAGTACCGGGTCCAGGCCGCGGCCAGCGCGTCACCGATGGCCACCCGGACCGGCACTGCCCCGTGCGCGGGGTTGAACATCGAGGCCAGCTGACGGTCCAGGGTGATGTGGGACAGGGTCAGCCGTGGCCGCACCGGCCCGGCGAAGTTCAACGTGGTCGGCAGCTTCTGCCCGAACAGGTCCACCTCGCCCGGCCCGGACAGGCTGAGCGTGGGTGCGGCCGCCCCGACGCCGATCTCCTCCCCGGCCACCGTGGTCTGCTGCAACGGGGTGATCACCAGGGCCAGCGCGATCGAGGCCGCGGCCACCAGCACGCCGACACCCAGGTAGGACAGGGCCCTGCGCCAGCGGGTGATAAATCCGGGAAGTCGCACTGCTCCCAGGTTACGTACGTTCCGCCGTATGGCTAGCCCGCTCGGTAGGCGGCCATCAGCTCCTCGGCGGTGGCGGCCATCTCGGCCGGGCTGCCCACCGCGAACTGCGGGTCGGCGAAGGCGCCGTCGTAGCCCAGCTCGCGGGCCTCCCGCACGAAGACCAGGGCGTCGGCCACCATGTCCGGGCCCGGGGCCAGGTTGACCCGCAGCTCACGC
>DASXMW010000178.1:0-2140 GCA_036495425.1 Streptosporangiaceae bacterium | reverse complement strand
GAGGCCAGGGCCTCCTCGACGGCCAGGGCCCGCAGCGGCCTGGCGCCCATGTTGGCCAGGGCCACCCGCCCGCCGACCGCGGCCACCCCGACGATGGCCCAGTCGTTGGCCCGGCGGGTGAACTTCTGGTAGCCCCACGGCTGGCCCGGCCGCCGGGGGATCCGGACCGCGGTCAGCAGCTCGTCCGGCTCCATCGCGGTCTCGAAGTAGCCCACGAAGAAGTCGTCGGCGCCGACGGCCCGGGTCCCGCCCGGCCCGGTGATCTCCATCGAGCCGCCCAGCGCGGTCAGGGCCATGGGCAGGTCGGCGGCCGGGTCGGAGTGGGCCAGGGAGCCGCCGATCGTGCCCCGGTGCCGGATCTGCGGGTCCCCGACCTGGGCCGCGGACCAGGCCAGCAGGGGCGCCTCGGTCCTGACCAGGTCCGAGCCGGCCACGTCGGCGTGCCGGGTGGTGGCCCCGATGACCAGGTCGTCACCGTCCACGGCGATGCCGGCCAGCTCGTCCACCGCGCCGATGTCGACCAGCACCGCGGGCACGGCCAGCCGCAGCTTCATCATCGGCAGCAGCGAGTGCCCGCCCGCCAGCAGCTTGGCCTCGTCACCGTGCTCGGCCAGCAGGTCGAGCGCGTGCCCGGCCGAGGTGGCCCGCACGTAGTCGAACGGCGCCGGGATCACCGCGCCACCTCCGCATCGGCCGCATCGGCCGCATCCGCCGCATCGGCCGGAGCGTCCAGGGCCTCGGCCGCGGCCAGCACGGACCGGACGATGTTGTGGTAGCCGGTACAGCGGCAGAAGTTGCCTTCCAGGCCCGCGCGGACCTCGGCCTCGGTCGGGTGCGGGTTCTCGGCCAGCAGCCCGGTGGCCGCCATCACCATGCCCGGGGTGCAGAAGCCGCACTGCAGGCCGTGCTCCTGCTGGAACGCCCGCTGCACCGGGTGCAGCTCGCCGTCCCGGGCCAGGCCCTCGGCGGTGGTCACGTCCTGCCCGCCGGCCTGCACGGTCAGCACCGTGCAGGACTTGACCGACTTGCCGTTCAGCAGCACCGTGCACGCCCCGCACGAGGTGGTGTCGCAGCCGACGTTGGCCGCGCGCAGCCCGAGCACCTGCCGCAGGTAGTGCACGAGCAGCAGCCGCGGCTCGATGTCGTCGGACTGCTGCTCGCCGTTGACCGTCAGCTCGACCTTCAACGCTGCTCCTCCTTCGCGGCCCGGGCCGCCTGCATGGCCCGCCAGACCCGCTGCGGGGAGGTGGGCATGTCGATGTGCCGGACACCCAGGTGGCTGACCGCGTCGACCACCGCGTTCTGCACGGCGGGGGTGGCCCCGATCGTGCCGGCCTCACCGATGCCCTTGGCTCCCAGCGGATTGTAGGTGGTGGGTGTGGCCATGTCGGCCAGCTGGAAGCTCGGTACCTCGGTCGCGGACAGGAACGGGTAGTCGGCCAACGTCGCGGTCAGCAGGTTGCCGTCCGCGTCGTAGACCACTTCCTCCAGGAACGCCTGGGCCGCGCCCTGGGCGATGCCGCCGTGCCGCTGGCCCTCGGCCAGCAGCGGGTTGACCACCACGCCCGCGTCGTCCACGGTGACCATCTGGCGCAGCGTCACCTTGCCGGTGGCGGTGTCCACCTCGACCACGGCCACGTGCGACCCGAACGGGAACGTCGGCCCGGGTGCGCTGAACACCGAGCGCACGAACAGCCGCTCGGTCTCGGCCAGGCCGGCCAGCGGGACCGAGGCGTCCGGGTCACCGGTCACCGCGAACTGGCTGTGGGCCACGTCGAAGACCAGGTCACCCGCGCTGACCTCGAGCCGGTCGGCGGCCCGTTCGCGGGCCACCTCGATCAGCTCGATCGAGGCCTGCCGGACCGCGGCGCCGCCCTGCTGCAGGCTGCGGGACCCGCCGGTGCCGCCGCCCTCCGGGATCAGGTCGGTGTCGCCCCACTTCACCGTGATCTTGTCGATCGGGATGCCGAGCTCCTCGCTGACCAGCATCGCCCACACCGTCTGGTGGCCCTGCCCGTGCGGCGAGGTGCCGGTCAGCACCGTGGCGGAGCCGTCCGGGTGCACCTCGACGGTGCCGTTCTCATTCGGCCCGCCGGCCTCGCCGCCAGCCCCGGTGATCTCCACGTAGGACGAGAGCCCG
>DASXMW010000177.1:0-8306 GCA_036495425.1 Streptosporangiaceae bacterium | reverse complement strand
GCCATCCGGTCGAACATCCACCAGCTGTGGCAGCGGCTGCTGACCCGGGCCCAGGAGGCCGGGGTGCTGCGGCCGGACCTGGTGCTGGGCGACATGTTCGTCCTGCTCTGGTCGCAGAGCCGGATCATCGAAGCCACCTACGGCGTGGCCCCGCGGGCCTGGCGGCGGCACCTTTACCTGATGCTCGACGCCTACCGGGCCGAGGGCGCCCGGCCGCTGCCCGACCCGCCGCTGACCAGCCAACAGATGGAGCAGGCCACGGCCCGGCTGAACCGGGTGTCGTGAGCGCCTTCGGCTTCTTGCTGTTATCAATTGGTCTCGTCGGCTGCGGCAGGGGCGGAGGGGCCGGACGTGCCGGGCGCCGGGGTTGGGTGGCGGCGGAGGACCGTGTGGACCAGGAGGCCGGCGGCCAGGGCCCAGAAGGCGGCGCCGATGCCGAGGAAGGAGAGGCCTGCGGCGGCGACGACGAAGGTGATGGCGGCCGCCTCGCGGGCTCCGGGGGCGGCCGATGAGGAGGACAGCGCGGCGGCCAGTGAGGAAGACAGCGTGCCGAGCAGAGCCAGGCCGGCCACGGCGCCGATCACGTCGGGCGGGGCGACGGAGATGAACACGGTGAGGGCGGTGGAGGCGACGGCCAGGACCAGATAGGCCCAGCCCGCCGTCCAGGACGCCAGCCAGCGACGGCCGGGATCGGGGTCGGCGTCGGGGGACGCGGCCATCGAGGCGGTGATCGCGGCCAGGTTGATGGCGTGACCGCCGGCCAGGGCGCCGGCCGCGGTACCGATCCCGGTGGCGGCCATGGTCTCGCGCCACGGCACCTGGTAGCCGTAGGAGGCCATGATCGCGACGCCGGGGACGTTCTGGCCGGCCATGGTCACGATGTACAGCGGGATGGCCAGGCTGAGCAGGCTGGCCGGGGTCAGGGTGGGCGCGGTCCAGGCCAGGTGCGGGACGATCGACCCGTGCAGGCCGCCATTCCGGGCCACGTCGACGCCGACCACGGCCAGGGTGACCGCGAACGCGGCGGGCACGGCCCACTTGCGGGCCAGGCGGAGCATCACGATCCAGGTCAGCAGGCTCGGGCCGACCAGCCACGGGTGCCCGACGAAGCCGCGCACCGGGACCAGGCAGAGTTCGAGCACCACGCCGGCCAGCATGGCCTGCGCGATCGGGGTCGGGATGGCCGAGATGAGGTCGCCCAGCCGGGGCCACAGGCCGGTGATCACGATGAGCCCGCCGACGACCGCGAACGCGCCGATGGCGGCGGGCCACCCGCCGTGGACCACCCCGGTGCTGGCCAGCAGGGCCGCGCCCGGGGTGGACCAGGCCAGCGTGAGCGGGATCCGGTGCCGCCGCACCAGCCAGAGGATGCCGAGGCCCTGGGTGGCGCAGACCGCCAGCAGCCCGGACGCGGCCTCGGCGGGCGAGGCTCCGACTCCGCGCAGGCCGGTGAGTACGACCGCGAACGAGCTGGTGAAGCCGACCAGCGCGGTCAGAATGCCCGCCAGGACCGGGCGGCCAGCCGGGACTGGGCGGCCGGCCGGGGGTTCGGCGGGCGGCCCGGGCTGTTTCTCGGCGTGGCGGCCGGGTTGTTCCATAAACAGAACAGTAGCGGCTAGTGTTCTGTAAACAGAACGGGTTATCTAGGATCGGGAGCCGTGGAGGATCGGGCGCGGGAAGCCATGGGCGATCGGGTGCACGGTGCCGTGGACGATCTGGCCCAGCTGGTGGGCGAGCGGGTGCGCGCGGCCCGGCGGGAGCGTGGCCTGTCGGTGGGCGCGCTGGCGGCCGCGGCCCAGGTGGGCAAGGGGTCGCTGTCGGAGATCGAGAACGGGGCCCGCAACCCGACCATGAGCACGCTGTACGCGCTGGCCGGGGCGCTCGGCGTGCCGCTGGCGACGCTGATCGCGGATCGGGCCGGGGCCCGGCTGGCTTCGCCGGGGGTGGAAGCCCGGCTGCTCGACGTGACCCACCAAGACGGGCAGACGGTCGAGGTCTACCGGCTGCACCTCGACCCCGGGGTCCGGTACCCCTCCCCGGCTCACGGCCCTGGTGTGGTCGAACACCTGCTGGTGACCGCGGGCCGGGCCCGGGTCGGCCGGCTGGGCGAGGAAGAAGAGATCGCGGCCGGGCAGGCCGCGCAGTGGATCAGCGACGTGGACCATGCTTACACCGCCGTGGGCCCGGAACCGGTGGAATCGGTGCTGGTCATCCGGTCGCCGGGCGGACGCGGGCCGACGGCCCGGTAAGCACGATGGCGCCACCGCCGGCCCACAGGGGTGCGGCGGTGGCGCCTCGGATGGAAGACCCGGGAAGGGAATTACTCGGCGGGCTGGAGGACGCCCTCGATCTCGAGGTCCAGGTTCACCTTGTCGCTGACCACGGCGCCATTGGTGCCGGGGATGACGCCGTTGAAGCTGACGCCGAAGTCCTTGCGGCTGATCTCGCCCTTGGCCGAGAAGCCGGCGCGGGTGCCGCCGTAAGCGTCCGGGCCGAAGCCGTTGATCTCCAGGGACAGGGTGACCGGGCGGGTGACCTCGCGGATGGTCAGGTTGCCGTCGATCACGTACTCGCCGCCATCCTGGCGGACACCGGTCGACTGGAACGTGATGTGCGGGTGCTTCTCGACGTGCAGGAAGTCCTCGCTGCGGACGTGGTTGTCGCGGTCACCCTGGCTGGTGGTGATCGACGCGGCGTCGATGATGGCGTTCACGCTGGACTGCAGCGGGTCCGGGCCGGTGACGAAGGTGCCCTCGACCTTCTCGAACTTGCCGCGGACCTTACTGACCATCATGTGGCGGACGCTGAAGCCGACCTCGGAGTGGACCGGGTCGATCACCCAGGTACCCGCGACGTAACCCGGAATCTCGGTAGCAGCAGTGCTCATGGCCTCTCCCATAACTGTCTACGTAGGTGGTAGTTCTGAAGCGTACTTAGGTTCTTAATAGTAACCGGCATATTTGAAACGTCAAGTTCTTTGCTTGAATCTTAAACTTTCAGTCAAAACCCTGTATCCTGGTTACATGACGGTAACCGGGATGAGCAGGACAGAAGGGCCAGACGACCATAGCGTCGCGCGCCCTCCGCTCACCGATTGCCGCGCCCGTGACGTGCTGCACCGCGTCGGTGACAAGTGGTCGGTGTTCGTGATCGACCGGCTCGGCCAGGGCAGCCAGCGGTTCAGTGAGCTGCGGCGCAGCATCGAGGGGATCACCAGCCGGATGCTGACCGTGACCCTGCGCGGGCTGGAGCGCGACGGGCTGGTGACCCGGACCATGCACCCGGTCATCCCGCCCCGGGTCGACTACGAGCTGACCCCGATGGGCTTCACTCTCCTGGAAACGATCCAGGAGCTCATGGACTGGGCCGACAGCCACGCCGGGGACATCTACGAAGCCCGCCAGGTCTACGACGCGCAGCGCGCGCTGGACGAGGCGCCGTGCCCGGACGACGACGCCCCGTGCCCCGGCGAGGACGCCCCCTGCGGGGCCTGAGTTCTAGAGGCCATGAAAGTCGGGGTGGCCGCCGCGCCACCAGAGAAGGACCGCCTTGCCGACCATGGTGCTGCCCTGGACCGGGCCCCAGTAGCGGCTGTCGCAGGAGATCTCGCGGTGGTCGCCCAGCACGTAGAACTCACCGGCGGGCACCCGGTACGGGTCGCTGGCGCTGGCTCCGGGGATGGCCGGACCGAGTGGGTCCACCTTCGGCAGATAATTTTCCGGCAACCGGCGACCGTTGACGTAGATGTCGTTGCCGGACGAGTAGATGGTCTGGCCGGGCAGTGCGATCACCCGCTTGACCAGGTCGGTGCCCTCGGGACCGCTGCAGTCGGTGTCGGCGGGCGGGTGCTTGAACACCACGATGTCGCCCTCGTGCACGCTGTGCCAGTCGAAGAAGGCCTTCTGGACCAGGATGCGGTCACCCACGTCCAGCGTGGGCACCATGGACGCGCTGGGGATGCTGAACGGCTGGAACACCAGCATGCGCAGGCCCGCGGCCAGCAGCACGGCGATGAGCAGGACCCCGCACCATTCGGCGACGGCACGGACACGGCGGCCGCGGCCGTCCCGGCCCGGGGGGCCCGGATCGGCCGGGCCCGGGGCCGCGGTACCGCCCGGATCGGCGGGGCCACTCTCGCGGTTGGCAGCGCTGGTCATGACTCTCCGCAGGGTCCCGGGCGACGCTGACGTCGCGGCTCTCCGCGGAAGATACCAGCGGCCGCGGGCTGCGGGGCCCGGTCACGCGGCGTGTAGCCGGATCGCGACGGTGCCGTGAGACAGTGGGCGAATGAAGCCACTGCCGGAGGACTGGGAGCGGGCCGTCGCCGTGGTCGCCCACCCCGACGACCTGGAGTACGGGGTGGCGTCGGCCGTCGCCCGCTGGACCGGGCAGGGCAAGACCGTGACCTACCTGCTGGCCACCCGGGGCGAGGCCGGGATCGCAGGTATGCCGCCCGACCGGGTGGGGCCGCTGCGGGTCGAAGAAGAGCAGCGCAGCGCGGCCGTGGTCGGAGTCAGCCAGGTGGACTTCCTGGATCACCAGGACGGGGTGGTGGAGTACGGCCTGCCGCTGCGCCGGGACCTGGCCGCGGCCTTCCGGCGGCTGCGGCCCGAGGTGGTGATCACCGCCAGCTTCGCCCTGACCTGGGGCGAGGACGGGCCGGTCAACCACGCCGACCACCGGGCGGTGGGCCTGGCCACGCTGGACGCCTGCCGGGACGCGGCCAACGAGTGGGTGTTCCCGGAGGCGGGCCCGCGCTGCCCGACGATCCGGGACGCCTACGTGGCCACCAACGATGACGTCACCCACTTCGCCGACGTCACCGCGACCATCGGCACCGGGGTCGCCTCGCTGCGGGAGCACCGGGCCTACCTGGACGGGCTGGGCAACGACTTCGACCCCGACGAGTTCCTGCGCAACATGGCGGGCTACGTGGGGCTGGCGGCCGGCTGCGAGTACGCGGTGGGCTTCCACCGCTATCCCATGGGCTGACCACTTCCCAGCCGCCGGCCCGGGCGGCAGGATGGGGCCATGAGCGCACGCCTGGACGTACTGACCGCGGGATACGCAGAGCTGCCGGGGGTGGCCAGCACGGTGGTGCTGATCCGCGACGGCGACGCGGTGATCGTGGTCGACCCCGGCATGGTGGCCGACCGGTCCCGCATCCTGGACCCGCTGGCGGCCCTAGGGGTCGACCCGGCCAGCGTGACCGACGTGGTGTTCAGCCACCACCATCCGGACCACACGGTGAACGCGGCCCTGTTCCCGGAGGTCCGGATCCACGACTTCTGGGCCATCTACGAGCGGGACTCGTGGACCAGCCGCCCGGCCGACGGCTTCGAGCTGAGCCCGTCGGTCACGCTGATGGCCACACCCGGGCACACCGCGCAGGACATCACCACGCTGGCCCAGACCGAATCCGGCCTGGTCGCCTGCACCCACGTGTGGTGGACCAAGGACGGCCCCGACGTCGATCCGCTGGGTGAGAACCAAGGTCAGCTCGAGCAGTCGCGGGCCCGGCTGCTGGAGCGCGGGCCCGCGCTGATCGTGCCCGGGCACGGCGAGCCGTTCACCCCTTCGCCCTGAGCCCGCCCTAACTGGCGGGCGGGACCTCGGGCAGGACTCCGGGCAGGCCGAAGGCCGGGAATAGGGCGGCGTCGAAGGTGGTGGTCTCGGCCACCTGGCCGTCCTCGACCCGCAGCACGTCCAGCTTGTGCGCCCGGAACACCGTGTCCCCGGGGCGCCGCAGGTAGCAGGCGGCGGCCGGGTGCCGGTTGGCCGCCGTGGGCAGCGCGCGCCACTCCCCCATCCCGCCGGCCTCGGGCGCCGCGAAGGCCAGCTTCAGCAGCGGCCCCATGGAGGCCAGGCCCCGGTAGACCACGGGCTGCGGCGGCATGGTGGCCACGATGTCGGCCCGCATCATGGCCACGGCCGCGGCCGCGTCACCGCGCTCGTGCACCTCGATGAACTGGCGCAGCACGTCCTGCTCGGCGGCGGTCAGCGGGCCGGCCGTCCACTCGGCGCGGTCGCGGGGCAGCCGGTCACGCAGTACGGCCCGGGCCCGCTGCAGCGCGCTGTTGACCGCGGCCGTGCTGGTCTCCAGGGTGGCCGCGGCCTCGGCGGCGGTCCAGCCCAGGCCCGCGCACAGCACCAGCGCGGCCCGCTGCCGGGGCGGCAGGGCCTGAATGGCGGTGATGAAGGCCAGTTCGATGGTCTCCCGGGCCACCGTGGCCGACTCCGGGCCCGCCTCCGGGTCCGGTATCTGGTTGAGCAGGGTGTCCGGGTACGGCTGCAGCCAGGAGACTTCGGCCGGGCCGCCGCCGCCGGTGCCGCCGCCGCCGGTGCCGCCGCCGGCTGGGACCTGCCGGCGGCGGCTGCGGATCACGTCGGTGCAGGCGTTGGTGGCGATCCGGTACAGCCAGGCCCGCAGGTTGGAGCCGGGCTCGTGCCGGTCGCGGGCGCGCCAGGCCCGCAGGAAGGTCTCCTGGACGAGATCTTCGGCGTCGGTGAAGGAGCCCAGCATCCGGTAGCAGTGCACCTGGAGCTCGCGACGGTGGCGTTCCAGCATCCGGTCGAAGTCCGGTTCCGGCATCGTCACCCCTCGGCTGGCGGCCCGTTCGTCTCGGCTGGCGGCCCGTTCGGCGGTCTGCGTGATCGTCATGACCGGTGTAACGAGGCCGGCGGCCGTCGTTCATCGGTCTTCCGGTTAATCCCTGACTGTGGCAGCGTGGGCCGGCTAACACCAGCCAGGAGGGGACGATCACGCGCCTCGGCCCGCTGCCCGGCCGCGTCGGCCACGTGCAGGTCCAGATGGATCCGCGGGCGGTCCTGGGCCGGGGTCTCGCTGCGCTGCAGCGCGATCTTGGTGCCGCGGCGGTGCGGACGGTGCGCTCCCACCTGGACCGGATCCGGGACAAGACCGGCTGCCGGCGGCGCGCCGACCTGACCCGGCTGGCCCTGGAAGCAGGCCTGGTCTAGGGGTTTCAGGGGTGGCATTACCCCGGCCTGGCCGGCGCGGGGTGGCGGCAGAAAGGGGTAATTCGGCCCCTGCCCGGCGCCGGGGGCCCGCGACGAAGCTGAACCTGTCACGCGGCGACCGGGCCACCGGTTACCGCTCAGCCGACAGGAGACCACCATGAACATCTACTCAGCACGTTCCACCACGGCCACGCCGCTGGCCGGGCGAGCCGGCCGGGGCTTCCGCCGGGCCGTGGCGCTCGTCGTCGCCGCGACCGCGGGGCTGGTGAGCCTGGGCCTGGCCACGCCCGCTTTCGCCATGCACGTCCCGCCGGGGGGCGAGGTCGGACCCGGCTCCGGGGCTCCGGCCACGGGTCCCGCCCTCAAGGTGATCAGTACCGGCCTTGCCGCCTGGCAGGTGGCCCTCATCGCGGCCGGGGCCGCGCTGCTCGGCGCGGCTGCCGTCCTGCTGGCGAGCCGACTGCGCTCGGGCCGCCGGGTCACTTCCTCCTCGCTAGCCTGACGTGCCGCACACCGATCGCTCGCCGCGGCCGGCCGCTCGCCCGTCCCCAGAAACGGATCGGGCGGCCGCCCACGGCGACGCCATGATTGTAACGATTCAAGCTCGGTCGTGGGCGAGTGCATTGACAGGGTCGCGGGGCACTTTCAGACTTCAGGGCATAATTTGAAACGTTCCATCCCGAAGCTGCGCGAGCCGGTCTGGCTGCCCCCTCCGACGATCCCGGCGGCCGGCCCGTGTCCGAGCGACCTCGACGAGGAGGTGAAGCCCGTGAGTGATGGGGCTCCCGGTGACGGCACGCCCGCCGGCACGCCCGCCGGTGGCGAGGTGCCGGCCGATGCGGGGACGCCTGCCAATGAAGGTGTGGCTGGCGTGAACGATGTGGCTGATGAGATCCGCGGGGCGGAGGCCGGGGACGGCGCGGGGCCGGTGCTGGCGCTGGAACACGTGAGCAAGTCGTTCGGGGCGGTGCGGGCGGTCATCGACGGGTCGATCGAATTGTTCGGCGGTGAGGCGCACGCGCTGCTCGGGGAGAACGGGGCCGGCAAGTCGACGATGGTGAAGATGCTGGCCGGGGTGCACCAGCCGGACGACGGGCGGTTCCTCATCAACGGGGAGCCGGTCGCGCTCATCGGGCCCGCGGTCGCCATCGACGCCGGGATCGCGATCATCTACCAGGAGCCGACACTGTTCCCGGACCTGTCGGTGGCCGAGAACATCTTCATGGGGCGGCAGCCGCTGCGGTCCGGCCGGCGGATCGACGCCAAGGCCATGACGGCCGAGGCCGACGCGATGTTCGCGCGGCTGGGGGTGCGTATCGACCCGGGCC
>DASXMW010000176.1:0-5849 GCA_036495425.1 Streptosporangiaceae bacterium | reverse complement strand
ATGCTCGGGCTGGCCGTGGTCAGCGTGGCCGTGGTGCGGACCAACCTGCGGCCGCTGGACGACATCGAGGAGACCGCCCAGGACATCGCGGCCGGGCACCTGGACCGCCGGGTGCCCGACCGGGATCCGCGCACCGAGGTGGGCCGGCTCGGCCAGTCGATCAACACCATGCTGACCCAGATCGAGAACGCGTTCCACGCCCAGCAGGAGTCGGAAGCGGCCGCGGTCCAGTCCGAGGACCGCATGCGCCGGTTCGTCGCCGACGCCAGCCACGAGTTGCGGACGCCGATCACCGCGATCCGGGGCTTCGCCGAGTACTACCGGCAGCGCGGCGGAGTCGTCAGCCCGGAGGAGGGCAGCCGCGGCAGCCTGGCCGCCGAGGACCTGGACCGGATCATGCAGCGGGTCGAGGGTGAGGCCGCCCGGATGGGCGTGCTGGTCGAGGACCTGTTGCTGCTGGCCCGGATGGACCAGCAGCGACCGATCGAGCACCGGCCGGTCGACCTGCTGGTGCTGGCGGCGGACGCGGTGCAGGACACCCGGATGATCGCCCCGGGGCGGCCGGTCAAGCTGGACGTCGAGCCGGGCCAGGCGTTCCTGGTCAACGGGGACGAAGCCCGGCTGCGGCAGGTCATCGGCAACCTGACCAGCAACGCCCTGAAGTACACCCCGGACGGCAGCCCGGTCGACGTGCGGCTCCGCTCCGGCCTGCTGCCGGGCCGCGCGCCGGTCCCCGGCACCCCGGCCCCGTCGGTCCCGGCGGCGATCCTGGAGGTGGCTGACCAGGGGCCGGGGCTGACGCCGGAGCAGGCCCAGCGGGTGTTCGAACGCTTCTACCGGGCCGACACGCACCGGAACCGGAGTAGCGGCGGCAGCGGGCTCGGCCTGGCCATCGTCAGCGCGCTGGTGGCGGCGCACGGCGGCACGGCCACGGTGGAGTCGGAGCCGGGCCAGGGCGCGACGTTCCGGATCACGCTGCCGCTGGCCCCGGACGCGGCCGGCCGCGGGGCGGACCAGGACGAGGTGGGCCCGGACGAGGCGGGCCCGGACGACGCCGAGTCCGACTCGGTCTCGTTCGGGTCCTAGCCAGCCAAGGCGGCGCGGGCGGCGGCCAGGGTCTGGTCGCGGTACCCGGCGCCGAACAGGCAGACGTGCACCAGCAGCGGGTGCAGCTGGTGCAGCGGCACGCGGGCCCGCCAGCCCGGGGCCAGCGGGGCCTGCTCGGTGTAGGCCCGCAGCACCGTGGCCAGGTGCGGCGCGCCGAACAGGTCCAGCATGGCCAGGTCGGTCTCGCGGTGGCCCCCGTGCGCGGCCGGGTCGATCAGCCAGCCGCGGCCGCCGGACCACAGCACGTTGCCGGACCAGCAGTCGCCGTGGAGGCGGCTGGGCGGCTCGTCCGGGCCGGCCAGGTCGCCGATCCGGTCCAGCACCTCCTCGACCAGGGCGACGTCGCGCGGCCCGAGCGTGCCCTGGCCGGCGGCGTGGCGCAGGTAGGGGCGGACCCG
Organism: Streptosporangiaceae bacterium; assembly: GCA_036495425.1. GTDB lineage: Bacteria > Actinomycetota > Actinomycetes > Streptosporangiales > Streptosporangiaceae > Bog-532. Next base: position 4,344 of record DASXMW010000176.1, on the reverse strand, counting down.
GCGTTCGGCGTACCAGCACGGCCAGCCCTGATCGGCGGCCCAGGGCCTGTTGTCCAAGGGCAGGCTGGCGATGAAGCCGGGCCAGGGGGCGCCGAACTCGACCGCGCCCGCACGGTGCAGCCGGGCCAGGGCGCGGCCGAAGTCCGCCGCCGCCTCCGGGCCGGCCGGCCCGGGCGGCAGCCAGGACAGCACCAGGGCCTGATCGTCCCAGCCCAGGACCTCGGGGATGGGCACGGCGCCCGGCTCGGCCAGCCAGCGCAGGCCGCGGGCCTCGGCGTTGAAGGGGCCGCTGGGGCTGGTGTGGTCGCTGGGCTCTGCGTGGCTGGTGCTTTGGCCGAGGGCGGAGGAGGCAGCGAGGGCGGAGGGGGCGGCGAGCTTGGCGAAGACCTCGCGGCCGTCGGTGAGGGTGGCCCGGTAGTGCTGGGTGCCGTGCTGAGCCCCGGCCGGGCGCAGGTCCCGGACGGCGGTGCCGGTCAGGGCGGCGAGGCGCGCGGCGACCGGGCCGCCGGGAGTCGCTGGGGACGGCACCGCGGTCAGGCCGGGGCGTGGCCGGCCAGCAGAACACCGAGCTGCCCGGTGAGCTGGCGGGCGCCCGCCTGGATCAGTTCCAGGGCGGTGGCGAAGTCGTCGGCCTCGCCGCCGTAGGGGTCGGGGATGTCCTGGTCGGCCCCGAGGCCGCCCGCGTCGCCGAACAGCCGGACCCGGTCGTCCGGGATCCCGGCCTGGGCCGCCATCCGCCGCAGGTCGGCCGCGTTGCGGCGGTCCATGGCCAGGAACAGATCCCGGCCCGGCAGCCAGGAGGCGTCGATCTGCCGGGCCCGGTGCGCGGACCCGTCGTAGCCGCGGCGGGCCAGTTCGGCCTGGGCCCGGCGGTCCATCGGGTAGCCGATGTGCCAGTCGCCGGTGCCCGCGCTGTCCACCGTGACCGCGCCGGCCAGGCCGGCCCGGGTCAGCTCGGAGCGGAGCACGACTTCGGCCATGGGCGAGCGGCAGATGTTGCCCAGGCACACCAGGCAGACGGTGTACGGCGCGCCGGGGTCGCGGGGCGGCGGCAGCGCCGCGGCAGAGACGGACATGCCTTCTAGGATGCCTGATCGCCGGGCCGGACCGGTGGTCCTGGCCCTACCGGCCCCCGTCGCTCCTGGCTGACGGGCGCTGCTGCTGGACAGGCGTTACCGGCCGACGGACCCCGGGACCGGTTCCTGCGCGTGGATGGCCTCGCGCTCCGGCGGGACGATGACCTCGAGGGCGGGGGCCGGTTCCAGCGCCGCGGCCTTGGCGCCGGGCACCTGGTCCGGGCCGAACCAGGTGTCCAGCCAGCGCGAGACCGTGCGGCCGTGCCGCTGCATGGGCTTCTCCACCCACCGGTAGGACAGCCAGCTGCAGGCCAGCAGCACGGCCAGGAACGTCGCGGCCATCAGGGCCTGCAGCGGGAACGGGTGTGAGCCGTGGGTGAACGGGATCTTCTTGTAGAACTGGAGCAGCACCGGGTGGATCAGGTACACCGAGAAGCTGACCACCCCGAGCCAGGCCAGCACGCGCGGCACCTGCTTCTTCCGGCAGGCCATGCCGATGGCGAAGGTCAGGCCCGCGCCCAGCACCGACGTGGTCCACTGCCAGCGGTAGGGGGCGCCCCAGATCCAGCCGTGCCACAGGCCGGCCGCGGTGGCCAGCGCCAGGACCGTGACCGCGGCCGGGACGGCCCGGTTCCAGGGGTAGTCGCCGCGCTCGGCCCGGTACAGCATGGTGCCGGTGAACATCAGGGCCAGGATGGTCAGGGCCTCGTAGGGCGGCACCCAGTCGCCGTTGAACATCACCAGCACCAGCACGGTGCCGGCGGCCAGGATGGCGCCGATCGTCCGCGGCACCCGGAAGCGGGTCACGGCCAGCGCGATCCCGGCCAGGATGAACAGGTCGGCGATCTCGGGCACCAGCCGGGTGCCGAGGAAGCTCCGCGAGATCGCGAACATCGGCAGCAGGCCGCCCAGCCCCACCGCGGCCGCCGCGAACAGCAGCGCCCACCGGCTGCTGCGCCGGTGGGTACCGGTCAGGAACAGCGCGGTGAGCAGGAGGTAGAACGCCATCTCGTAGGTCAGGGTCCAGATCACGTTGATGGCGTTGTGCGCACCGAGCACGCTGGACAGCATCAGCGCGTGGGTGATCAGCGAGGTTTTGCCCTGGTAGTTAGTGCCACTGATCGTGCCGATGTTGAACCACCAGAGCAACACCATGGCGACCAGGGCGACGGCGTACAGCGGGTACAGCCGGAACGCCCGGCTGACCCAGAACCCGCGCACGCTGCCCTTGCGCTCCAGCGAGGCCGGCACGATGTAGCCGCTCACCAGGAAGAACACAAAGACCCCGTAGGTGCCGGGGTCGAGGAACCGGTAGATGTCGCCCCTCAGGTGCGGCATCGCGTAGACGCCGAGGTGGTCGAACACCACGCACAGGGCGGCGAACCCCCGCAACGCGTCCAGCCAGGCCAGCCGCTGGCCAGCCCGCGGGGCGGCAGCGGCGGACGGGGAGGGAGGGGTGAGCGTGACGGGGGCATCAGGCACAAGCAAACACGCTAACGGGCAAACCCCTACATCTCGGGGTTAACACGCGGGCCGTGTCCCCTCTGTGACAAAAGGCAACAACCAGCGCTGGGTTCCAACCAGCCGCTGGGGCCGGACGGCCAGGGCCGGGTCAGGAGTGCTGGCTGGCCGCCTGGGCCAGGGCGGGGACGAAGCGGGCGGCGTCGATGGTGCCCCAGCCGCTGGCCAGGTCGTAGCCGGGCCGGGCCTGGTAGCCGGTCACGTTGCCGAAGGTGTTGGTGCCGGTGGTGACGTCGACGATCCCGGTGGCCGACGGGCCGTTCTTGAGGCGGCTCTGAGCGCCCAGACGGTAGAGCGCGGTGTCGATGTTGCCGAGGGGATGACCGGCCTTCTGGCTGGCCAGGGCCACGATGCCGGCGAAGATGGGGGTGGCTTCGCTGGTGCCGCCCAGGATCTCCCAGCCGGCCCCGCCGGGCTCGAAGCTCTGGTAGATCCAGGCGCCGCCGCTGACCGCGGCCGACATCGAGATGTCGGGCGTGCCGCGGTGGCCGTCGACCACGCTGCCGACGTCGTTCTGGTAGCCGGGCTGGCCGAAGACGGCGGACAGGCCGCCGCCGCCCGCGCCGTACTCGTCGCCCCACACCTGGTCGGGACGGATCTTGTTGCCGTCCTGGGCCAGCTGGAGCTGGGTGCCGCCGATCGAGGTGACCAGCGGGTCCGAGGAGGGCCAGGCCACCACCGGGAACGGGTACAGGGTGGCGCCGTCGGCCTTGTCGTTGGTGGCGCCGGAGTCGCCGGACGCGGCCAGCACGGTCACGTGCCGTCTGGCCGCGTCCTGGAACGCGTAGCGCAGGCTGTCGATGCTGGCGTAGTTCCCCTGGCCGAAGCCGGGGAAGGTGTTCTCGGTGGCGCCGAAGCTCTGGCTGATCACGTCGACCTTGGTGGCGTCGATCACGTCCTTGATGGCCATCATCATCTGCGGGAAACCGGTCACGCCCTCGGTCTCGGCGACCGGCGTCTCCACCAGGTCGATGGTGGCCGCGGGCGCGATGGCGTGCGCGTACTCGACGTCCAGGGTGGTCTCTTCGGCCCAGCCGTCCATGGTGGCGTTGGACTTGCGGAACTCCCAGTGGCCCAGCTTGTACTGGTTGACGGCCGGCGGGTTGGGCAGGCCCCACTGCCGATCGAAGTGGGCCAGGTCCTGCTTGATCCTCGGCGATCCGAAGGAGTCGACGATCACGATGGTCTGGCCCTGGCCGGTGATGTTCTTCTGGTACAGCGGCTCCAGGTCGTAGGCCACCCGGTACTGCAGGGGGCTGTAGCAGCGCAGCTTGATCGTGGCCAGGCAGTCGGCCGTGCTGAGCGGGCGCGGCGACTGCAGCTGGATCATGGACTGGCCCGCCACCGACGGGACCGGGGTGGCGGCGCCGCCGGCGGCCGCGGCGAAGGCGGCCGGGCCGGCCACGGTATGGCGGGTGAACGTGACCGAACGACCGTGGCTGGCGGCCGGGGCGGAGACCGTCGCGGCCGAGCCCGGGAGGACGGCCAGCGCGGCCAGCGTGATCAGGGCGGCCAGGCCGGCGATGAGGTCCAGCGCCCGGTGACGCGGTCGCGGGTCGGCCACGGCGGGCCCACGGGACCGGTGAAGAGCAAGCCTGGGGCCAGGCCCGGCTACCGCAGCGCGGCGCGGGCCAAGCCCGCGGAGGCTCGGCAGCATGGTGCTCCTCATCGGCACGGGGCGCCGACGGCCGGCGCACCACCGCTCACCGTCTCATCCCAGCGCGGATTCACCCATTACGCAATGCTC
>DASXMW010000175.1:0-34296 GCA_036495425.1 Streptosporangiaceae bacterium | reverse complement strand
CCGCAGGAGCGCCCTGCGGCGCGCCGACGCTAGATCTTACGGAGTCCACTAAGCACCCTTTCGAGCAGATTGAGATCCGGCCGACCTTCGGCATCCTCCCGCTGGTGGATGCGAACCAGGCCATCGGCACCCATATCCGCGATAAGAATCCTAGCCACGCCCAGCGGCAGCCGCAGGACGGCAGAGATTTCTGCCACAGATCGCCAGTCCCGGCAGAATTGCAGGATGGCCTGGCATTCAGGCGCGAGCACGGACAGATCCCGCGGTTCGTACACCGTCGCGGTGACCAAGGCCTCAACCTGAAGCTGATAGCGCGGCTGTGTTCGGCCGCCGGTGACCGTGTACGGCCGGACCAGGCGACCTACGGCCTCTTCTTCTTCATCGGAACGCTGTCCGGCGCCGCGACGGGACTGGGCATTGCCGTCCCACTGCTGTCCGCCTGGAGGGCGCCCGCCCTCCCACGCGTTCGAGCCACGGTTCCAGTTACCGGACCGCTCATCCCAAGGTCCCGACCGGTTGTCCCACGTCCGTCCGGCGCCGGGAGGAAGCGGGCGGTCGTCACCACGCGGCGGGCCCGCCACCGTATCCTCCGGTCATCGTCTGCCGTCCCCTGGGATGGAAGCCTGCATCATGCCGCGGGTGGCCGGCGTCAGGACCCGGCCCGCCCGCTCGACCAGCAGCGTCATCTCGTAGGCGACCAGACCCAGGTCGCACGTTGACGCGGCCAGGACGGCGAGGCTGGAGCCGTTGCTGATGGCCATGATCACCAGCACCCCACGCTGCATCTCGACCACGGTCTGGACGACCGCCCCGCCCTCGAAGACGCGCGAGGCGCCCTGGGTCAGGCTGGTCAGGCCAGAGGTGACGGCGGCGAGCTGATCGGCGCGTTCCTGCGGGAAGCCCGCTGAGAACGCGAGCGGCAGCCCATCGGACGACACCACCACCGCGTGCGCGACGTCGGGGACCCGCTCGACGAAGTTGGTGATCAGCCAGCCCAGGTCCTGCGTCGGTCGACCCGGCGTGCTCACTGGTCGCCTCCTAGCCGCCCGGACTCCCGGGCTTTACCCTGCGGTCTCTTTCTCTCTAGCACGATATGCCGTTCATGCGGGGACCTCATCCGTCCTATGGCTCCTCGGTCTTAGGTGCGGCCGCACGCGCATCGCGCACGCCCCGCTGGAAACTGGCCAGCCTGTTACGGACTTCCTCGGGCGAGCGTGAGGGACCCCCGCCGGTATTCTCGCTCGCTGCCGCCGCCGCCGTGGGTTCTCCCACCGATCCGGGCACCAGGTTCGCCCGCGGCACGCGCCGCGGGAGACCGGCCGACGTGGTGGTGCCGGTCGAGGGCGCGGCCACGGTCTCGGCCGCCCGCCAGCCCTCGTCCGCGGGCGAGTGCCACTCGGGCTGGGACGGCTGAGCGCCGGTCCCGGCCGCCGCGGGCTGGGTGGCCGGGGGCGTGGAGCCGCTGCGCCGGAACCAGTCGGACTCGAGCGAGTCAAAGATCGGCAGGCGCTGGTCGTGGCCGTTCTCGGGCGGAGCCGGCACCCGGACCTCGCCGTTGGTCCCGTTGGCGGGCGCGGACGGGGTGGGCGGGACAGCCGGGCTGGGTCCGGTACCGCTGCCGAAGCCGCCTGACCCCGCGCCCGGCTGGGCCCCGGGCTGGGTGAACCCGCCGAAGCTGCCGGTGCCGGGACCACCGGGCCCGGGCTGGGTCCCGAAGCCACCGGTGCCCGCACCGGACTGAGCGGACTGCGCGGGTGGCGAGGCCTGGGCGCTGGGCGCGCCCGGCGGCGGACTGAACCCGCGGGCGGCACCGGCACCGCTGGCGGGCCGGGTGGGCAGGGGCTGCGGGCTCGGGTTCTGCCCGGGAGTCGGCGGTGAGAACCGCGGGATGCGGGCGGCCGCGGCGGCCTGGGCGGCGGCGCCGCCCGGGGCACCACCGGCCACGCCACCCGGCTGGGGCAGCTGGGCACCGGCCTGGCGCGTGGGCAGCGCCGTGCCCGCGCCGGTGGGCGCCGACAGCGACGGAGTGGACCCGTAGTCCTCGACCCCGAACGGCCGCAGCCGGCCGAGCGGTGCGCCTTCCTGCTGGGCCACGGTGTCCGGCAGCCAGACCAGGGCGGTCAGGCCGCCCGAGGACGCGTGCCGCAGCCGGACCCGGACGCCGTGCCGGGCGGCCAGGCGGCCGACCACGAACAGGCCCATGCGCCGGGACACGCCGACGTCGACCACGGGCGGGTTGTCCAGCCGCCAGTTGGCGTGGCCCATCTCCTGGTCCGAGATGCCGACACCGCCGTCGGTGATGTCGAGCAGGACGCCGCCGGTGGTCAGCGGCTGCCCGGACACGTACACCTGGGTGTCCTCGGGCGAGAAGGTGGTCGCGTTCTCGACCAGCTCGGCCACGAGGTGCACGACGTCGTTGACGGCCTGGCCGGCCACGGAGATCCCGGGCTGGACGTTGAGCACGACCCGCTCGTACTGCTCGATCTCGGAGATGGCCGCGCGGAGCACGTCCACCAGCGGGACCGGCTGGCTCCAGCGCCGGGAGGCCTCGTGGCCCGCGAGGACCAGCAGGTTCTCCGAGTTGCGGCGCATACGGGTGGCCAGGTGGTCCAGCCGGAACAGGCTGCTCAGCCGGTTCGAGTCCTGCTCGCCCTGCTCGAGGGAGTCGATCAGGGAGATCTGCCGCTCGATCAGGGACTGGCTGCGGCGGGACAGGTTGACGAACATGGCGTTCAGGTTGCCGCGCAGCATGGCTTCGTCGGCGGCCAGCCGGACCGCCTCGCGGTGGACCTGGTCGAAGGCCCGCGCGACTTCACCGATCTCGTCGGTGGAGGACACCGCGATCGGCTCGATCTCGACGCTCTCGTCCGAGCCCTCGGTCTCGCTCAGCCGCCGGACCATGTCGGGCAGCCGGGTACCGGCGATGTCGAGCGCGTCCTCCCGCAGGCGGCGCAGCGGGCGGATCATGGACCGGGCCACCAGCGTGGTGACCAGCAGGACCAGGATCAGCAGGATCAGCGTGATGATGCTGATGATGACGGCGGACCGGGTGGCCGAGGTCTGCAGCGACTGAGCCCGGCTGATGATCCCGGTGATCAGGTTGGACTCGACCTTGCGCATCTGCTGGATCGTGAACGTCTCGTTGTTGAACCAGGAACTGGCCGCGGACGTGGCGCCCGTGTCGCCGATGCTGACCGACCCGTTGGTGCTGGTGTCGATGGCCCGGCTCTCCTGGAACGCGGCCGTGTCGACGCCGGCGCCGCTGACCGTGTTCTGGAACACCTGCTGTTGCCCCAGCGAAGCCGAGCTGTTGAAGTCCTGCTGGTCGGCCTGCTGAGCGGCCTGCTCGTTGACCAGGTTGTTCAGCCCCTGGGGCGGAAAATGGCCCGCGATCAGGGCTGAATACAGCGTGGCCCGCTGCTGGGAGGCCTCGTCGGCGGCCCGGGCCAGCGAGGTGAGGATGATGACGTCCCGGGACAGCGCGGTGTCGCTGGTGCCGCTGGCCGACAGGCTCGTGAACGAGAGCAGCGAGGCGATCGAGTTCGTGTAGTCGGTGATGATCGTCTGGGCCGGGACGTGGCTCACGGCCGGCAGGGCCGGCGCCAGCGCGCGCAGCTGGGGCAGGTCGCTGATGCGTGACTGCACCGAGGTCAGGGCCTGCCGGATGGAGGTCGAGTAGCCGGAGCCAATGTTGGGCGCGAGCGCCGCCACCTGCTGCTCGGCCTCGTCGGTGGCGCCCTGCTGCTGGGTGAGGGCGGTGTGCAGCGAGTTAGCGCCCCCCGGGCGGCCCGCGGCCACGAACCCCGCGGTCAGGTCCCGCTCGTCTTCCATGTTCTGGGTCAGGCTGACCACGTCGGCATTGAGCTGGGCCAGCTGCTGGGTGCGCTTGTCGGCCAGGGCGCTGTTCACACCGGAACTGATGCGCAGGCCGCCGAGGATCACCGCGGCCAGGGTCGGGACCACGATCAGGGCCAGGATGCGCCAGCGGACACGCCAGTTGCTCAGGGCCAGGCGCGAGCCCGAGCGCGGCGCGGCCGGGCGCGGGACCTCGACCGGGTCACCAGCGGGCGAACCGGAAGGACCGCCGGGCACGGTCAGCGTGGCCGTCCCCCCGTTGCCATCCCCCGCGGTAGCAGCGCCACCGGCCACGTGGGTCCCGTTGGTCACAGGTCCCTCGCCGCCTTCGCGCTCGCTGGTTACCGGTCGTCTACGCACAGCCCTCGCACCTCGCACGAACTGGGGTCTCGAGTCCAGCCTCAGGGCCTCTGTTGCAGAAGCCGCCCAACATCGCACCCCTTCTTCCCGAGCAACGTTCACATCATGGCGCTGGTCAGAGTAGCGCCGGCGACTTCCGGACGACCGAGGCAACTCTAACGTCGGCGTCGCAAAACGGGTAAGGACATATAATCATCTTCCTGCGACCACTCATGGCGTATTCGCCAGTAATTTTGTCCAAGGTTGCGGTAGATGGCGCCGCCGGGCCTGAGCCCCGGCCGGCCTTCCCGCCTTAGACCCGCAGTGACCAGCATCGTTATCAATTCGTACCGATCCAGATCACATCGTCACGATCTGTCATCAGCCCTCTGACCTGGGGTAACGCGGCCAGCTACGGAGCCCCGCCGAACTGGTCACGATGCGTAATATCAACTTTCCGTCGTCGGCAGAACACAGTAAGCGACAATTTAAGGCTGGATGGGTTCACAGCCGCCCCGGTGGGCGATCATCCGGACCCCACCGTCACTTTTTGCATAGGTATCGGTACGAACCGTAATTACCCTGGTCCGGCCCGGCCGGCGGAGCGTTAGTAATGCCCGCAGCTTAAAGGCGCGGCCGCCAGTGCGGCCATTAGTGCGCGATACAGGAACGTGACAACGGCCGGTGTTACCGATGACCGCTGCGGCGAGCGGCCGCAAATAGCACAGTGGCGGCCATAATTAACGTGCTACCGGGAACTGGTGGCGGAAATTTACCTATCTTCCGCTCGCCACTCATCGCACCGTAACTCCGGGCGCGGGACACCATCCCGGCCCGCGGCTCCGAATCCCGGCCGCAAGCCCCGGCGGCGCGGCCCGGCAGCCCAGCCCGGCAGCCCAGCCCCGGCATGGGGTTCCGGCAGCGACGCGCCAGGCGCAACCGGGCGGGCCGGCAACACCGGCAGGCCCCAACCGGGCCGGCCGGAACCCCGGACCAGCCCCAAACTGGCGGGCAAAGTGCCGCGCAGGGAGCGTGGTGAAACGGCCTGGCGGGCTGACACGACCCGCTGACCTGGAACGACGCCAGAATGACCGATGCTGGGCGAATCGCCCTCCGGCCCTTTGCGGCACTGATACGGTTAGCAACTGGCTGCGTAAGGATGTGCCTGTTTGAGGCAGTGTCGACTGTTTGGGTTGCCGGTCCGGCGGGCCCGACGGCAAGGAGCACAATGAGGTTCACCCGTGCCAGGCGGCTGTCCCTGGCCGCCATCGGTGGTCTCGCCGTGGCGCTGCTGGCCGCGTGCACCAGTTCAGGTTCGAGCAACAGCGCGACCACTGCCTCCGCGCACCTGGAAAAGACCACCGTCACGGTGGGCGCGCTGCCCGTAGTGGACAGCGCCGGGCTGTACCTGGCCAAGCAGAACGGCTACTTCCAGCAGGCCGGGCTCACCGTCAACATTCAGCCGGTGGCCCAGAGCCCCCTGGCCATTCCGGAAATGAAGAGCGGCAAGATCGACGTGGTGGCCGGCGCGAACTACGTGTCGTTCTTCCAGGCCGCGGAGGTCAAGAACCTGCCGGTCAAGCTGCTGGTGGACGGGGAGTCCTGCACCGACGACACGTTCGAGGTGCTGGCCCGGCCAGATTCGGGCATCAACTCCCCGGCCGCTCTGGCCCACAAGACGATCGCGGTCAACATCAAGAACAACATCCAGACCATGCTGACCAACACCGCCCTGCAGGCGGCCGGGGTCAACCCGGCCAGCGTGACGTACAAGGTGGTTCCCTTCCCCCTGATGGGCGCGGCACTGGCCCACGGGCAGGTGGACGCGATCAGCGTGGTCGAGCCGTTCATCACCGAGAACGAACTGAAGGTCGGGGCCCAGCCGATCATGTCGACCTGCACCGGGCCGACCGCCAACTTCCCGATCTCCGGGTTCTTCGCGCTGTCGTCGTTCACGAAGAAGTACCCGAACACGGCCCGGGCCTTCGTGGCCGCGCTGCAGCGGGGCCAGGCCCTGGCCGACTCCAACCGGGCCGACGTCGAGGAGATCCTGCCCAGCTACATCCCCAAGCTGACCGCCAACCAGGCCGCCGTGGTCAACCTCGGGCAGTACCCCACCAACCTGGACACGACCCACCTGCAGCGGGTGGCCGACGCGATGGCCAAGGCTAGTCTGGCCCCCGGGTTCAAGGTCAACTCGCTGCTGTTCCACTGAGGGTTCCGCCGGGCGGGACTTCGTCAGCGGATGCGCCCGGCGCATGTTCAACGCGGTGTTACTTTCTGGTTAAAAGGCCGCGTCAGGAGCAATTTACGTCGGGCCGCCGCCCCCGGTACCGATTCCGCCCCGGCTATAGCCGCCCGCTAATGAGTGATCCGTACAACTCTCGGGACCGTGTCATTGATGGTTCAACTCTGGCCTACTGCCAGGTGTTACTACTCATAGTAGTAACACCTTTACCGAAGGTTATTTAACGGGAGAAACTGGAAACCTTTATCTAACGTTGCCCGCCCCCGGCAACGAGCAATCCGCTGATGCGGTAATAATTATGACGCGCCATGACAGTACTTCCTATTGGGACCGTCCCGGGTCGTCCGTAATGGACCTGCCAGCGGATCGTCCGCAGAGGACCGCCTGCATTGGCGCGGGGGGCCAGCTATATCGCCGGCCGCTGGCCGCCGGCGCCAATTGACCATGCAGCGGCTCATGAGCCGTTATTCACGTAAGGAGCTTCAATGAGGTCTCCACGCCTCGGCCGGATCTCTCTCACGGCCACGGCGGGCCTGGCCGTCGCACTGCTGGCCGTCGGCTGCAGCAGTTCGGGGTCATCGAACGCATCGAGTTCGGCGTCGGCATCAGGTTCGGCGTCACCGTCCACGGCCAAGCTCGAGCAGACCAGCATCACCGTGGGCGCACTCCCGGTTGTCGACGATGCCGGCCTGTACCTGGCCAACAAGCTCGGGTACTTCAAGCAGCAAGGCCTCACCGTCAAGATCACCCCGGTGACCCAGAGCACCCAGGCCATCCCGGACATGCTGCACGGAACGATCGCGGTCATCGGCGGCGCGAACTACGTCTCCTTCATCGAGGCGCAGGCCAAGGGCACCGCCCAGTTCAAGGTGCTGTCCGAGGCCGTGAACTGCAAGCCCAACACCTTCGGCGTCGCGGCGCTGCCGTCGTCCGGCATCAAGTCGGCCAAGAACCTGGCGGGCAAGACCGTCGCGGTCAACCTGACCAACAACATCCAGACGCTGACCCTGAACGCGGTGCTCAAGGCCGACGGGGTGGACGCGTCGAAGGTGAAGTACGTGGTCGTCCCGTTCCCGAACATGATCACCGCGCTCAAAGGCAAGCAGGTCCAGGCGATCAGTGCGGTAGAGCCGTTCCTCGGCGGCGCGGTGGCGGGCGGGGCCAAGGAAGTCGTCTCCTCCTGCGACGGCCCGGTGGCCAACATGCCGATGTCCGGCTTCCTATCCACCGCGGACTGGGCGCAGAAGAACCCGAACACCGCGCGCGCGTTCCAGACTGCGGTGCAGAAAGCGCAGGCGTACGCCAACGCGAACCCCTCCGCGGTCAAGGCCATCCTGCCGACCTACACCAAGGTCACCGCGAAGCAGGCCAGTGCGCTTCCGCTCAGCACCTACCCGAGCTCGGTGAGCTCCGCGGACCTGCAGAAGGTGCTGACCCTGATGAAGGACGGCGGCCTGCAGACCGGCTCGGTCACGACCAGCACGCTGATCTTCCACTAGGTGGCCATGTCTGGCTCCAGCATGACCGCTGACGCGCCACCGGCACCCGCGGCGCCCGCGTCACCGGCCCGGAAGGCCCGCGCCGCCCGCTGGCGGCGCGGGCTCACCGGGGTGATCGTGTTCCTGGTCCTGGCCGAGGTGCTCGGCGTGACCGGGGTCATCCCCAAGTCGGTCCTGCCGCTCACCTCGACCGTCCTGGGCCACGCGGTCACGCTGCTCGGCAGCGGCCGGTTCCTGGCCGACCTGGGCGCCACCGTCGAGGCCTGGGCGGCCGGGCTCGCCATCACTGTGATCATCGGCGTCCCGGTGGGCGTGCTGCTGGGCAGCCTGCCCGGCGTCCGGGTGGCCACCCGGGCCGTGGTCGAGTTCCTGCGGCCGATCCCCTCGGTGGCGCTGATCCTGCTGGTCAGCCTCTGGCTCGGGCCCGGGCTGCGGATGTCGGTGACGCTGATCGTGTACGGCGCGATCTGGCCGGTGCTGTACAACACCATCGCCGGCCTGGACGACGTCGACCCGGTGGCCAAGGAGACCAACCGCGCGTTCGGCTTCTCCACGCTGGCCACGGTCCGGATGGTGTCGCTGCCGAGCGCGGCGCCGTTCATCGCCACCGGCATCCGGCTCGCCTCGTCGGTGGCGATCATCCTGGACATCGGCGCCGGCTACATCACCGGCCGCATCAGCGGGCCCGGCCTCGGCGCGTTCATCGCCGACCAGAGCTCGGGCGCGGGCAACCTGCCGGTGATCCTGGCCGCCACGATCTGGGCCGGCATCCTGGGCCTCATCCTGGACCGGGCCATCGTCTACGCCGAGCACCACCTGCTGCGCTGGCACTACCTGCGCCTGGCCGGAGCGACGGGAGCGGGTTTGTGAGGGTGCTCAGAGAACTGTCGCGCTGGGTGGTGCTGGTCGTCGGCGTGCTGCTGTGGCAGCTGTGGGCGTCCACGCACCACAGCCCGTTCTTCCCGCCGCCGTCCACGATTCTGGACCGGATGTACCACCTGTGGTTCTCGGGGCCCGCGTCACACGTGTTCTTCACCAAGAACGCCACCGGCAACCTGCTGCCCAGCATCTGGCGGACGCTGGCCGGGCTGGCCATCGCCACCGTCATCGGGGTCCCGCTCGGCATCGCCATCGGCCGGTCCCGCACGATCTCGGAGTACCTGGAGCCGCTGCTGCAGTTCGCCCGGGCGCTGCCGGTGGTCACCCTGGCCCCGGTGTTCCTGGCCCTGTTCAAGATCGGCACCCAGATGGAGGTGGCCACGATCGCCTTCGGCACCGTGTGGCCGATCCTGCTCAACACGATCGACGGGGCCAGCTCGGTCGACCCGGTGCAGGTGGAGACGGCGGATGCGTTCCGGCTGAGCCGGGGCCAGCGGCTGACCCAGCTGATCATCCCGTCGGCGCTGCCGAAGATCTTCACCGGGTTCCGGCTCAGCTTGTCGCTGGCCCTGATCCTGATGGTCTTCTCCGAGCTGGTCGGGTCCAGCAACGGCATCGGCTACGAGATGCTGAACGCGCAGAACTCGTTCGACATGGTGCAGCTGTGGTCCACGATCGTGATCCTCGGCATCCTCGGCTACCTGCTCAACGCGATCCTGGGCGGGGTGCAGCGGCTGGCGCTGTCCTGGCACCGCGGCGCGCAGCAGATGGAAGCCATCTGAGCCGTGCCGACCTCACCATGCTGACCTCAGAGGCCGAGCAGCCGCTCGGCGTTGCCGTGGGCGATCTTCTCCCGGTCGGCCTCGCTGACCGGCGCCGCATCCAGGAAGGCGCGGCCCCGGCCATTGCTGGCGAACGGATAGTCGACCGAGAACAGGATCCGGTCCGCGCCCAGCACCATCAGCGTGCACAGCAGCGGCGCGTCGGTGAAGTAGCCGCTGGTGGTGACGTAGACGTGATCGCGGACGTAGTCGGCGACCCGCCGTTTCAGGCCGGTGATCTCCGGGCTGAGCCGATCGTCCGCGCGGGCCAGCGAGAACGGCAGGTTCTCGCCCATGTGACCGATGATCAGCTGCAGGCCCGGGAACCGGTCGAAGACGCCGCCCAGGATGATCCGCAGCACGTGCAGGCCGGTCTCGGCGTGCCAGCCCCAGCCGCCGGTGGCCAGCGTGGCACTGACCTGGTCGGCGAGCCCGGAGTAATAGGCCTCCATGACCTGCGCGGTGGGGTAGGTCGGGTGCAGGTAGACCGGGACGCCGAGGGCTTCGGCCCGTTCGAAGATCGGCCAGAACTTCTCGTCGTCCAGGAACCGGCCCCCGGTGTGCCCGTTGATCAGCGCGCCCTTGAAGCCGTGCCCGGTCACGGTGCGCTCCAGTTCGGCCGCGGCCGCGTCCGGATCCGGGGTGGGCAGGGTGGCGAAGCCCGCGAACCGGTCCGGGTGTTCCCCCACCGCCTCGGCCAGCCGGTCGTTGGCCAGCCGGGCCAGCCGCACCGCGGTGACCGGGTCGAGCACCTGGGCGGCGGGCGGCGCCACCGACAGCACCTGGACGTCGATCCCGGCCGCGTCCATGTCCGCCAGGCGACGTTCCCCGAGGTCACGGAGGTCGTTGGCCAGCGCCCCGAGCCGGGGTCCGGCCAGCGCGGCCTGGCCGGACTCGGTCAGGGCGTCGGTCAGGGCATCGGTCCAGAAATGCTCCTCCAGCGTGATCACGCGCATGGCAGATACCTACCCGGCGGGGTGGCCGGAAAGCGCCCGGATTATGTGGAAAACATCATGGCGGCATGGCACCGTGGTGCCTAGGCGGCCGACGAAGGATGCGGAATTGACGTGCTTGAAGTAACGGATGTGACGCGCACCTACGGCCAGGGCCCCGGCGCCCACGTGGCCATCGAGGGCGTCCGGCTGAGCGTCTCCGAGGGCGAGCTGGTCAGCATCGTCGGGCCGTCCGGCTGCGGGAAGTCCACGCTGCTCCGGTGCATCGCCGGGCTGCTGCCGCCGACCCAGGGCACAATCATGCTGAGTGGTTCGCGGGTGGAGGGGGTGCCGGACCGGCTGTCCGTGGTGTTCCAGGACTACAGCCGCTCGCTGTACCCCTGGCTGACCGTGCGGGACAACGTGGCGCTGCCGCTGCGGCGCACCGAGCGCAGCCGCAAGGCGCGCCGGGCCGTGGCCGACGAGTCGCTGGCCGCGATCGGCCTGCCGGGGGTGGGCCAGAAGTACCCGTGGCAGCTGTCCGGCGGCATGCAGCAGCGGGTGGCGATCGCCCGGGCCCTGGCCGGCGACCCGGCGCTGCTGCTGATGGACGAGCCGTTCGGGTCGGTGGACGCGCAGACCCGGGAGGACCTGGAGGACCTGACCCTGCGGGTGCGCCGCGAACGCGGCATCACGATCCTGCTCGTCACCCACGACATCGACGAGAGCGTGTACGTGGGCGACCGGGTGATCGTGCTCACACCCGGTCCCGGCCGCGTCCTGGCCGACCTGAAGGTGGACCTGCCCGCGCCCCGAGATCAGATCAGCACCAAGGAACTGCCCGAGTTCGTGCAGCTCCGTACCGAGGTCAGCCGCCTCATTCGCGGTCATTCGAACAAGAATGACGGCTCCGCGCCCGGCAGTGCCCCCGACAGTGCCCCCGGCAGTGCGCCGGAGGCGGCGACGGCTACTTCGCAGCAGTCTTCGCCACTCAGCTAGCCAGCCGGGCGGTGACAGGTAAGGTAAGTAGGCGCGCCCCCCGCCGCACCTGCCGCGTTGGGCCGGATCGCCGGTCCGGGGTGGTGCTCGGCAGAGGAGATCCAGACCAGCCAGGACGCCAGGCAAGGGGCGTTTCTGGGCCGTCGCGGAGGACGATATGGCCATCCTGACCTGTCCCAACTGTGCCGTCCGGGTGCAGCCAGAGGACTTGATCTGCTTCCGGTGCGGGGCGAACCTGCCACGCGCGGAGCAGGCCGAAGAGGACCTTCCGACGCCCACCGTCTCGCAGCGGTACATGCAGGGCGCGGGCACCGAGGACGCATCGGCCTGCCCGAACTGCGGCGCGCGGGTCCCGGACCCGTCCGACCTGTGGTGCCTGGAGTGCCGGGCGCCGCTACCGCGGACCGGCCAGCGGCGCATCTCCCCGGTGGTGCTGCGGATCGCGTTCCCGACCGGCAACGTGGAGATCCCGGCCGGGACCTCGCTCATGCTCGGCCGGGACCCGGCGCAGTCGCTGGTCGCCGCGGCGTTCGCCCGGTTCGACAACGTGTCCCGGCGGCACGCCACCGTGACCGTGGACGACTCCGGCCGGGCCGCGATCCGGGACGAGGGCTCCACCAACGGGACGTTCGTCAACGACGACCGGGCCACCCCGGGGACCGAGATCCGGCTGGTCGACGGCGACCGGGTGCGGCTCGGCGCCGACGTCACCGGCGAGGTGTACCTGCCCCGCCAGGAGATGAACCCGGCCTACCTGAGCCGGAACAACGGGAGCGTCTGAGCTTTCGCCCTCCCCTCCTCCCCATGAACACCTGGCTTCAGCCAGGTAGCAGAATGGGGAGGTGCCGCATCTGGAACTCTCGTGGTCGCAGGCCGCGCTTCTCGCTGCTGTACTGGCGGTGGTGGCGGCCGGGCTGATCCTGACGCGGCGCGCGCGGCTAGTCGCGGTGGGGCGGTTCACCCGGGAAACGGCCCTGCTGGCCGGCCTGTTCGCGCTGTGGCAGTACGCGGGCTCGTTCTCGTTCATGCCGTCGGACGGCGGTCTGCCCCGGGGGCGATGGCTGTGGCACGCGGAACGCTGGCTGCACCTGCCCAGCGAGGCCGCGCTGCAGCGGGTGTTCCTGCCGCATCCGCTGATCATCCAGTTCGCCAACCTGTACTACGCCGCCCTGCACTTCCCGGTGCTGCTCGCCACCTTGGCCTGGCTGTTCATCTGGCACCGCGACCAGTACCGGCGCGTCCGCACCTCCGTGGTGCTGTTCACCGCGGCGGCGCTGGTCATCCAGTTCGTTCCGGTCGCGCCGCCCCGCATGCTGAGCGGCACCGGGCTGGTGGACACCGCGGTCCTGTACGGGCAGTCGGTGTACGGGGCGGTCGGCGGGTTCGAAGCCGACCAGCTCTCGGCCATGCCCTCGGTGCACGTGGGCTGGGCCATCATCGTGGCTATCGCGGTCGTGGGCGCGGCCCGGTCCCGGTGGCGCTGGCTGGCCGTGCTCTATCCGGTGCTGACCACCCTGATCGTGGTGATCACGGCCAACCACTACTGGCTGGACGGGGTGGCCGCGGGCCTGCTGGTGTGCCTGGCGCTGGCGCTGCAGAAGGCGGGGCGGTCGGTGCGGGTGGCCTGGCTCACCCGAACGGCGCCCCGGGAGGCGGCCGAAGGGACAGAAGGCTCGCGGGAGCGTGTGAACACGTTAGATCTGTGATGTTTTTGCGCGACGTGAGATCATCATCGACGTACATCCCGGCGTGGGAGGTTTGTGATGAGTGAGGCTCATGGGACGTCCCCCGGCGTGGCAGTGACCCGGCCTCCGGGGTTGCGGCGGGACGCGATCGGGCTGCGCGAGGTGCTGTTCCAGAGCATCACCGACATGGCGCCCGGGGCCGCGATCGCGGCGTCGATCCCGGCCGGCGCCGCCTACGCGGGCGGAGCCCTGCCCCTGGCCGTGCTGTTCGCGCTGATCGCCTGCCTGCTGTCGGCGTCCTGCGTCGGCGCGCTGGCCCGCGAGCTGCCCGCGGCCGGCTCGGTGGCCACCTACGCCGCCCGCGGCCTGCACCCGGCCATCGGGTTCCTGGTCGCCTGGGGCTACGTGCTGGTCGGGCTGCTGATCTCGCCGCTGGTGCTGCTCCAGCTCGGCTTCACCACGGCGTCCACGATCAACTCCGAGTGGCACAGCTACCCGGCCAACCTGTGGTGGCCGTGGGCGCTGGCGGGCGCGGTGATCGTGCTGGCGGCCGGCTTCTACGGGGTCAGGACCTCGGCCCGGCTGGGTACCGTGCTGGGCGCGTTCGAGATCGCGGTGTTCGTGGTCCTGGCCGTGTTCCTGGTCGTGCACGCGGGCTCGCACAACACCTGGTCGGTGTTCGGCACGTCGCACACCCCGGCCAAGTACCACGGCCTGACCGGCGTGTTCGCCGGGTCGGTGTTCACCGTGCTGGCCTTCGGCGGGTTCGAGGGGGCCGCCCCGCTGGCCGAGGAGGCCCGCGACCCCAAGCGCACCGTGCAGCGGGCGGTGCTGATCGCCACGCTCAGCATCGGCGCCCTGTACGTGTTCACCACCTACGCCGTGGACGTGGCCTTCGGCCCGGACAAGTTCGCTGGCTTCACCTCCTCGGGCGCCGCGTCCTGGGAGGGCATCGCCCGGGACCTGTACGGGATCTTCTGGTTCTTCGTGTTCCTGGCCATCGTCAACTCGACCATCGCCAACGCCAACGCCGGGGTGAACGTGTCCAGCCGCACCGCCTACGCCATGGGCCGGATCGGCGCGTTCCCGCACTTTCTGGCCCGGGTCCACCACAAGCACCGCTCGCCGGTGGTGGCGATCATGGTGACGTTCGCCGTCACGGTGGCGGTGACGCTGGGACTGGGGCTGGGCTACGACCCGGTGACCGCGTTCTCGATGGTGGGCACGGCCCTGGTCATCGTGCTGGCCGCCATCTACATCGTGATCAACGCGGCCTGCATCGGGTTCTTCTGGCGTCGGCACCGGACCACCGGACGGGGGTTCAATGTGCTGTTGCACCTGGTCATCCCGGTGCTGGGGATCGCGGCCTTCGTTCCCGCCTGGCTGGCCGCGGCCGGCATCAGGGCCTTCTCGTTCGTGACTCCCCTGGCGGCACCGGCGTCGTACATGGGGCCGGGCGTGGCCGGCTGGATGGTCGTGGGTCTGCTGTACCTGGCGTACCTGTACCGGCGGCACCCGTCGCGGGTCACCGAGGTCGGCCTGGTCCATCTGGACGACGCCGAGATCGAAGCCTGACACTGGTCAGCGGGCACAGGAGGGAGCTCAATGAGCGATCTGGAGGTCATCAGCTTCCGGCCGGAGGCGGGACAGTACGCCTGGACCTTCGGCGGCGTGGAAGCGGTCCGGCGGGTCCGGACGCCCGCGGTGCTGGAGGTGTTCACCGAAGACTGCTTCGCCGGGCGGGTGCGCGGGGAGAACGACCTGGTCTCGCAGGTGTGCGAGTTCCCGTACCTGAACCCGCAGACCGGGCCGTTCTACATCGAAGGCGCCGAGCCCGGGGACACGGTGGCGGTGCACTTCATCTCCATCGAACCGGCCCGGGACTGGGCCGCCTCGACCACGGTGCCGCTGTTCGGGGCGCTGACCGGGACGCACCTGACCGCCCTGCTGAACGACCCGCTGCCGGAGCTGGTGTGGATCTGGCAGCTGGACCGGGCCGCCCGGACCTGCCGGTTCACCGCCCGGCGGGGCGACTACACCGTGGACCTGCCGATGGACCCGATGCACGGGACGGTGGGGGTGGCCCCGGCCAACCTGGAGGCCCGCAGCGCCCTGGTGCCGGACGCGTTCGGCGGCAACATGGACACCCCGGAGATGCGGGCCGGGGTGACCTGCTACCTGGGGGTCAACGTGCCCGGGGCGCTGCTGTCGCTGGGCGACGGGCACGCCCGCCAGGGCGAGGGCGAGACCTGCGGCGTCGCGGTCGAGACCGCGATGAACACGGTGATCGCGGTGGACCTGATCAAGGGGCGGCCGTGCCCGTGGCCGCGGCTGGAGTCCAGCACCCACATCATGTCGGCCGGGTCGGCCCGGCCGCTGGAGGACGCCTTCCGCATCGCCCAGCACGACATGGTGACCTGGATCGCGGCCGAATACGGGCTGGACCCGCTGGACGCCTATCAGCTGGTCACCCAGGCGGTGGAGGCACCGCTGGCCAACGTGTGCGACACCAACTACACGAGCATCGCCAAGATGCCCAAGCGCTATCTGCCGGGCGGGGCGGCCATGGACGGCGGCCACGCGCGCCTGAGCGAGCTGGCCGCCGCCTACCGGGGCAGCACGGGCTGACCGCGGGAGGCCGGATCAGCGCTCGCTGTCCAGGGCGGCCATCTGGTGCGGGTCGTAGCGGTCCCCCGCCACCTGACCGGCCGGGACGGCGGCCTCGATGGCGCCGAGCTCGTCCGGGGTCAGGGTGATGTCCAGCGCGCCCAGGGTCTCCCGCAGGCGCTCGCGGCGCTTGGTGCCGATGAGCGGGATGATGTCGTCGCCCTGGGCCAGGACCCAGGCGAAGGCCAGCTGGGCGGTGGTCACGCCGCGGTTCTCGGCCACCCTTTCCAGTGCGCCCAGCAGTTTCAGGTTGTGCTCGAGGTTCCCGGCGCTGAACCGCGGGAACCGGCCGCGGGCGTCGCCGGGCGCCAGCCGGGCCGTGTCCCGGTTGAGCAGGCCGCGGGACATCACCCCGTACGCGGTCACGCTGATACCGAGCTCGCGCACGGTGGGCAGGATGCGCGCCTCGATCCCCCGGCTGGCCAGCGAGTACTCGATCTGGAGCTCCTGGATGGGCGCGACCGCGGCCGCCCGCCGGATGGTGTCCGGGCCCATCTCGGACAGCCCGATGTACCGCACGTACCCGGCGTCGACCATCTCTTTGATGGCGCCCACCGTGTCTTCGATCGGGACGCGGGGGTCGAGCCGGGCCGGCTGGTACAGGTCGACGTGGTCGGTGCCGAGCCGCTGCAGCGAGTAGGCCAGCGAGGACTTGACCATGGCCGGGCTCGCGTCGTGGCCGACGAACGCGCCGCCGGGGTCACGCTGGCCGCCGAACTTGACCTGAATGAAGACCTGGTCCCGGGGCACCGTGCGCAAGGCCTCGTGGAGCAGCAGCTCATTGTGGCCCATGCCGTAGAAGTCACCGGTGTCGAGCAGGGTGACACCGGCGTCCAGGGCGGCGTGGATGGTGGCGATGCTCTCCTGCCGGTCGGCGTCGCCGTAAACGCCGGACATGCCCATCAGGCCGAGCCCGACCCGGGAAACGGTGGGGCCGCCGCGGCCCAGCGTGGTCGTCTGCACCTGAGCAGACTAGCCCGGCGCGGCCGGTCAGCGGCTGCGGGAGGTCATCTCCGGTGAGCCGGGCTGGGACGGCAGCATCGGGTGGGCCAGGTCGCCGAGCGGGCTGGCTTCGAAGACCTCGCCGAGCCCGCTGGTGGCGGACAGGCCGCGGGTCGGGCTGAGCATCTGCACCTGGTTCCGGCCGCCGCGCTTGGCCCGGTACAGCGCGGCGTCGGCCGCGGCCATGAGCTCGGTCAGCTCACGCTGTGAGCCGCCCTCGAGCGCGGCCACGCCGACCGAGGCGGTGACCCGGACCACCTCACCGTCGGGGCTGCTCAAGGGCAGGGCCGCGATCCGGCCCCGGACCCGGTCCGCGACCCGGAAGGCGTCGACGGCCCGGGTGAACGGCAGCAGCAGCACGAACTCCTCGCCGCCGAACCGGCCGGCCAGGTCGTAGTCGCGCAGCGCGCCGGGCAGGCACAGCCCGATCTGGCGCAGCACCTCGTCCCCGAACAGGTGCCCGTAAGTGTCGTTGACCAGCTTGAACCAGTCCAGATCGAGCACGGCCACGGCCAGCGGCTTACCCGCTTGCACGGCGCGGGCCAGCGCGGCGCCGGCCTCGTGCTCCCAGGTCCGGGCGTTCAACAGCCCGGTCTTGGAGTCGGTCCGCGAATCGCTGACCAGCTGGGCGTGCCGGCTCGCGCGCAGCGGCAGCGCCGCGAACGGGAACGCGAACAGCAGCGCGATCGGGCTGCTGGCCACGCCGAACGCCACCAGCACGGCCAGGCAGAGCTCGGCCAGGTCGTTGTAGAGCGGCTCCCAGCTGAACTGCGCGTCCCGGAGCCGGATCGTCCGGTCGGCGCCCTTGGCCGCGGTCAGCACCAGCGCCGTGTTGATCACGTTCTGGACCAGGCCCGCGGCCGCGGCGACCAGCATCCAGTCCAGGCCGTGCCGGAACGGCTCGGCCATCAGCTGACCGGGCTCCCCGGGCGGCACCAGCCCGGCCCAGTGGACCCCGGCCGTACGGAAGGCCAGGGCCGCGGCCAGATAGCTGATGCCGAGCGCGGCCGCGCTGAACACCCGGCGGTACAGGTAGCCGCGCCGGACCCGCCACTGGGTGACCGCGAGCCGGATCATCGGGACGATCGGCGCGTACACCAGCGGCAGCAGCAGGGCGGCCGGCAGTTCCCAGACCGCGTACATGCCGCGGGCGATGCCGGCCTTCTCCCCCGCGCGCCGGGTCAGTTCCAGGCTGCCCACGTCGCAGGCCACCAGCAGGGCGAACAGGCCCAGGTCGTGCAGGCCGCCGACGGGGTGTGACGCCGCGAAGCCCAGGCCGGCCGCGTCCACGGTCACGACCGTGACGATGAAGGCGAGCAGCCAGCGCGGCATCGTCCACACCGGCCACGCTCGCGGGCGCCACGACGGCCAGGCCCGCACGGCGGCGGGCCGGACCCGCACGGCGGTGAGCACAACGCGTACGGAGGCCCACCAGCCTCCTACGATGGCCGGCCAGGCTCGTACGGTGACGGCCTGCACAGCGGGGCCGCGACCGCGAGATTTCATGCCGTCTCCTTGCGGGATCCGTTATCAGAGGGGTTGGCAACGGAACGCGCATTCGATGTCCCGCATTGTCACGACCATTGATGCACTGTGTCAAGTTATTGTCACAGACAGACACAATTGACGAGACAGTTAGACGTATCGCAATTGCCCAATTACCTTCCGATATCGGAATTAGGTTCACAAAGAATGCGAAAAGGGTCGAGTTGGCCGAAAACGGCGGCGGCCAGCCCCGGGAAACGGACGGCCTAAACGGGTCAAGCTAGGGCATTGGCGGCACGCTAGCGCGCGCGGTGCCGTCCCTGGGACCGGCACTCCGGCGCGGCCGGGGCCGTCGCGGCGGCCGGGAAGTTTTTCGAGGCCGGCTCATCGGCCCGATCGGAAGCGGCCTGAAGGCCAGAACTGTCCTCGGCCTGAGTAGCAGGAGCGTCCGAGGCGACTGGGGCAGCCAGGAACGCCGCGGCGGCCCGGGCTAGTGGGCCGGCCGGGGCTGACGAGGCTGAAGCCGGGGCCGAGCCCGGAGCGGGGGCCAGGGGCGCCGGCAGGGCCGGTGCGGGCTGGATGGTGCGGGAACGGACGCGGGCGCGGTCGGCAATGACGAACAGGGCGGCCAGGGTGCCGAGGACGCCGTAGCCGGCGATCACCGTACCCGGGGACCAGCGGCCGGCGGCGGCGCCGGCCAGGATCATGAGCAGGCCCTGGCCCAGGCTCATGCCGCCCTGGGCCAGCCCGAACGCCTGGCTGCGATGCTCGGGCGGGGCGGCCTGGACGAAGGCCGCGTTGGCGGCCAGCTGGTAGGCGGCGAACACGCCCGCCGCGAACAGCACGGCCAGCGCGGCCACCAGCCCGAGGCGGAACGCGAACAGCACCAGCACCGCGCTGGCCGCGGTGGCCAGCGGGCCCATCCAGCGCATCCGGCGCGGCGGGGCGACCAGACGGCTGAAGGCCAGCGAGCCGAGCATGGCCCCGAACGGCTCGGCGGCCAGCACGACCCCGACCGTGACCGAGCCGCCCCCGAGCGACCGGGCCAGCGGCACGGCGATGCCCTCGGGCGCGTTGTAGAACGCGGCCAGCCAGCCGAACAGCATGGGGTCGCGCAGGGCCGGGCGGGCCAGGACCAGCCGGGTGCCGGCCAGCAGGCCGTGGCCGCGGCCGGCCCGCACCCCGCGACGGCCGGCCCGCACCCCGCCACCGCCGGCCTCACCCGGAGCGCTGACCCGGCCGGGCGGGCGGGCGGCCGGGCGCTGATGGGTCCAGACCCGCACGATCAGCGCGGAGGCCCCGAACGTGGCCGCGTCGGCGATCAGCGACGGGCCGACCCCCAGGAAGGCGACCAGCGTGCCGCCGGCCGCGAACCCGACGACCTGGGCCAGCTGGTTGGTGGTGAGGACGATCGCGTTGCCGAGCACGTACCGGTCCCCCGGCAGCACGTCGGGGTAGACCGCGGCCCGGGCCGAGGTGAACGGCGCCCCGGCCAGGGTCACCGCGAACAGCAGCACGACCAGGACCGGAACCGGTACCCCGGAGAGCGCCATGACCAGGACCAGCGCCGCACGGATCAGGTCGCAGACGATCATCACCTCGCGGCGCGGGTACCGGTCGGCCAGGCCGCTCAGGGTCACCCCGCCGACGAACGTGGGCACGAAGCTGACCGCGTAGGTCACCGCGGCCAGCAGCGGCGACGTGGTGCGGTCGTAGACCAGGACGGTCAGGGCCACCCGGGCCAGCTGGTCACCGGCCACGGAAAGGATCTGGGCCAGCCACAGGGCCCGGAACTCCGCCACGGCGAACACGTCGCGGAACACCACTGGTGCGACCGGCGTCTCCGCCGCCGTCCCAGTCCTGGCCGTTTCTGCGATTTCGTCCTCCACGTCACGTTCATGGCGTTATAGGGCGTTATCACATCATGACGGACAGTCGCCGTTTTCGGCAACAGAGCGCGGACAGCCCGCTGCGCAAAGTGGCAAAAATCTCCCCCGGGGTTGAACGGGATTGACAGTGGATACCCCGTTATGTGGGCCGCATGGCACCCACGGGTTCGCCGGCCCCGTACTGTTTGACTTTGAGCCTGATCCACCCTGACCAAGATCCGGACGGCCGCATGGAACCCGATTCGACCGTGCTCGCCAGTCTGCGCAAGGCCGTCGAGGCCATGCCGGACGATGTGCCGCTGCGCGTCCATCTGGCCAGCTTGCTGCTGCAAGCGGGCCAGCGGGACGAGGCGATCAGGCACGTGGGCGCGGTCCTGCAACGGGACCCGGGCAACGCCGAGGCGCTGGCTCTGCTCCAGGCCCCGGCCGCGCCCGCGAACGGGAATCCGGGCAGCGCCAACCCGGGCGGGGCCGACGCGGGCAGCGCCAATCCGGGCGGGGCCAATCCGGGCGGGGGCCATCCGGGAACCGGCACCGGGCCGGCCCCGCAGGCCGCGGCCACCCCGCCGCAGAACGAGGACGGCAAGCCACCGGCCGCGCCCAGGCCGGGCCGGGCCGGGTCCCCGGCGGACTTCGACTGGTCGCAGGCCGAGTCGGAGCTGAGCGACGTGCTGCCCCCGATGTTCGTGGGCAGCGAGGAGACGTCGGCCGACGCGGCCAGCGCGCCGGCCGAGGCCTACGACGCCGAGCGTTCCACCCTCACGCTGGCCGACGTGGCCGGGATGAACCAGGTCAAGCAGCGCCTGGAAGCCGCCTTCCTGGCTCCGATGCGCAACCCGGACCTGCGCAAGCTCTACGGCAAGAGCCTGCGCGGCGGCCTGCTGCTGTACGGGCCGCCGGGCTGCGGCAAGACGTTCATCGCCCGGGCCGTGGCCGGCGAGCTGGGGGCCCGGTTCATGTCGGTGTCGTTCGCCGACATCATCGACATGTTCGTGGGGCAGAGCGAGCGGAACATCCACGAGCTGTTCGAGATCGCCCGCCGCAACGCCCCGTGCGTGCTGTTCCTGGACGAGGTGGACGCGATCGGGCAGAAGCGCAGCCAGCTGCGCAACACCCCCATGCGCAGCGCCGTCAACCAGCTGCTGCTGGAGCTGGACGACGTGGACGGCGGCAACGACGGGGTGTTCCTGCTGGCCGCGACCAACCACCCGTGGGACGTGGACAGCGCGCTGCGGCGGCCGGGACGGTTCGACCGGACGCTGCTGGTGCTGCCACCCGACAACGCGGCGCGGGAGGCCATCTTCCGCTACCACCTGCGGGACCGCCCGGTGGCCGGGGTCAACCTGGGCCGGCTGGCCAAGCTGACCGACGGCTACTCCGGCGCCGACATCGCGCACATCTGCGAGACCGCTTCCGAGCACGCCCTGCTGGACAGCATCAGCCGCGGTGAAGCCCGGATGATCGGGCAGCCGGACTTGGAAGGCGCGGCCGGGGAGGTCAAGCCCTCGCTGGGCGCCTGGTTCGACACCGCCCGCAACGTGGCCCTGTTCGCCAACGAGGGCGGGGCCTACGACGACCTGGCCGACTACCTGAAGAAGCGCCGCCTGATATGAGCGCGCCCGCTTTCGGTCGAACAGCGGCATGACCGAGCTCAGGCAGGACCTCGCGCGGGCCGACGCGATGCTGGACATGAAGCGTTACGACCAGGCCTGTGGTGTGCTGGCCCGGCTGGTCGCGGCCGAACCGGAGAACGCCCGGGCCTGGTGCCTGCTGGCCCGGGCCCACCTGGGGGCGGGGCGGCACCAGCAGGCGGTGGACGCGGCCAACCGGGCGGTGACGCTGGACCCGGCCGACGAGTGGCCGCACCGGCTGGCCAGCAACGCGCTGCTGCACACGGACAACTACCCGGAGGCGCTGCGGGCGGGCATGGAAGCCCGGCGGCTGGCCCCCGGGCACTGGCAGGCCCACATCTGCGTGGCCCAGGCCGCGCTGGGCGCGCGGCGGCTGGACATCGCCACCGCCGCCGCCCAGCAGGCCCGCAGCCTGGCCCCGAACGAGCCGGACGTGCACTTCCTGTCGGGCAAGGTGAGCCTGGCCGCGGGCGACCTGGACTCGGCCCGGGGCCACCAGGAGCGGGCGCTGGCCCTGGACCCCACGCACAGCGGGGCCATGAACGAGCTGGGCCGGATCCGGCTGCGCCGGCACGACACGCGCGGGGCGGTGCGGCACTTCATCCGGGCCGCGCGCATCTCCCCGTCCGAGAGCGTGTACAGCCGCAACATCGATGTGGTCATCCTGCGCACGGTGTCGCGGATGATCTACACGTTCACGCTGGCCGCGCTGCTGCTGATCTGGATCCCGGTCATCGCGCACCTGGGCCGGTTCCCGTTCGCGATCGGGCTGACCGTGCTGGGATTGATCACGGTCGGCAGCTTCGCCTGGATGGTGCTGCGGCTGCCGCCGGAGGCGCGGCTGCTGGTGCGCCGGACCCTGCGCGGCCGCCGGGCCCTGGCCGCGCTGGTGGTGGCGATCGGCGGGGTGGCGCTGGCCTTTGTGGCGGTCGCCCTGGTCCCGGCGGCCGAACTGCCCCAGGTG
This sequence comes from Streptosporangiaceae bacterium, assembly GCA_036495425.1. GTDB lineage: Bacteria > Actinomycetota > Actinomycetes > Streptosporangiales > Streptosporangiaceae > Bog-532. Next base: position 11,401 of record DASXMW010000175.1, on the reverse strand, counting down.
CTGCCGATCGCGGTGGTGGCCACGATCGGGGCCCGGCTGGGCGCGTTCGCCATCCTGCGCGGCGCGGTTCCCAAGCGTTTATATTCGTCGGCGAATATCCCTGTACGTTACGTCTGGACCGCGTTAAGATACATCTCGATTAGGTCCGGGGGCGACGGAAGGGGACGATCGTGGAGTCTGCCGGAGAGGTTGAGGCGGCGGGGACCGGGGCGGTGCGGGCGTCCAACGCGGAACGGGACGTGGTGGCGGGAAAGCTGCAGGACGCCTTCGCCGACGGGCGGCTGGACGACGACGAGTTCGACCAGCGGATGCGGCAGGCGCTGACCGCGAAGACCCACGCCGAGCTGGACGTGCTGCTCACCGACCTGCCCGCGGCCGCGGCCAGCGGGGCGCCGCGGCCGGACCCTGCTGGCCAAGGACGGGCGGTCCAGCCGGGGCGGCTGGCCGTGGCCTACAAGGGCATTGTGCGCCGGGCCGGGCGGTGGCGGGTGCCGGAGCGCTACACCACCGTGGTCTACAAGGGCAGCGGCCTGCTGGACCTGCGGGTGGCCGAGCTGCAGAGCCCGGTGACCACGATCGTGGCCGTGGCCTACAAGTCGCGGATCACGCTGCTGGTGCCGCCCGGGGTCCGGGTCGAGATGACCGGGTTCGGCATCAGCCAGGACTCCGACGACCTCACCGGCGGACTGCCGCTGGCCCCGGACGCCCCGGTGCTGCACGTCCGCGGCATCGCCTACAAGGGCACGATCGAGACCATGAGCCGGCCCGCGGAGCGCGCTCAGCTGCCCTGAGCACCCGCCGTCCCGCTGGGGCTGTCCCACTACGGCCGGGTCGTGCTGACCGGCGAGTACGGGGGGAAGGCCGGGTTCCGGCACGTGTTCGACGCGCTCGGACTCAGCGTCGGCGACGGCGACGAGGAACTGGTGTTCCAGCTCGTGCAGCTGTGCGGCGCGGCCACCGGGCGGCCGCTGACCGACGACGAGCTGGGGCTGATCGCCGGGTACCCGCGCCAGCTGGCCCTGCTGCACCCGGGCCTGCTGAGCTAGCGGGGGTCAGGTGGCGGAGCCGGCGGCGGCGCCGGTTGCGCGGTCGCCCCAGCGGGCCAGGTCGGCGTCCAGATCGAGGGGGGCGATCAGGTCGCCCCGGCCCAATTCGGCCTCCCAGTCCTCGGCGGGCACCCGCCACATGACTTCGAACTCCACCCCGTTGGGGTCCCTGGCGTAGAGGGACTTGGAGACCCGGTGATCGCTCGATCCGACCAGGGCCCCGGCCGCGTCCAGCCGGGCCCGGATGTCGGCCAGGTCGGCCAGGGTGCCCACCTCCCAGGCCAGGTGGTACAGGCCGGCCCGGGTACCAGGGTCGGCGGCCGGCCCGTCGGTGCCGGGGGCGAGCTGGAACAGGCCCAGGTCATGGTCATTGGCCGAGCCCGGCGCGCGCAGAAAGGCGGCCCGGCCCGGCACGTCGGTGCGCACCTCGAAACCGAGCGCCTCGCGGTAGAAGCTGACCGTCCGGGCCAGGTCGCGGACGTAGAGGACGGCGTGGTTCAGGCGGCGGACGGGCATGGTGGCTGCTTTCGCTCTGGGGCGGTGACGTCTAACGATGTCAATGCCCACGAAAGCGGCTTGGATTCCCGCCCGGCGCGATCAAGCCGGGCCCGGCGGGTGGCCGGGCCCGGGACGGCCGGTCAGTTGCCCAGCGAGCGGCGGCGGCGCGTCTCCCGCAGCCGACGGCGCTGGGATTCGTCCAGCATCAGGTAGGCGGCGGTCGGGATAGCGATCGCGGCCGCGATCAGCGCCAGCGCGAGCCAGGGGCTCACGATGAGCAGGATCAGGCCGACGACGATTCCGCCGATCGCCCACTTCATGTGGGGTGTCATTGAGACTCCATCCATTCGGGCTGGGACGCGGCGCCCCGGCTCCTTCCTGGCACACCGGCCGACGTACGCGTTGCCCGTCACAAGAAGAACGGCCGGCCGGCCTGTCCGATTCCACCTTGGCACCTCCGGGGCCGCCAGGCCACCATGCTGACGTGAACCTTGGCGCCGCGCCACGCTGGTCCCCGGCGGTGCGCGATGATGGTCCCCGCGACCAGGAGGAACCTCGTGACGATCTCGATGCCCGTCGAACCCGCGGCCAACGAGCTGCTCAGCTCCGACCCGCTGGCCCTGCTCATCGGCATGCTGCTGGACCAGCAGGTCCCGCTGGAGCGGGCGTTCAGCGCGCCGTACGACCTGTACCGGCGGCTGGGCCACCGGCCCACCGCCGACGAGCTGGCCGGCTACGACCCGGAGGCCCTGGCCGCGGTGTTCGCCGAGCGCCCGGCGCTGCACCGCTACCCGAAGTCGATGGCGGCCCGGGTCCAGGCCCTGGCCCAGCTGCTGGTGGCCCGGTACGAAGGGGACGCGGGCCGGGTCTGGGGTGACGCCCCGGACGGGGCCGACCTGCTCAAGCGGGTGGCCGAGCTGCCTGGCTTCGGGGCCCAGAAGGCGCAGATCTTCGTGGCCCTGCTCGGCAAGCGGCTCGGCGTCCAGCCCACGGGCTGGCGGGAGGCGGCCGCGCCGTTCGGGGCCGAGGGCAGCTACCTGTCGGTGGCCGACATCTCCGACGAGGAGTCGCTCGGGCGGGTGCGAGCCTACAAGCAGGAGCTGAAGGCCGCGGCCAAAGCCAGGGCCAGTACCGGGCCCACTACCAAGGCCACAACCAAGAGCCGCTGACGCGGCCAGACTAGGAGTAGCAATGCCGCTGTTCAATCGGGGGCAGGACCAGGCCAGCGCCACCTGGGAGCCGCAGGCCGCGGACAGCCGCCTGGCTAACACGGCCGGCGCGGAGCCAGGCGGGGTGTTCACCTCCGACCTGTCGGTGTCGGAGTACGTGCTGCTGGGCGAGGCCGGGTTCGAGCCGCTGGGCTTCGTGGTCGGCTCGTCCATTTACCACGTGGGCATGCAGGTCGGCCGCTGGTCGCAGAACCAGGAGCTGCAGGTGCTCAGCCAGGCCATGTACAACGCCCGGGAACTGGCCATGTCCCGGATGCAGGCCGAAGCCGATCACCTCGGCGCCGACGGCATCGTCGGGGTCGACCTGCGCCTGCAGATGTACGCCTGGGGCCAGGAGGTGCTCGAGTTCGTGGCCACCGGGACCGCGGTCAAGGCCATCGGCGGCACCGGCGCGCACCGCGCGCCGGGCGGCCGGGCCTTCACCTCGGACCTGTCGGCCCAGGACTTCTTCCGGCTGCTGGCCGCGGGCGCGGTGCCGGTCGCGTTCGTGCTCGGCACCTGCGTCTACCACATCGCGCACCAGTCGGCCATGCAGGCGCTGCGGCAGGCGGGCCAGAACCAGGAGATGGTGCAGTTCACCCAGGGGGTCTACGACGCCCGCGAGCTGGCCCTGTCCCGGATGCAGGCCGAGGCGGCCCAGGCCCAGGCGGGCGGCATCGTCGGCGTCGCGGTGGGCGTGTCCAACCATGTCTGGGGCGAGCACGCGACGGAGTTCCTGGCCACCGGGACCGCGATCCGGCGGCTGAGCGAGGAGCACCGGCTGCCCGAGACCTCGCCGCGGCCCGCGTTCACGCTCGGGCTGGACGTCTGAGCGGGGCTGTTGCCCCGCCGCCACGTTCGGGTAGGCCGGGTCCGGGTAGGCCGGGTTCATGGACGACGCTTACGAGCTGGAGCGGTTCGTCGAGGCGCAGGACTCGGGGGACACCTACGATCGGGCGCTGGCCGAGCTGAGCCGGGGGCGCAAGACCAGCCACTGGATGTGGTTCGTGTTCCCGCAGGTGGCCGGGCTGGGGCAGAGCCCCACGGCCCGGCGGTACGCGATCTCCTCGCTGGCTGAGGCCCGGGCCTACCTGCGGCACCCGATGCTGGGGCCGCGGCTGGCCGCGGCGGCCCGCGTGCTGACCGAGCGGCCCGGCGGCGACGCCGGCCAGGTCTTCGGCGGCCTGGACGCCCAGAAGCTGCGGTCGTCCATGACCCTGTTCCACCGGGCCGACCCGGCCGAGCCGGTGTTCGGCCAGGTGCTCACCCAGTACTTCGGCGGCCAGGCCGACGACGCGACCGACCGCCTGCTGGGCCGGTCCGGCTAAGCCCTCACCAGAGGCCTCGCCCTCGAAGATCAGGTTGTCGCTGCCGCGGCCGTTGCGCTCCCAGATGCCGGGCGACACCGTGGTCAGCCAGACGATCGGGTCGGACCGCAGCCGGCCGGCGGCGGCGTGCCTGGGGTTGCTCTCGTCCCAGGATGGTAATCATGGCCTCCAGGGGCGCCTGGTCAGCGGCGCTTGACGGCCTGCAGGGTGTAGGTGCACGGGAGCCGCCAGGGCCGGTCGGCCAGCCGCCATTCGCCGTTATCGTCCTGCTCCATCATGCCCGGCAGCGCGGGCCAGGGCGCGCTGTCGTGCTCGGCCAGGGCGGTCAGTTCCAGGCCCGCGTCCTGCAGCGCGGTGATGATCTCGGCCAGGCCGTGGTTCCACTCGTGGGTCAGGTTGTGCTCGAACACCGCGTCGGTCTCCACGTAGGTGCCGTCCTCGTCGAACACGGTCGGCTCGGGCCGCTCGAAGTAGGGATACTCCACCACCAGCAGCCCGTCCTCGCGCGTGTCGGCCAGCGACCACAGCATGGGGTGCCCCTCGCGCAGGAACAGCCGGCCGCCCGGCGCCAGCAGGGCCCCCACCACCCCGGCCCAGCGCCGGATGTCCGGAAGCCAGCAGAGCGCCCCGATCCCGGTGTAGACCAGGCCGAACCCACCCCGCCCGAGCAGGTCGGGCGCGGCGTACACGTCGCCCTGGACGAAGGTGGCGTCGGCCCCGGTGCCGGTGGCCAGTTCCTGCGCCGCGGCCACGGCCGGGGCCGAGAAGTCCAGCCCGGTCATGGACGCGCCCAGCCGGGCCAGCGAGACGGTGTCGGTGCCGATGTGGCACTGCAGGTGCGCACCGCGCAGGCCGCTGACGTCGCCCAGCCGCGGGAGGTCGAAGCGGACCACCTCGCTGAGGAAGCCGGGGTCGGCGGCGAACCGGTCCACCTGATAGCCGCTCGAGGCCACGTGTGCGGGCACGCGCTCGTCCCAGCTGGCCCGGTTGACGTCGCGGTAGTCCTCCATGGCCGTACCGTCTCACGGGCTTGCGCGCAGCAGGTGGCTATTTATTAATATCGAAGGTAGCGGCGCGGCCCTCCCTTGTATCGATAATGTGTTTGAATTACTGTGTACAACAGGTAATTCAATGGGAGATGCCATGATCACAGCGGTAGCGGCGGGCGCGGGGCACCCGGTGGTGGCCGGCCTGCTGGGCCTCGGGTCGGCCGGGCTCGCCGCCGGGGTCGTGGCCATGACCTGGAGCGTGCACGCGCGGCAGATCCGGCTGGCCGAGGTGCTGGCCCGCCGCCAGTTCATCGCCACCGCCCAGGTGCCCGCGCCAGCGCCGGCCGACCCCGAGGCGGAGGAGGGCCCGCCGCCGCGCGAGGGGGCCCGGCCCGGTGAGGGCGGGCGGACGGTCAACGGGCACGCGCGGACCGCGGTCATCGACGGGCCGGAGGCCGTGGTCACCGGGGAGCAGGCCCGGTTCCGGGTGCGGGCGGGCAACCCGGGCAAGGTCGTGTCCTGGGCCGTGGGCGGGGGCTCGGTGGCCCAGACCCCGGACCCGTCACATCCCGACGAGCTGCTGCTGATCGCGGACCAGCCCGGGAACCTGACCATCAGCGTCCGGGTCCGCGAGGGCATGACCGAGCGGCGCGAGACCAAAGCCGTGGCCGTGGTCGCGGACGTGCCCCCGCCCGGTCCCCCGTTCACGCTGCGGCTGTTCCTGCACGGCTGGGGCCTGGTCGTGGCGGCCATCCTGATCGCCGGGTTCGCGGGCGCGCTGGCCGCCCTGGGCACGCTGACCTCGGCCGACTTCATCGCCCTGGTCGCGCCGATCACCGCCCTGCTCGGCATGGCCGCCGTGGTCCGGGGCATGGGGGACTCCTCCCCGGCCCGGCCCGCGCCAGCCCGGTCGCCGTCGCGGCTGGGCTTTCACCCCACCGAGCACCTGGCCCGGCCGGCCGCCCCGCCCTACCCGGAGACCCCGGCCCCCACCGAGCCGGTCAACCACAACTGACTGACGCCTGCCCTCGGCGACCGGCCCGGCTCAGCGGGGGCGCAGGCCGTCGATGGTCAGGTCCAGCAGGCGGCGGGCCTGCTCGCGGCCGGCCTCGGTGGGGGCCGTGCGCCACAGGAAGCCCATGAGCACGAGCACATCAGCGGGGTCGAGGCCGTCACGCAGGCCGCCACCGCCCGCGCAGGCCTGGAGCAGCACCGTGACCGCCGCGATGACCGGGGCGTAGGTCTCGTTGACGGCGTCGTGGGCGGCCGCGGTGTACAGAGCGTCGCCCAGGCCGTGCTTGACCTGGACGTAGTCGGCCAGGGACAGGAACCAGATCCGGAAGCTGTCCAGCGGTGGGTGCTCGGCCAGGATGTCCGGCACCGAGTCGACCAGGCGCTGCACGTCCCGCTGGTAGACGGCCAGGATCAGGTCCTCGCGGGTCGGGAAGTGCCGGTACAGCGTGCCCGCGCCGACCCCGGCCCGCTTGGCGATGGCGTTGAGCGAGGTCGTCCCGGATTCGGCGAACGCCTCGCTGGCCACCTGCAGGATGTGCTCGCGGTTGCGCTGCGCGTGCGCGCGGACCGGTCCGGGCTCGCTTCCTAGCGCGGGCTGGGTCATGTCCCCTCCAGGCCTCGGGCGGCCGTGGCAGAACGGAGAGTTCTCCGGCTGGCCGCTCACGTGCTACCGGACAACTCTCCGGTACGGCCCACTCTAGGAGTCCCCCGTGCGGTACCTCAAACCCGGGCGCAGCGGCCTCGACGGGAATCGCCCGGATCCGGGCCCAGATTCCGGGGATGAACCCATAATCGGCTCATGACTCGGGTGCGGGCTCGGCGCTGCTGGCCGTTGGCCGTGGGGATCGCGGTGTCGGCCGGGCTGGCGCTGGCCGGGTGCGGCTCAGGGTCTGGTTCTGGTTCGCCGGGCGGCCCGGCCGCGTCACCATCGCAGCCGGCCGGGGTGACGGTGGCGCACGGCGTGGCCGCCCGGGAACCGGCGGTCAGCCCCCGTCCGCTGGGCGCGGCCGACACCGCGTTCGGGCTGAGCGTGCTGGGCGCCTGGTGCCACCAGACTCCGCGGGCCAACCTGGTGCTGTCCCCGTCCAGCCTGGCCAGCGGGCTGGGCATGGCCTACCTGGGGGCCGGGGGTGCCACCGCGCAGGCCATGGCCCGGGTGCTGCACCTGCCCGCCACCGGCCCGCGGCTCGCGGCCCAGCTGCAGGCCCGCTCGGCCGCGCTGCGGAGCCTGGACCGGGCCGGCGTGACCGTGGCCAGCAGCGACCAGGTCTGGACCGACCCGGGCCTGGTCACCCGGCGCAGCTACCTGAACGCGGTGGCCACCGGTTACCGGGCCGGGGTGGCCCGGGTGCCGCTGCGTTCCGACCCGGGGCGGGCCGCGCAGCAGATCGACCAGGCCATCGCGGCCGCTACCCGGGGGCACATCCCCCGGCTGCTCAGCGCGGGCGCCCTGCACGATATCGGCTGGGTGCTGACCGACGCGCTGTACCTGAAGGCCGCCTGGGCCCATCCGTTCCAGGCTTCGGCGACCAGGAGCCGGGCGTTCCGGACGGCCGCCGGGCGGGCGGTCCCGGTCAAGTTCATGACCGGGGGCCAGTTCCGCCCGGCCCGGGCGGCGGGCTGGACCGCGGTGTCGCTCCCGTACCGCGGCGGCCGACTGGCCATGCTGGCCCTGCTGCCGCCCGCCGGGGCGGGCGGTGGCTGCGCGCTGCCGTCGGCGGCCACGATGGCCTCGCTGACCGGTGCCCTGGCCAGCGGCGCGGGTGGCGGCGGGGCGGCGGCCGGCCCGGGGACGCCGGTGGCGCTGCCGCGGGTGAACCTGAGCACCAAGGCCGAGCTGAAGGACCTGCTGGCCGGGCTGGGCATGGGGGTGGCGTTCACCACGGCGGCCGACTTCCGCCCGCTGTCCCCCCAGGCCTGCTGCATCGGCCTGGTCGAGCACGCAGCCACCCTGCAGGTGGGCGAGAAGGGCACGGTGGCCAGCGCGGCCACCGCGGTCGGGCTCATGCCCACCGCCGCCCAGGCCGACCCGTCGCTGGTGTTCGACCGGCCCTATCTGCTGCTGGTCACCGACACCAGCACCGGCGAGCCGCTGTTCCTGGCCCGGGTGACCGATCCGTCCGCCCGCTGACCGCCCGGGCGGGCCCGGGGCGGTCACGCACCTGCCTTCGATAAAAATGTCGGTGGCCTGAGGTAGACCGGGACCATGAGATGGGCGGAGATCGCGGCCCACGAGCCCGCGCTCGGCGCGGTCGCGCACGATCGGCTGATCAAGCCGGGCGTGCTCCTGATCGGGACCACCCGGCGCGACGGATCGGCCCGCATCAGCGGGGTGGAGCCGCTGATCATGGACGGCGAGCTGTGGCTGTCGATGATGCCGGGGTCGGCCAAGGTGGCCGACCTGGACCGGGACCCCCGGATCCAGCTGCACAGCATCATCAGCGGCCCCGAGGCGGCCATCGAGATCAAGCTGCGCGCACGGGCGCGGCGCGAGCCCGACCGCGGCGTCCAGGAACGGTACGCCCGCACGGTGGCCGAGGAGCTGCCCTGGGAACCGGTGGTGGGGGACTTCGCGCTGTTCGCGGTGGACATCGCCGAGGTGACCTACATCGGGTTCGCCCCCGAGAGCGGTGATCAGCACGTGGCCCGCTGGCCCCAGGGCGAGGAGTACCTGCGCCCCGCGACCAGCGCGACCAAGCTCGGCGCCAAGCGGCCGGTGCGGCGCGTGCTCAGCCCGGCTCGATAGCGGGGCCGGGCACCGGGAGCACGATCGCCGAGGGGCGGGCCGGATCGTGGTGCACGGTCTGCTCGGCGACCCGCCCGCTGGTCGCGGTGGCCAGCGGCTCCCCGCTGCCCAGGTTGCGGGCGAACCGGGGGTGGGCGCCGCTGGAGACCTGGAGCCGGATCCGGTGCCCGGCCGCGAACCGGTGCGCGGCCGGCCACAGGTCGACCACGACCGGGTTGGCGGCATCCGGGCCGGCCGGCCAGGAGTTCGCGGTGAGGCGGATCAGGCCGTCGGTCACGTTGACCGAACGGCCCTTGGGGCCGACGTCGCACAGCCGGGCGAAGAAGTCGGTGTCGGCCAGCGAGGAGGAGACGTACAGCTCGGCCCGGACCGGGCCGGTGATCTCCACCGCCGCCGCCAGCGGGCCGGTGCTGTAGGTGAGCACGTCCGGGCGGGCTTCGAGTTCCCGGTTGTCCCTGGGCCCGGAGTTGGGCCCGGTGCTGGTGCCGCCGGCGGCCGGGGTGGGCTCGGCCGGGTCGTAGCGGTACAGATCCGGCTCACAGGCCGGTGGCGGGGGCTCGGACAGGGCCCCGCCCGGCTGCAGGTGCCAGCGCCGGGTGGCGGCGGGCGGCGGCCAGTCCGGCAGGGCGCGCCGTCCCCCGCCGCCCATGACCTCGATGCTGACCGGTGGCCGGGGCTGGGGCGGCGGCTGGTGCCGCAGGTAGACGCCGAACCACTCCAGCGCATCCCGCAGGGACGCGCGGAACAGGCCCGGGCTGGCGTGCCGCCAGGGCCCGATGTGCAGCCGCACCTGCTGCCCGCCGTCCCGCAGAGCCCGGTAGTCGGCCAGCATGAGCGGCAGGAAGGTGTCGTACCAGCCCGCGGTCATGGTGACCGGGACGCCGAGATCGGCCAGGATCGGCCGGAAGTCGGTGGCGGCCCAGTACGGATCGCCGGGCCCGGAATGTTCCAGCCAGTCCCGGTAGAAGCCGACCGGCTGCCCGGTCGCCGCCACGTCGGCCTCCAGCAGCGGCAGGTGACCGAGCGCGTCCCGCAGGGCGCGGCGCCCGCGCAGCATGGCCAGCCGGGATTGTTCCCGCTGGACGACGACGCCGTAGGCCCAGGTCAGCGCCCGGTCCAGCGCGAACGAGCCGCCCGGGAAGTACCCGGCCCGGCGTTCGGCCCCCCAGACGGCCAGGGACATGGCCTTGAGCTGGGGTGGCCGGGTCGAGGCCAGGGCCAGCTGAGTGAAGCTCAGGTAGCTGGCGCCAAAGGTCCCAAGCTCACCGTTCGACCAGGCCTGGCCCGCGATCCAGTCCGCGGTGGCCCGGCCGTCCCCGGCCTCCCGGTCGAACTCGATCTCGCCGCCAGACCCGTGCGTGCCCCGGGTGCTCTGGACGACACTGTGGTAGCCGCGCTCGGCGAAGAACCGGCCCGTCAGTCCCCCGCCGCCCGCGATCCCGCGGCGCCCGTACGGGGTCCGGATCAAGATCGTGGGCCGGGGCCCGTCCGGGCGGGCCAGGTACAGGTCGGTCAGCAGGGGCGTCCCGTCCAGGGCCGGTACCGCGACGTCCCGCCGGACTTCCACGTTCCGGGTCTCCGCCGGCGGCAGCCCGAGCAGCGCCCCGAACGCGCGCGACACCAGCGGCATACGGGGATATTAATACCGGCTCAGCCGAGGGACTGGCGCAGGAGGGGCACGGCGGCCTCGGCCCAGCGGCCGACCGGGCCGGCCAGCTCGCCGAACTCCGGTTCGGTGACGTACAGGCCGCGCGTGGGTACGGCCGCACCCAGCTCGACCAGCAGCGGCCGCAGGTGCACCTCGACGGCCAGCTGATGGATGGGGGCGGCGCCGGTCATCAGCGGCACCGCCACCGACCCGGCCAGCCCGTTGTTCCCGTAGCGGTCGAAGAACGCCTTGAGCAGGCCGGTGTAGGTCGCCTTGTAGGTGGGCGACGCGGCGATGATCAGACCGGCCGACGCGACCTCCTGGGTCAGCTCGGTCAGCCGCGGCGCACCCCAGTCGAACAGGTCGCTGGCGTGCTCGGCCAGGTCCACGACCAGGTGCCCGGCGTCCGGGGCCACCTCCGCGGCCAGCAGGTCGGCCACGGCCGTGGCCACGTTCAGCGTCCGCGACGCGGGCTTGGGGTTGCCTACCACCACGGCGATACGCACGGCGTGCTCCTCAGTTGGTCCGGCGTGGATTCACGTTCATGATGCCGCAGCGGGCGCCGCGCCGGACGTGGGGGCGAACGGCGTGACGCTGGCCGTGCCGTCCAGGGCCTCCGGATCCGGTCCGGGCCGCCGTTATAGCTATATTTCCGATTAGTTTAGTGGATTGATGGCCCGGGGCCCGGGCGGTACGTTCCCAATCATGAACCTCCGGGAGATCCGCCAGCTCATCCAGTTGGAGCCGGTCGAGCTGGACACCGTGACGCGGCGGCTGAGCCATTGCCACGACGTCGGCGACCTGCGGCGGAGCGCCCGGCGGCTGATCCCGCGGCCGGTGTTCGACTACGTGGACGGGGCCGCCGACGAGGAGATCAGCGTGGCCGCCAACGCCGACGCCTTCCGGCGCTGGCGGTTCCGCCCG
>DASXMW010000174.1:0-5378 GCA_036495425.1 Streptosporangiaceae bacterium | reverse complement strand
GGGTGGGGCCGGTACGGGTAGCCGTGCCGGTCGCCCCAGGGCCAGGAGTCGCCGGCCACCGGCAGCTCCTGCTCGAGCTGCTCGTAGTACGGGCGCAGTTCCGGGTAGCTGATCGGCCAGTCGGCGCCGACCCCGTCCCGGGTCTGGGTCGCGAAGTCGCTGGGGTGGAAGCGCGGCGTGTACCCCGCGTAGTGCACCATCGAGCCGCCGACGCCGCGGCCGGAGTTGTTCGACCCCATCGGGACCGGGTCGGTGCCGCCGATGACCCGGGGCTCGGTCCAGTACAGGTGGTGCGATCCGGCCTCGTCGCTGACCCAGTCCCGGTCCGGGTCCCAGAACGGCCCCGCGTCCAGCGCGGCCACCCGCCAGCCGGCCCGGGCCAGGCGCTGGGCCAGCACCGAGCCGCCCGCGCCGCAGCCCACGATGACCAGATCGATCTCGTCGGTGTCGGCGAACCGGCGCATGCCGTCCCGCAGCCGGTGGTTGGTGCGGGAGCCGTCGTTGGGCAGCAGCCAGGCCGACTCGTTGCGGTCACGGACGCCAGGGGTCACGCCGGGCATCAGGCTCCCTCCCGGATCGGGTCGCCGGACGGGCGCGTGTCGCGGACCTCGTACGGTTCGAGCTTGTCCACGCCGGCGTTCTTGTAGCCGCGCGGGTAGGCCGGGCCGGAGAAGCCGATCTCGTTCCAGGCCTGCGGGTGCGCGTACAGCGCGGTGCAGGCGTACCGGGTCCACAGGCTCCACACGCGGGCCGCGTTCAGGCCGTGCCAGTCGCCGGATTTCCGGTCCTGGACGGCCTGGACCACTTCGAGCTGGTCCTTTTCCGGCGCTTCGGCGAACGGCAGGCCGCAGCGGGCGCGGCTGTCCTCGTCCAGCCCGGTCAGCGTGTCCCGCCAGGCCTGGCCGTCCTCGGGCATGTCGTCGTAGCGCCAGCCGTCGGTCTCCCCGGCCGCCAGCCTGCTGTCGATCATCTCCAGCACGGGGATCACGGGGTCGTCCTGCTGGCCGGTCAGCAGGTTGACGACTGCCCGGGCGCACGGAGTCTCTTCTTCATCGAAAAACTTCATCACCGGGTCCGGCGCCAGCCGCGAGGTGACCAGGTCGCGCGTGACCTGGTCCCAGTGCCGGGACTGGCCGAGCACGTCGAAGCCGGGGAACCGGGGGCCACGGCCGGACTGCTGACGTTGGTAGCGGCCGGGCTGGGGCGCGTCCGGCCGGGGGGTGTCCGGCCGTGGGTTGTCGCTCACTGTTCGCGCCGCAGGACCGCGGCCAGCAGACCCATGCCGCCGACCATGGTGACCAGCAAGGGAGCCAGCAGGGGCGGACCCATCTCCATGTTGTAGCGGACGTTGGACCAGCCGCCCGGCTTCTGGGCGATGCCACGGGCGTGCAGGTAGGTGCCCTGCAGGCCGTTGGCCACGATCGCGGCCGAGGCGATGGGCAGCGCGGTTTTGGCCGCGCGGCGGCTGAAGAACCCGGCCACCCCGGCCGCGGCCCCGACCGGGCCCAGGGCGACCGGGATCCACATCATCTTGTTGCCGAAGCTGGCGCTGTCGTGCTCGAAGTAGATCTCGGCCGCGGTGACCAGCGCGCCCGCCGCGGTCAGGGCGGACAGGCTGCGCTCGAACCGCCCGGCGCGCACGTTGCGGACCAGCCGGTCGATGCCCTGGACCGCCTGCGGCTCAGCCTTTCTCGGCATGGCTTCCTCCACTCAGTTCAAGGTTCGGTTACCGGGGGTGCGGCGGGCGGCCAGTACGCCAGCGACCGCGAAGGCCGTGGCCATCAGCCCGCTGACCAGGGCCGGACGGCGCCAGCGGGGCGCGGTCGCGGCCACCGGCACCATGCTCAGCGCGTGCAGGGCGTCCACCGCGACGCCCAGCCCGAGCAGCGGCTCGGCCGGGAGGGACCGTGCGGGCCAGAATTGGGCCAGCCCGGCCTGGGCCAGCTGGCGGGCTCCGAGCACCCGGACCACGCGCAGCGTGGCCGGGTCCAGCGGGCCGCCCAGCTGCTGCTCGGCCGAGTATCCGGGCGCGGCCAGCTGGACCGCGCCGTAGCCGGCCCGGATGCTGGCCAGCAGGGATTCCGCCCGCACGGTCACCGCCGGGCCCGCCGCCCGAGCGCGGCGCCCGCGACTCCGGCCGCTCCGGCCAGGCCGAGCACGGCGCCGCCGAGCAGGCCGTGGTGCTGGGACGCCCACAGCTGGGCGCTGCGGGGCTTGGACTTGTCGTCGAAGCTGCCGTGCGCGGTGTAGTCGTGCCCGCGCGGGCCGTCGGCCGGCTCCCACAGGTTGACCGGGCGGTCCCGGGACTCGGGCCGGTCGTCCTCCTGCGCCTGGTAGCCGGTCTTGGCCAGGTAGCGGTCGAGCAGGCCGGGCGCGATCGCGTTGGCGATCAGCGTGCCCATGGTGGTCCCGCCCACCCAGTACTCCCGGCGCTTCGGGTGGTCGGCCGCGTAGAGGACGCCGTGGGCGGCCACCTCGGGCTGGTAGATCGGCGGCACCGGCTGGGCGGGCTTGGGCAGCCGGGACAGCACCCAGTCGAACTGCGGGGTGTTGACCGCGGGCATCTGCACCATGGTCACGTGCACGTTGCTCTGGTCGTGCAGAAGTTCGCAGCGCAGCGACTCGTGGAAGCCCTGGATGGCGTGCTTGGCGCCGCAGTAGGCGGTCTGCAGCGGGATGCCCCGGTAGGCCAGGGTGGAGCCGACCTGGACGATGGTGCCGGCGTCGCGGGCCTGCATCCGCTTGAGCGCGGCCATCGTGCCGTACACGTAGCCCAGGTAGCTGACCTCGGTGACCCGCTTGTACTCGGCGGGCTTGATGTTCCTGAACTCGGCGAAGATCGAGGTGAAGGCCACGTTGACCCACACGTCGATGGGCCCGAGGGTCTGCTCGGCCTTCTCGGCCGCCGCTTCGACCTGGTCCGGGTCGGAGACGTCGGTGGGGATGGGCAGCGCGGTGCCGCCGCGGGCCTCGACGTCCCGGGCCGCGCCGGCCAGGCCTTCTTCGCCCCGGGCCAGCAGCGCGACCCTGGCCCCGCGGGCGCCGAAGGCCAGCGCGGTGGCCCGCCCGATCCCGCCGCTGGCCCCGGTGACCACGACGACCTGTTCCGTGTGCTCAGTGCTCATGGTGGAGCCCCTTTCGTTGTCGCTAAGACCGTCGCCGCCGGCGTATCGGGCCACGGGGTGGCCAGCCGCTGAGCCGATTCGAACAGCAGCGCGTGCACGAACGCCTGGGGGGCGTTACCGCGCACCTGCCGCTGGTTGACGTCGTACTCCTCGGTCAGCAGGCCGGGCGTGCCGCAGGCGGCGCGGTTGCGCTCGAACCAGCGGGCTGCCTCGACCTCGCGGCCGTTTTGGTGCTCGGTCAGGGCCATGGCGAACCCGCACAGCAGGAACGCGCCCTCGGCCTGGCCCAGCGGCCGTTCATCTTCCCGGTAGCGGTAAAGGAAACCGTCCCGGCCCAGATCGGTGACGACGGCTTCGATCGTGGCCCGGGCCCGCGGGTCCCCGGCCGGGATCGCACCGCGGATGATCGGCAGCAGCAGCGCGGCGTCGACCCGCTCGTCGTCCGGGGCCCGCTGAAAGCGGCCGGCGGGGTGCAGGCAGTCGGCGGTGACGTCGGCGACCAGCCCGTCGGCCAGCCCGCTCCAGGCCGCTCCCTGCGAGGCGGGTGCGGCGGTGGCGATGGCCCGCAGCCCGGCCGCACAGGTCAGCCGGGAGTGCGCCCAGTGCCGGTTGTCCAGTTCCCAGATGCCGGCGTCGGGTTCACCGCCCCGCTTCTGGATGGCCGCGATCGCGGCCTCGACCGCCTGCCAGTGGCCGGAGTCCAGCCGGTCGTGCCGGGCCGCCGCCGCGAACAGCAGCAGCGCCTCCCCGAAGGCATCGAGCTGGAACTGGTGGTTGACCCAGTTGCCGACCTTGTCGTAGCCGCCCGGGTAGCCCGGCAGGTGCAGCGGGCGCTCGTTCGGCACCGGGCCGCCGTCGACCGTGTAGGCCGGCTTGAGCTGCGGCCCGTCGGCCAGCAGGCGCTCGGTGACGAAGCTGACCGCGTTGTCCAGCAGCGGGTACGGGCCGGCCGCCGCCACCGCTTCACCGGTGAAGCACTGGTCGCGGATCCAGGCGTAGCGGTAGTCGTAGTTGCGGCCCTCCTGGGCCCGTTCCGGCAGGCTGGTGGTGGCCGCGGCGGCCATGCCACCGCCGTCGCTGGTCAGCCCGCGCAGCACCGCATAGGCCTGGCCGGCGTCCCGGTCGGCGATCGTGCCGGACAGGTCGGGCACCGCCTCGCGCCACGCGGTCCCGGTGGCCTCCCAGGTCTTGGCCGGGTCGGGCGGCGGGCCGGTCAGCGGGCGGTCGGAGATCTCGAGCACGAGGTCCAGTCGGCCGCCGGCCGGGACCGTGACTTCGGCCTGCAGGCCGCCACCGGACCGGGGCCGGGCCCCCTTCGTCCCGGACCAGCGCAGGTACAGCGGTCCGCAGCGGGCGGTCCAGGTGCGGTTGGTGCGCTCGACGCGGTCCGGCTGGTGCCGCCCGAACCCGGCCCGGGGATCGAAGATGACCCGGACCTTGGTGTCGCCGTCGATGGCCTCGACCCGGCGCAGGACGACCGCCGTGTGCCGGTCGCCCGGCAGGGCCAGAGCCTCCCGGCACTCGATGGCCTGGGTGGTGGTGACCCACCGGCTGCGCCAGATGAGGCTGCGCGGCTCGTAGTAGCCGCCCCAGACGAACGGCTGGTCGACCGGGGTCACGGCGTAGACGCCGGCCCCGCCGATCAGCGCCGAGAACACCGCGTCGGAGTCCCAGCGCGGCGCGCACATCCAGACGAAGTCGCCGCGCGGTCCGACCAGGATGCCGCGCTCGCCGTCGGCCAGCAGAGCGTACTCGGACAGCACGTGGAGCGGGAACTCCGGTGGGCCAGTGCTGTCCGCCACTGCTGCGCCTCCTCTTCGGGCCGTCCCGGCCGTGCCGGCCGTCCGGGCTGGCTCGGCCGCGCAGACCCACTTTCCCGGCGGGGCGCGATCATTCACCGTGGCGGCGAGGTATGGCGCAGGTCACACTGCGGGCCGGTCAGGCCCGGGTAGCCGGCCGACGCGGCGGGTCAGCCGGTCAGGGCCTCGTCCACGGTGGCGGCCACCGGGATCAGCTCGTCGGCCTGGGTCAGGGACAGCACCCTGGCCACCATCGGGCGCGGCGACACCAGCACCAGGGCGCCCCCGGCCTGCTCGAACTGGCCCGCGACGCCGAGCAGCACGTGCACGCCGGCCGAGGCCATGAACTCCACGCCGGACAGGTCGACCACGACCCGGCAGCCCGGGACCGTGCCGGCCTCGGTCAGCGCGTCGCGCAGGCGGCCCTCGGAGTGCATGTCCACGTCACCGGTGA
>DASXMW010000173.1:0-7590 GCA_036495425.1 Streptosporangiaceae bacterium | reverse complement strand
CATCTGGCGGCGGCAGGGGTTCAGCGTGCTGTTCGTCACCCACGAGGTGCGCGAGGCCGTCCGGCTCGGCGACCGGGTGGTGCTGCTCAGCAGCCGGCCCGGCCGCGTGCTGGAGGAGTTCGACGTGACCAGCGAGCGCCCACGCGGCATCGACTCCGGCCAGACGGTGGAGCGGGCGCTGCAGATCAAGGCCCGGCTGAACGAAGAGGTGATGCGGCATGTCAGCTGACACCGAAGACGCCGCCGCCCTGGCCGGACTGGACAACCTCGAGGCGGTCCCCAGGCAGCGGTCCCGCCCCAGCGCGAGCGAGATCGGGGCCAAGGTCTGGCAGTCGGCGTGGCCGAAGCTGCTCGCGATTGCGATCGTGCTGGGCGTGTGGGAGCTCGTCTACCTGGCCGCCTTCAAGCCGCATGTGGTCCTGCCCGGCCCGGGTCAGGTGCTCCCCAACCTGTGGGACCAGCTGAGTCACGCCCAGCTGTGGAAGGCGATCGGCCTTACGCTGCAGCAGGCCGTGGTCGGGTTCGCGCTGGCCCTGGTGGTCGGCACCGTGGTCGGGCTGGTCGTGGCCCGGGTCCCCCCGGTCCGGGCCGCGGTGGGCTCGATGATCACCGGCCTGCAGACGATCCCGTCCGTGGTCTGGATCCCGTTCGCGATCATCCTGTTCGGCAACAACACCACGGCCATCCTGTTCATGGTCATCATCACCGCCGCCCCGTCGATCGCCAACGGCCTGATCGCCGGGGTGGACTTCACCCCGCCGGTGCTGCTGCGGGCGGGCAAGACCATGGGCCTGCGCCGGTTCGGGCTGTACCGCAGCCTGGTCATGCCGGCCGCACTGCCGTCGTTTGTGTCCGGCCTCAAGCAGGGCTGGGCGTTCGCCTGGCACGGCCTGCTGGCCGGTGAACTCCTGGTCATCGTGCCGAACCTGCCGTCCATCGGCGTGCTGCTGCAGTCCGACCAGGACCAGACCGACATGGCGGGCGTGATCGCCATCATGATCGTGATCCTCGTCCTCGGGGTGCTGGTCGACACCCTGCTCAACACCCTCAACGAATCCCTGCGCCGGCGCCGCGGCCTGACCCAGGCACCCAGCACGGCCAAGGGCTGGAGGCTGGCCACCGGCGTCGCCCGGTAGCCCGTCCGGCTCGATCGCCAGCACGAACGCCCGCCCGGTGCCTGACCGGGCGGGCGTTTCCGTCGGTCACCCACCGAAACTAGTCGGTAATGTTTCGGCTCCAAGCCGTGCCAACGGGTCGGTTCGCACACGCACAAACGCAGCTAGCCGGGCACAATGGGCTACGATTCATGATCGAAGGCTTTCGGCGGGGGATCCCAGCGGCCGCCCGGTGACGGTGCCCGGGGGAGAGGTGGTGGCCGTGACCAGCACGGACGACATGGCCAGCTCCGGGGAGCGGGCACCGCGGCGCCGGGCCACCCTGGCCGCCGTGGCCGCCGAGGCCGGGGTGTCCCTGCCCACCGTCTCCAAGGTCGTCAACGGGCGCCCGGACGTGGCTCCCGACACCCGGGCCCGGGTCGAGCGCCTGCTGGGCCAGTTCAACTACCACCGGCCCGGCGCCCGCCGCGGTCAGCGCCGCGGCCGCCGGTCCGGGCTGATCGACCTGATCTTCAACGGCCTGGACAGCCCGTGGGCGGTGGAGATCCTCCGCGGGGTCGAAGACTGGTGCGCCGGCCACGCCACCGGCGCCGCGGTCTCGGCCGTCCGGCACGGCAGCGCCCGCCCGGCCAGCTGGACCAGCGCGCTGGCCAGCCACGACACCGAAGGCGTCATCCTCGTCACCTCCGAGCTGACCACCCCCCAGCTGGAGCAGCTGCGCGGCGACGGCATCCCCCTGGTCGTGGTCGACCCGGTCAACCTGCCCGACCCCGACCTGCCCAGCGTCGGTACCACCAACTGGGCCGGTGGCCTGGCCGCCACCGACCACCTGACGTCGCTCGGCCACACCCGCATCGGCGCCATCGCCGGCCCCCCGGAGTACCTGTGCAGCCGCGCCCGCCTGGACGGCTACCGCTCCGGCCTTGACCGCGCCCGCGTGCCCTACCGGCCCGAGCTGATCCGCCACGGCGACTTCCAGCACGAGGGCGGCTTCCTGCGCGGCAGCGAACTCCTCGACCTGCCCGAGCCCCCCACGGCCATCTTCGCCGGCAGCGACCAGCAGGCCCTCGGCGTCTACGAGGCCGCCCGCCAGCACGGTCTCCGCGTCCCCCAGGACCTCAGCATCGTCGGCTTCGACGACCTCCCGGTCGCCCGCTGGATCTCGCCACCCCTGACCACCGTCCGCCAGCCGCTGACGGAGATGGGCCACACCGCCGCGGCCATGCTGGGCGACCTCATCGAGAACAAACCTCTCCCCACCCGCCGCGTCGAACTCTCCACCGAGCTGATCGTCCGTGAGTCCACCGCCCCACCTCACTGACCCAGCCGCGCGCCCAATCGACCACTCTCGAAATTATCGATAGGTTTCGATAGGGTGTCGGGTGAGTATCGCACTGAGGGAGTTTCCTTGGCTGAGGACCGGCTCAACGTGACCACATCCCTTCCCGAGCCGGCCAGTGGCCACAACGGGCTGCCCCGGTGGCGGGACGTGTCGGCGCCGCCTGCCGAGCGGGTCGCCGACCTGCTCGCGCGGATGACGCTGGCCGAGAAGATCGGCCAGCTGGGCAGCGTCTGGCTGGAGAGCGAAGCACCTGGCGGCGAGGTGGCCCCGCACCAGGATGACCTGGGCGGCGCCCACACGGGCGATGGCCAGGCCTGGACCGAGCTGATCCGGGCCGGGATGGGCCACCTGACCCGGCCGTTCGGCACCCGGCCGGTGACCGCCCAGAACGGAGCCGAAGCCCTGGCCCGGCGGCAACGCGACATCATGGCCGCCAGCCGGTTCGGCATCCCGGCCATCGCCCATGACGAGTGCCTGGCCGGGTTCACCGCCTGGACCGCGGCCGTCTACCCGGTGCCGCTGGCCTGGGGCGCCAGCTTCGACCCGACGCTGGTCGAGCAGGTGGCCGCGCAGATCGGGGCCGGCATGCGCGCGGCCGGGGTGCACCAGGGCCTGGCCCCGGTGCTGGACGTGACCATGGACCCGCGCTGGGGCCGGACCGAGGAGACCATCGGCGAGGACCCCTACCTAGTCGGCACGGTGGGTACAGCCTACGTGCGGGGTCTCGAGTCCTCCGGGCTGGTGGCCACGCTCAAGCACTTCGCCGGCTACTCGGCCTCGCGCGGCGGCCGCAACCTGGCCCCGGCCGCGGTCACGCCCCGGCAGCTCGCCGACGTGCTGCTGCCCCCGTTCGAGATGGCGATCCGGCTCGGCGGGGCCCGGTCGGTCATGCATGCCTACACCGCCATCGACGGCGTGCCCGCCGCCTCGGACCCGGACCTGCTGACCGGCCTGCTCCGCGAGACCTGGGGCTTCACCGGGACCGTGGTCGCGGACTACTTCGGGATCAGCTTCCTGGAACTGCTGCACCAGGTGGCCGGCGGACCGGCCCAGGCCGCGGCGCTGGCCCTGGCGGCCGGGGTGGACGTGGAGCTGCCCTCCGCCCGCTGCTACGGCAGGCCACTGCTGGACGCGGTGCACGAGGGCACCGTGCCCGAGGCCCTCGTCGACCGGGCCGCCGCCCGGGTGCTGAGCCAGAAGTGCGACCTCGGCCTGCTCGACCCGTCCTGGGACCCGACCCCGGCCGCCCTCAACCCGGCTGGTCCCGGGGCGGACGACGCGCCTGGCCTGGACCTGGCCCCGGCCGCCGCCCGCGGGTTGGCCCGCCAGCTGGCCGAAGAATCCGTGGTGCTCCTGGCCAACGACGGCATCCTGCCCCTGGACCCGGGCCTGGCCGGCCGCCGGATCGCCGTGGTCGGGCCGCGGGCCGACGACCCGCACGCGATGCTGGGCTGCTACTCGTTCCCCAGCCACGTCGGCGTCAAATACCCGGGCTTCGGCCTCGGCGTCGAGATCCCCACCGTGCTGGACGCGCTCCGGGCCGAGTTCCCCGCCGCCGAGATCAGCTACCAGCCCGGCTGCGCCGTGAACGACGCCGACGGCTCCGGCCTGCCCGGCGCGGTCCAGCTGGCCCGCGAGCACGACCTGTGCGTCGCCGTGGTCGGCGACCAGTCCGGCCTGTTCGGCCGGGGCACGTCGGGGGAGGGGTGCGACGCCCCCGACCTCACCCTGCCCGGCCTGCAGGGCGAACTCCTGACCCGCCTGCTGGCCACCGGCACCCCGGTCGTGGTGGTGCTGCTGGCCGGCCGCCCCTACGCGCTGGGCCCGTTCACCGGCGCGGCCGCCACCGTGCAGGCGTTTTTCCCCGGCCAGCAGGGCGGGCCGGCCCTGGCCCGGGTGCTGTCCGGCTCGGTGAACCCGTCCGGCCGGCTGCCGGTCAGCGTGCCCCGGCACGCCGGGGCCCAGCCCACCACCTACCTCGGGCCCGCGCTGGCCCAGCGCAGCAAGGTCAGCTCGATCGACCCGACCCCGCTCTACCCGTTCGGCCACGGCCTGACCTACACCTCGTTCGCCTGGGAAGACACAAGGTCGGCCCGGGCCCAGGTGCCCACCGACGGCGCGTTCGAGGTGGCCCTGACCGTCCGCAACACCGGCGGCCGGGCCGGCACCGAGGTGGTCCAGCTGTACCTGCACGACCCGGTGGCGCAGGTGACCCGGCCCACGGTCTGGCTGGCCGGTTACACCCGGGTCAGCCTGGAGCCGGGCCAGGCGGCCCGGGTCCGGTTCGTGGTGCCCACCGACCTGGCTTCGTTCACCGGCCGCCGCGGTCAGCGGATCGTGGAACCGGGCCGGATCGAGCTGCGGCTGGGCCGCTCCAGCGCGGACCCCGTGACCACCCTCACGGCCGAGCTGACCGGCCCGGAGCGCGTCATCGAAGGCCCCCGCCGGCTCGTGACCCTGACCGAAGCCGGCTAGCGCGCGGCTAGCGCTCCTCGGTCAGCCACTGGACGGCCCGGGACAGCAGCCGCTGGTGCCCGGCCGAGTCGTACGACCGCGTGTCATGGCCCAGCGCGTCGGCCACCACCCGGGTCCGGCCCAGCTCCCGCGCCCACACCAGCGGATGCTGCCGTCCATGGTGCCGGTGGGTGGCCAGCGGCACCAGGCCCTTGGCCAGCCGCAGCCCGGTGTAGCGCTCGTCGATCACGTCGAAATCCGGGACCGAGGCCACGACCGGATGCCGGTCCTGGTGGGTCTGCACCCGGGCCGGCCCGAGCGGGGGATGCCCGCTCTGGCCCTCCACCCAGACGGCCCCGGTCACCGCCTCCCACTGCGGCAGCCGCAGCAGCGTGCCCACGCCGACGTGCACGGCCAGCACGCCCACGCCCCGCTCCACCGCGGCCCGGAGGCCGTCGCGGGCCGCGTCCTGCTCGCCGGTGCCCAAGCCGGGGCCGGCCGCCGCGTTGACCACGATCAGGTCGAAGCCGGCCAGATCAGATTGGGCCAGGCCGGCGACGCGGTCGGACACGAAGTCGGTCACCTCGACCTGATGGCCCAGCGACCAGAGCACGTCGGCCAGCCGCGCCGAAGTCCGCGCGAACCGGTGCCAGGGATCGGCGTACTTGCCGCCCCCGCTCAGCACCAGTGACCGTGGCATCGTCGTCATCCCTTGGTGCGCCCGCGTACGTCGCACGCGCTCACCGGGAGCGTAACCGTCAGATCCAGCCGCCGTCGACGATCCAGCTCTGGCTGGTGCACATCCGGCTGTCGTCCGCGGCCAGCCACAGCGCCAGCCGGGCCACGTCGGCCGGCTGGACCCGGCCGGGCAGGCACTGGTTCCGCTCGATCTCGGCCTCGGCCTCCGGGGTGATCCAGTGGTCCACCTGGCGCTGGGTCATGGTCCAGCCCGGGATCAGGCAGTTGACCCGGATGCGGTCCCGGCCCAGGTCGCGGGCGAGCGAGCGGGTCAGCCCCTCGACCCCGGCCTTGGCCGTGGCGTAGGCGGCCACGTTGGCGAAGCCCGCCCGCCAGATGATCGAGCCCAGGTTGATGATCGACCCGCCGCCGCGCTGCCGCATGCCCGGGGTCACCGCCTGGGCCCCGAAGAACATCGGCCGCAGGTTGACCCGCAGCATGTCGTCCCAGAACTGCTCGGTGATGTCGTCGACCCCGCGCCGTTCGTCGACGGCGGCGTTGCTGACCAGCACGTCGATCAGGCCGAGGGCCCGGGCGCAGGCTTCGGTGGCCGCGGTCAGCTCGCCGGCCCCGGACACATCGCAGGCCTGGAACCAGGGCCGGGTGCCGGTCAGCGCCTCCAGCTCCAGGGCCAGGTCGGCGGCCCGCCGCTCCTGCACGTCGACGAAGCCGACCCGGGCCCCCTGCCGGGCGAACTGGGCCACGATCTCGGCCCCGATGCCGGTGGCGCCGCCGGTGACGAACACGGTCCGCCCGGCCAGGCTCGGGTACCGGGCGAAGGTACCGGCCGGCGGCTCGCTCATGAGGACCCCGTTCGTTCGATCCGAAAGGCACGTCGATAGTTTCAGCAGAGACATCTTGCCCGTCAGGCGGCCGGCGCCTGGCACCACCCGGATGGGGACCGTGATGAAGGCCGAACAGTTCACTGACGTGGTCACCTACCACGGCGAGGGCCCGATCTGGGACTCGGTGGCCGGCGTGCTGCGCTGCGTCGACATGCTGAACGGCGACATCCTCACCCTGCCGCCGGACGGGGCCATCGGCCGCCAGCACGTGGACACGATCGCGGCCGCCATGCGCCCCCGGGCCCACGGCGGCCTGGTCGTCGCGGTCGAGCACGGCTTCGTGCTGAGGGACGCGGACGGCCGGCCCGGGCCGGAGGCGACGGCGTTCACCGACCCCACCATCCGGCTCAACGACGGCGGGGTCGACCGCCAGGGCCGGTTCTTCTGCGGATCGATGCCGTACGACCAGGGTGGCCCGCGCGGGGCGTTCTACCGCTTCGACCCCGACGGCACCATCACCGAGATCTTCGATCAGGTGACGATCTCCAACGGCGTGGCCTGGAACGCGGCCGGCGACACCATGTTCTACATCGACACCCCCACCCACCGCGTCGACGTCTTCGACTACGACCCCGGGACCGGCACGCCGTCCAACCGCCGTCCCCTGGTCCACATCGACCCCGCCCACGGGTCACCGGACGGCATGGCCCTGGACACCGAGGGTGGCCTGTGGGTGGCCATCCACCGCGGCCACGCCGTGCACCGCTACACCCCCGACGGCAACCTGGACGAGGTCGTCGAGGTGCCGCCCGCCCAGGTCACCGCCTGCGCCTTCGGCGGCCCCGACCTGGACGAGCTCTACATCACCACGTCCCGCGAGAACCTGCCCGACGGCGCCGACCCCCTGGCCGGCGCCCTCTTCCACATCAAGCCCGGCGCCCGCGGCCTCCCCGTGGGCACGTTCGCTGGCTAGCACCGGCGGAGGCCGAACCGTTTAGTCCCGCCGCTCAGGACATGGCGCCCTGGAGCCAGTGCCCGGACATCGAGAACGTGGTCGTGCGGCCCTGGACGGTCTCGCTGACCACGGTCCACTCGCCCTTGGCGTCGGGCCTGGACAGGGTGATGCGGGCCGGGACGTAGCTGGTGCGGCCCTCGG
>DASXMW010000172.1:0-38067 GCA_036495425.1 Streptosporangiaceae bacterium | reverse complement strand
ATCCGGGGACGCCGGGTCAACGACCTTCGACATATCAACGGGCGGAGGGGCTGGACCGTCCGTCCCGGCCGGGTCATCCGGTGAGGCGGGCTCGTCCGTCTGGGCAGCACGGGGCGAAGGGCCGCCCGGTTCTTCGGAGGGGGCGGCCCTTTCCTCAGCCTGGCCGGGCCGAGCTTTGCTGAACCAGTCCGACCATTGGCCCTGGTCCTGTCGGGTGGAGTCCATCTACTGGCGTAGCCCCCCGGCAGCCATCTGTTCCGAGGTGGGCAGGGATTCGTTCCGAACCCCTGGGCCGCCGTGCGATCCGGATTCCTGGTTGTCGTAGCCGTTGCTGGGACTCACGAAGTAGTGCCCGCCACCGGCTGAATGAGCACGCGGGCCGCGACCATGAATTCGAAGGCGCCCAGCACGAAAAGCACGATGAAGTCGGCCGGGCTCATGGTGACCATGCGGTAGAACGCGAGCCCGGTCCAGGCCACGCTGCTGCCAATGGTCCAGATCCAGAAGCACGCCCAGAAGCGCCGGCGGCCGTCCTGCTTCTTCTTGTCGCCGCCCGACGGCTTCCACCCGAGCCGCTTGCCGCGGATCGCGTCCCAGTAGGCGAACACGTGGGCCCAGCCGGAGATCAGCTTGACCGAGTAGGCCTCCAGCCGGTACGGCACGTGATGCCACATCGGGAAGATCACCGCGGAATACAGCAGCACCGGGATGATGAAGATCATGTTTTCGAGGCGCATCAGGCCCGGATAAAGAGCCAGAATGATGATCGAAAGCGCGGGCATGACGAATGTGAACAGCGCGGTGTAGATGTAATAGACAAATCCGGCGAGATAGCACATTCGGGTATAGAAGTTCAGCTTCGCCCGCCAGAACGTGGGCCCGAATAGCAGCTCGACCGTTCCCGAGCACCAGCGGTATTGCTGATTCAGGAACGCCAGCACATTGTCCGGGCAGTTTCCGGTGGAAACCGCGATGGGCAGGTACCGAAGGGTCCAGCCCAGGCGGCTAAGGTCGAAACCGGTGCGCACGTCCTCGGAGTGCTCGGCCAGGGTCATGCCCAGGTTATCGGCCAGCGCGGCCCGGCGGTAAATGGCGCAGCTGCCCACGCAGATGGCGCCGTTCTTCTCGGCCCGGGCGGTCTGAATCGAGCGGTAGAACAATTCCTGCACCGCGCCCGCGCCGCGCTCGACCCAGGACTGGTCGTCGGTGACCCGGAAGTACTGCGGGGTCTGCACGATGCCCGCGTCCGGGTGCGCCTCCATCTGCGGCAGCGCCTCGTTCAGCAGGTCGTACCGGGGTGCGAAGTCCGCGTCCAGCAGCAGGACGTAGTCGCCGTTGGAGACCTCGTAGCCCCAGAGCAGGTTGCCCGACTTCTTGAACCAGCCCCGGTTGGGCCGGGTGGCGTAGGCGAACCCGAAGTCCCGGGCCATGGCCTTCAGCTGCGGGCTGGCCGAGTCGTCCAGCACGTAGGCGGTGACCTGGCCCTGGTAGTACTCGGCCATCAGCGACACGTAGTGCCAGGTGTTGCGGAGCACCTCGATCGGCTCGCCGCAGACGGGCAGGAACACGTCGACCGAGGGGTAATGCCGGGGCCGCCAGTTGGCCACCAGGTCGCGGTGGTGCTGGAAGTTGAAGCCCTTGCTCAGACCGTCGGTGAGCAGCGGCAACGTCAGGAACAGGATGCCCATGGCCACGAACGGCACGTAGAACCAGAACCAGTGGTACATGATCATCAGCCGGGCCTGGCTGAACAGCAGCAGCGGGAAGCTGGCCAGCGAGCCCAGCGTCAGCAGCCAGGCGTGGCGGCGGATGTAGCTGTACTTCTCGCGGTCGTCCGGAGGGACCGGGAGCACCGGGGTGCCGGGCTGGGCGGCGGCCGGTGGCGGGACCGGGCGCGGGCCGCGGGCCATGCGCGGCGCCGTCGCGACCGCGGCGGCCGCGGGGACGGGAGCGCTCACGGGCCGGGGAGCCGCCACCCGCAGCGGCGGCGTGCTGTCGGTCAGGCGGTCATGCGAGTGCGCCGCCTTGCCGCGCGCGCGGCGCTTGCGGTGCCCTGGGGCCGCATCCTGGACGACGGGCAGCGGCCGCGTGGCCTCGGCCCCGCGTTCCTCCCCCGTCTCCGATGCGCCGGTCCCGGCTCCTGACCGCCTCTCGACAACGTTGGTCACATGCCCCCCTCTGGGCGTGTCGACAGGTTGAACGGACAAATAGTTTGAATCTTGTCGAAGCAGACGTGGCGAGATACGGAGACTATAGTTTCGTCTATCGTGTGATGAGGGGATATTACCGTTTGTTAACATACCTGTTTCATGTCGGGTTTGCAGCTGTCACAGGCTTTGGCGCAGGACCGACGCTGGCGTGAGCAGACGTGGCGGAGACCGCCGGGGAGGGCGGGATCCAGTGCGTAAGTATCGCGCCTATAACCCGGCCGGGATGGGTGAAAACGGATTTTCGACGATGCTTCGTAATCCACCACACATGACAGTCAGGATCGTTGCGTTTCCTGGCCGTTCGGCCTGAGCCGGGCAACTAGGGTAGGGCCGCTCGTACCGGGCAGGCCAGCGTAACGGGACTCTGGAGGGGAGTCGATGGATGGAGACCGAGCGGGAGCTCATCGGGATGATGCGCGCGGCGGCGCCTCCCGGCCAGTCCGGCCTGGGCGACGACGCCGTGGCCAAGCTGCGGAGTCTCACCGCCTCGCTGATCGCCGCTAAGGGCGGCGCGGGCGAGGAGTACGCCCGCTTCCAGGCGATCACCCAGCGGTCTCTGTGCCTGCCGGAAGCGCTGCTGAACGACTGGCTGCGCGGCGCCGCCATCCTGGTCACCGGGGGCACCGGCTGCATCGGCTCGATGCTGATGGCCCAGCTGGCCGAGCTCGGCCCCGGCCGCCTGGTCAGCGTGAGCCGCGGCGTCACCACCGGCTATCCGCGCATCCCGGGGGCCGAGTACCTGCAGGCCGACATCCGGGACCGGGAGCGGCTGGACACGCTGATCCGGGACATCCGGCCCGACGTCGTCTTCCACGTCGCGGCCCAGCGCAGCCCGGCCCTGGCCGAGATCGAGGTGCACCGCACGATCAGCACCAACGTGTTCGGCACCCGCAACGTGCTCCACGCCGCCGCCGACGCGGGGGTGCCGCAGGTGGTGTGCGCGTCCACCGGCAAGGCCCTGCGTCCCTACTCGCCCGACATGTACGCCGCCTCCAAGCGCGCCGGCGAGTGGGTCGCCTCCACCTGCGCGCACACCGCCGACATGCGGATTTCGGCGGGCCGGTTCACCCACGTGGTCGACAACTCGATCGTGCTGCACCGGCTGTACGACTGGGCCCGGGCCGGCGAGGACGCCATGGTCCGGCTGCACAGCCCGGAGATCGCGTTCTACATCCAGTCCGCCCGGGAGTCGGCCCAGCTGCTGCTGATCGCGGGCCTGGGCGCGACCGGCGGCCAGTTCAACATCCACTCCATCACCGACCTGGGCTGGCCGGTCAGCCTGCTCGACCTGGCCGTCGGCGTGCTGGCCGACCACGGGTCGCGGGCCCCGATCTACTTCAGCGGCTACGACCGCGGCTACGAGGAGATCCCCTTCCCCGGCCTCTACGACCCGCTGACCGCGGGTGAGGTGAGCCCGCTGATGAACGCGTTCGAGGCGGCCCGGGTGACCGAGGCCCCGTGTCACATGGTGGACAGTTTCCCGCTCGAGATGGCCCCGGACCCGAAGCCGGTCAAGCTGCTGGCGGCCATGGAGGACGCCTGCGCCGAGACCGAGGACCCGGACACCATCCGCGGCGCCCTGGACGAGCTGTCCTGGTCGCTGCTCGACGCGACCCTGCAGGCGGCGCCGACCCAGGCCCTGGCCCGGTCGGCCGCCTTCGCCGACCCGCACCGGGGCGGGCTGAGCGCCGAGCACCAGCGGCTGCTGGCCGCCATCCGGCGGGACGCGGGCCTGGAGGACTGACCTTCCCGGGCGGGCTGGCCGTCCGCCGGCCCGGCCCCGGCCGGCCCGGCTCACCAGGCGTAGTTCTCCGGGGCGGGCTTGTACCCGGGGAAGATGTCGTCGAGCTGCTGGCGGGTGTCCTCGCTGAGCTTCAGCGTGACCGCCCGCAGCGGCTCGTCCAGCTGCGGCATGGTCCGCGGGCCGATGATCGGCGCGGTCACGCCGTCCTGGTGCAGCAGCCAGGCCAGGGCCACGTTGGCGGGCTTCTCCCCGAGCTTGTCGCACAGCGCCTCGAACGCCTCGACCTGGTCCCGGTGCTCGTTGAGCAGCTGCTGGGCCCGGCCCGCCACCCGGCGCCGGCCCTCCTGCTCCTTCTTGAGCACGCCGCCGAGCAGCCCGCCCTGCAGCGGGCTCCAGGGGATGACGCCCACGCCGTAGGCCCGGGCCGCGGGCAGTACCTCGAGCTCGATGTCCCGGGTGATCAGGTTGTACAGGGACTGCTCGCTGACCAGGCCGAGCAGGTGGCGCGCGGCCGCCGCGCCGTTGGCCTGGGCGATGTGCCAGCCCGCGAAGTTCGACGAGCCGACGTAGAGGACCTTGCCCTGGGCGATCAGCACCTCCATGGCCTGCCAGATCTCGTCCCACGGCGTGTCCCGGTCGACGTGGTGCATCTGGTACAGGTCGATGTGGTCGGTCCGCAGCCGCCGCAGCGACTCCTCGCAGGCCCGCCGGATGCTGACCGCGGACAGCCTGCCGTCGTTGGGCCAGTCGCCCATCGCGCCGTAGACCTTGGTGGCCAGCACGGTGCGCTCGCGGCGGCCGCCGCCCCGGGCGAACCAGTCGCCGATGATCTCCTCGGTCCAGCCCGCGTGGGCCTGGCCGCTCTCGTCCAGCTGCCCGGGCGGGCTCTGGGCCCCGCCGTAGCGGTTGGCGGTGTCGAAGAAGTTGATGCCCACCTCGTGCGCGTGGTCCATGATGGCCTGCGCGTCGTCCGGCGGCGTGAGCGGCCCGAAGTTCATGGTGCCCAGGCAGAGCCGGCTGACGCTGAGGCCGGTCCGCCCCAGATGCGTATATTCCATGGTCGAATTTTCTCGCGCTGGCTCACCGCCCGGGCGGGCGCCCCCCGGCCGAAGGATAAGAAAGTACGCGTTCGGGCGTTATACCCACGATCGGGGCGGTTCGCCACCCCGTGACAGTTCCCCCACCGGCCACCCCCTCTTCAGGCCGGTGGGGGAACCCCGGCCCTGGGTCTGGGGTCTGGGTCTGGGCTGCGGTCCGGGGTCTACGGCACGTCGAGGGCCGGGTTGCGGTCGAAGAACCCGGACGGCTTCAGCCAGAACGACACCGTGTCGGCCGGCATCACCGGCCAGTCCTCCGGCCGGGTGATGTGGTTGATGCCGAACACGTACCACAGCACCACGTCGGCGCCGGCGATCGGCCGGTTCTGCTTCGTCCAGGCGGCCAGGCCCTCGTCCCGCTCGCTCTGGTTGCAGAACTCCCCGGCCGGCCAGCGTTCGGCCGGGTCGTAGGGCGTGACCCACAGCGTGTGCCCGATGACCTCGGCCCGCCGGAACACCGGCGAGGCCGGGTCCATCATGGCCGGGAAGCTGCTGCCCGGGATCAGCTTGTAGGCGGTGGGGGTGCCGAGCCGGTTGCGCTCGGTGTCGCTGGCCACCTTCCAGGTCCGCTGGGTGTCCCAGCGGTAGTCCTGCTGGCCCTCGGCCTCGGTGCGCAGCGGCGTCTGCCGCTGGGTCAGGGTCAGGCCGAGCGGGTTGTCCTCGTTGATCGGGGCGGCTTCGGAGTCACAGCTGTACACGGTGTTGGCCGTGCCGTCCACGTCGAGGTCCAGCCGGGCCACGATGAAGTGCTGGTGGAACGGGGCGTAGGTGCCGGTGTCGACGATGGTGGCGGGTGCGGTCTCGCCCGGCCGCAGGTGCGTGGTGACCATGATCCCGGTCGCCCGGACCTCGCACTCGATGCTGCCGTCGGCGTAGAAGCGCCAGTAGACCAGGTACTCGTAGTTGGCCACGGTGGCGTGGAACGACACCACCAGCCGGCGCATCCGGCGCACCTCGGTGCCGGCCTGGGGGTCGACGTGCTTCCAGAGCACGCCGTTGTCCTCTTCGTGCAGGCAGATCGCGTTCGGGATCGGGTACGGCTCACCGGCCGCGTCGTGCAGGGTGGCGTCCAGGTAGCGGATCTCGCCCAGGCAGTCGCAGCCCTGCTCCAGCGACGTGGTCATGAAGCCGAGGCCCCACTCGCCGATGTCGAACGCGGTCCGCCGGTAGTGCTCGGGGCTGGTGTCCCGGTACGGCACCACCATCTCGGCCAGCGACAGCCGGTGCGCCACCGGCCGGACCCGGCCGCCGTCGTCGTAGCCGACCTGGTGCAGGACCAGGCCCTCGCGGTAGTTGAAGCCGATCCGCAGCGACCACTTCTGCCAGCGCAGCTGGTTCCCGTCCAGGTCGAACGAGGGGCCCTCGGGCTGAGTGATCTCCAGCGGCCGCACGTCCGCGCGGGCCCGGTAACCGGGGATGTGCCGGGGCACGTACTCGCCCATCACGTCGGGCTCGGGCACCGGCCCGGTGTCCCCGACGTCGAGGAGCTCCATCCGGTTGAGGTCGACGACCGGGTGCAGGCCGCCCACCGGGTGGGCGTACGGGTTGGCGCCGGGCGCGCTCCGGTACCAGACGTCGGCCCAGCCCAGCCGGCGGCCGCGGTACTCGTCGGGGATCAGCGTGTAGCCGTAGGTCCAGGTGTCGAACAGCACCAGGTCCAGGTCGGTCAGCCCGCGGCGGGCCAGCGCGGCCACGATCTCCGGGTGGGCCCGCAGCATGGTGTCGGCCTCGTGCCACTCGGCCTCGGTCGCGTTGGGCTGCACACCGGGCCGATGGTCGAACGCGGTCACCTCGTCGCCGGTGAGCGAGACCGTGGCCGTGTAGGCCCGCCCGTCCTCCCGGTTCCAGCAGGTGACCCGGGCCGACCGGGGCACCGGGTCGCCCGGGTGCCAGCGGGCCAGGTCTTCCTTGGCCGGCTCGGCCAGCTCGATGCCGGCGAACCGCCACCGGTCGCCCACGTCGCGGTCGCGGCGCAGCACGGCCACCGCCTGACGGATCTCCGCCGCGGTCAGCGGGTCGAGCGGATGCCCGGGGCCCGTCTCGTGGTCGTGACTGCTGGTGCTGATGGGGAAATCATGTCACGAGCGGGCCGACGGGGCCTCGGGATGGAGCGCTGACTGGGGCCACGGGCCTGGCGGTCAGATGCGTGCCCTGGATTCGGACGGGGCCGCCCCAGCTGCGTCCGGGTCGCTCGCCCCCGATTGCTCCAGCGAACGGTTCCGTGTCTCTTCGGCCCACGCGACACAGGCCAGGAAACCGATGAACGTGATCGCCGCGCCCGCGTACATTGTGGCTGAGATGCCGAGCGAGTTGAGCGCCAGCGGGACGAGGAAGGTGCCGACGGCCGCGCCGAAGCGGGTCAGGGCCACGGCCATGCCGACCGCGGCGGCCCGGATACGTGTCGGGAACAGCTCGTTCGGATAACCCCACTCGAGGATGCCCGGGCCCCCGGAGAACAGGGCATACAGAGCGAAGAAGATGATCGCGAACACGGCCGGCGCGTGAGCCCAGGCGCCCAGCGCGATCAGGGGCAGCACCATCAGCCCGAACGACCAGATGATCACCTTGCGCCGGCCGACGCTCTCCAGCAGCCACATAGCGGGCAGGCAGCCGATCGCGAAGACCAGGTTGATGAGCGCGGTTCCCAGGTTGGCCAGATTGCCGGTGCCCAGCCCGAACGAGCCGAGGAGCCGGGGGCCGAAGGTCTCCAGGGCGAACAGCGGGACGATTGCGCAGGTGAAGAAGGTGACGACGAACGCCATCCGGCGCAGGTAGACGCCGTGGAAGAGCTCACTGACGCCGGCGCGGGGCTCGTCTTCCGGGACGGCGTGGTCGAGGTCCGCCTGCTTGACCGGCTCGTCGAGTGCGTCCTCGATGACCTCGCGGGCCTCTCCGGTGCGGCCCGCCTGCACCAGCCACCGGGGTGACTCGGGCGTGCCGAGCCGCAGCAGGAAGATCACCGCGGCCAGGATGGCCGAGCTGCCCAGCATCCAGCGCCACCCGGCGTTGCCGAGCGCCGCGGTGATGATGTAGCCGACGAAATAGGCCAGTGCCGTGCCGATGTACCAGATGATGATGATCGACGTGAACATCTTGCCCCGCTGCCGGCGCGGCAGCCACTCCGATAGCAGCGCCGTGGCGATCGGGTAGTCCGCGGCGATCGCGGCCCCGATGACGAACCGCAACGCGATCAGCTGCCACGGGGCCGTCACGAACACCGACAGCAGCGACGCCGCGATCAGCACGAGCAGATCGAGCGTGTACATCGGTTTACGGCCGATCCGGTCGGTCATCGGGCCGAAGATCAGCCCGCCGAAGAACATGCCGACCAGCGCGGCCACGCCGACGAGCGCCGCCGTCGTCGCGTTCAGGTGCCACTGGGCGGTGATGCCCGTCAGGGCGATCCCGACGATGCCCAGCAGGTAGCCGTCCAGCAACGGCCCGCCGCTGCTCGCGGCGGCCAGCTTGAGGTGGAACGGACGGACCGGCGCCTCATCGATCGCTGAAAAGGACATCCCCGGTTGCTGCCCGCGACCTGCGCGGACACACACCTGGTGCCGGAGAACTACCAACCTGGGTAGCCCGTTTCACCCGGTCCGTGCCCGGGCTGATGGCCCGGACAGCGCCCTCAGGCCGAAGGTAGCGATGCGATGGTCAGGTCACGGGCCCCTCATCCTCGGCAGGCGGGGTGCCGTGGGTGTGGAACGAGCTGATCGTCTTCAGCCCCCAGGCCTGGCCCTTGGCCCGCTCGGCCTCGGTCCAGGTCACGGTCTCCCAGTCCGGGGCGAAGATCAGCCGGGCCACCGGGTTGCACAGCTCGATCCGGTTCCCGCCCGGCTCGTAGACGTAGAGGAAGAACGTCTGCTGGATGGCATGCTTGTGCGGCCCGGTCTCGATGAACACCCCGTGGTCCAGGCAGATGTCGGCCC
Organism: Streptosporangiaceae bacterium; assembly: GCA_036495425.1. Lineage (GTDB taxonomy): Bacteria > Actinomycetota > Actinomycetes > Streptosporangiales > Streptosporangiaceae > Bog-532. Next base: position 29,087 of record DASXMW010000172.1, on the reverse strand, counting down.
CGCGCAGAATGTCTTCCCGGGTGTCGGTGGCGAAGGCCAGGTGGTGCAGGCGTCCCCGGCTGCCGGTCCAGTCCTCGGTGTAGACCAGGTCGTAGGACTTGCTGGCGAAGTGCAGCCAGCGGGCCGACACCACCCCGCTGTCCAGCATGATCTGCTCGGTGGCCCGCGCTCCCAGCTGGCTGACGATGAAGCCGGTGGTCTCCTCGACGTCGGCGGCCAGGTAGTTCACGTGGTCCAGGCGCCGGACCGAGATGCCCCGGCCGGGGTAGGCCTGGGCCTGGTTCTTCAGCGCCGGGGCCAGCTCGGGCGGGGGCTGGTACCACTGGCTCTCCCAGTACAGCCGCATCTCGTGGCCGTCCGGGTCGCGGAAACCGTAGGTCGGGCCGATCCCGGGCTCGCCGTCGGTCCAGCCCGTGCCCAGGCCGGACTGGTCCAGGCTCTTGACCGTCCGCTCCAGCGCCTCCGGGCTGGACGCGCGGACCGCGGTCACCCCGAGGCCGGCCGTGTCGCGGGCGGTGAGCTTCAGGCTGAACTGCTCGTAGTCGTCCCAGGTGCGCAAGTAGACCGAGTCGCCGGCCCGGCCGGTCTCGGTCAGCCCCAGGATGTTGACGAAGAACCACAGGCTGCGTTCGGGCTCGGGTGTGAACAGCTCGGCGTGACCCAGGTGGGCGACGTCATGCCGGAGGGTGGCCATCAGCGACTCCCGGGGCTCTGAGGAAAAACTGTTCCGTCGAAAAGTTTCCTGGCCGTCCGGACCACGCCGCTGCGGCGGACCCGCGGCACGTCGCCGGAGCTGTCGATCTCGGCTTCGACCGCCAGGTGGCCGGTGGGGTGCTCCACGTCGTAGCGCACCCCGTCCGGCCCGGCCGGCCGCGCGGCCAGGTCGGCGCCGGCCGCGCCCGGGATGGCCAGCGCGGTGACCACGCTGACCGCGCCCAGCACGCCGATCGCGGTGTGGGGCCGGACCGGGATGAACGTCCGGGTGCAGATCGTCCCGCCGTCCCGGGGCGCGGCCACCAGCGTGGTCTTGGGCACCGAGGCCCCGGTGACGTCGCCCAGGCCCATCAGCTTCCCGGCCTGGACCCGCAGCGACTGGATCCGGTCGGCCAGGGCCCGGTCCTGACCCAGGTCCTGGTACGGCTCGTACCCGGTCAGCCCCAGGTCGGCGGCCCGGGCCACCACCACCGGCATGCCGTTGTCCACGCAGGTGACCTCGACCCCGTCGACTTCGTCTTGCCGGTGCCCGGTCGGCAGCAGCGACCCGGTGGACGAGCCTTCGGTGCCGGCGAAGTCCAGCACGATGGCGGCCGCCGTGCCCGGGACCCCCGAGATCGCGGTGTCCCCGTCGTAGTCCGGCACGCCGCCCGGGGTGGGGAAGCGGGCCGTGGCCAGGCTGGCCGAGTTGACCATCCGGATCCGGGCCGTGGTCTGCTCCGGTCCGCCCCGGATCAGGCCGCGTTCGACCGCGAACGGGCCCACCCCGGCCAGCAGGTTCCCGCAGTTCTGCTGGTCGGACACGGTGGCCTCGTCCACCCCGAGCTGCAGGAACAGGTAGTCCAGGTCGGCCTCGTCGTCGGCCGAGGGGCTGATCACCGCCACCTTCGACGTCAGCGGGTGAGCCCCGCCGATCCCGTCGATCTGCCGCGGGTCGCCGCTGCCCATGATCCGGATCAGCAGGTCGTCCCGCTGCGCGGGGTCGGCGGGCAGGTCCCCGGCCAGGAAGTACGCCCCCTTGGAGGTGCCGCCGCGCATCACCATGCAACGGACTCCCTGAGCGGTCACGCTGTGTCTCCCGCTCACTTCTCGGTCTCGCGCAGGGCGGTGATCACGCTGGCCAGGTGATGGCGGGCGGCGGTCTCGGCCGCGGCCGGGTCCCGGGCCGCGATGGCGGCCACGATGGCCTGGTGCTCCGGCAGCGACACGTGCGTGCGCCCCGGCCGCAGCGACAGCTGGAACTGGTGCCGGACGATCTGGGCGTTGAGCCGCTGCAGCAGATCGGCCGCCACCGTCTGGCCCGAGATCTCGTGCACCGACTGGTGCAGCTCCCGGTTGAGCGCGGAGTACTTCATCGGCTCGCCCGCCGCTACCGCCGCCGCCATCTGCCCGGCGATCCCGGTCAGCCGCTCGACCTGGGCCGGGGTGGCCAGCTCGGCCGCCTTGGCCGCGCACAGGCCCTCGAGCACCATCCGGCACTCGGTGATCGCGATGGCCTCGGCCACCGGCACCGCCCGCACCCGGGCGCCCCGGTTCGGGATCCGCTCCACCAGCCCGTCGGCCGACAGGTCGATCAGGGCCGCGCGCACGCTGGCCCGGGTCACGCCGAGCAACTCGGCCAGCTCTGCTTCCACCAGCCGCTGGCCGGGCACCACGTCCCCGTTCATGATCGCGCCGCGAAGATGCTCCACCACGAAGCGCCGGGCGGCGTCGCCCTCCCGCGGCCCATCATCGCCGCTCTCGCGGGCCCCGCCTGCGTCGGCCCTGAGAGCCCCACCTGCCCCGGCCCCGCGGGCCCCGCCTGCCCCGGCCCCGAGAGCCCCACCTGCCTGCTGCGTCACTCTGGCCTCCCGTGCACCGTGCCCGTGCCCAAACCCCAGATTGCCCGTCAAATTGTTGACAATTTTAGGTTACCCCTCTGCGGCACGATCGTCCCGCATGGCGGGCACGCCGCGCTTCGGCACCGACTCCAGCACCTGCCGGGTGGCCTCGCTGGTCAGCGGCGGCTCGCCCAGCTGCCGCAGCAACTCGCTGGCCGCCTCCATCTCGTGCACCCGGCGCCCGCTGTGCTTGACGTTGCCCTCTACCAGGCGGATCACGTACTCCCGGTCGAGATGGTTCAGCACCGCGAACACGTGGTCCCGGAACCAGTCGGCCTCCCCGGCCGTCCCGGCCGCCCGCATGGACTCGATGATCAGCGCCGAAAGCCCCTTGACCAGCACGCTCCGCAGCAGCTTGCGGGTGGCCGCCACCCCCGGCTCGGCGCTCACCGCGGTCAGGCGCAGGCCCAGCGGGCTCATCAGGGCGACGAAGGCCTCCGCCTCGTCGCCGGCCACGTCGGCCGGGGTGGCCACCCCGGCCAGCGGCACCGGATTCATGATCGCGCCGTCGATGGCGCGCAGCCCGTGGTCGCGCGCCATCTTGGCGATCTCGCGCTTGAGTCCCGGGTCACCGGTGGCGAAGTCGGCGTAGAACGCGCCGGGCGGCAGGTGCCCGACCGCCGACTCGGCCGCGTCCAAGGCCTGGGCCGCGTGGGTGAGCGCGATGACGGCGTCCGCCCCTTCGACCGCCTGGGCGGCCGTCATGCAGTCGGTCACGCCGGCCGGCACGGCCACGTCGGCCGGGTCGAACCCGCGGACCGAGGCACCGTTCGCGACCATGCCGGCCGCGAACGCCGATCCCGCCTCGCCCAGCCCCAGCACCCCAACGTTCACCGAATTCATCGGCCTCCTGCCTTCGGTTTGTCCGGTCTGCTCCAGCAGATCACACAGGTGTCAGGGCGACAGATCCTCCAGCGCCCGGTTCCTGGCGCGCGGGGTGAACTGGGCCAGGATCGCGGCCAGCACCAGGAAGCTCGAGATCAGCAGCAGCGCCTGCAGCAGGGTCAGCCGCGGCACCAGCGGCGCGATGGCCAGCACGCCGACCGCGCCACCGGACACGGCCAGCCCGTCGACCAGGCCGAAGCCGGCTGAGCGAATTCTGGTCGGGAAGCACTCCGCGGTCAGCGTGAACGTGGGCGGCACCCAGACGTTGAACCCGAAGAACACCACGAACGAGCCGATGAACGCCCAGGCGATGCTGTGCCCCAGGGTGGCGATCAGCACCGCCCCGATCAGCGTCAGCGCGGCCCCCACCGGCAGCCAGTACCGCCGTTCGAGCGCCTCGGACCAGCGGGCCGAGAACAGCGCCTGGACGAAGAACCCCAGGCCACCGACGGCCGAGATCATCCCGGCCACCGGCGCGGTGAAGTGCAGGCTGGTCAGCACCACGGTGGAACTGGTCGAGTAGCTGAACACGGTGGCGTAGCCGGTGAACCACATGGCCAGCAGCAGCACCATGCGGTACCGGTAGCGCGGCGCGCTGACCAGTTCGGCCAGGGCCCGCCGCCCGCGGACGTGCGGGGGCAGCGCCACCGGGGCGGCCGGCTCGCCGAGCGGCCCGTACCGCCGGGCCCGGTGCTCCAGCCGGGCCACCACCCGGTCGGCCTGGGCCAGCCGACGGCGTTCGATCAGCCAGCGCGGCGACTCCGGCAGCCAGATCAGCGCGATCAGGGCCGCCGCCGCCAGTGCGGCCGCGATCCCGTACACCCAGCGCCAGCCGGCGGTGAAGCCCGGCCCGGCCAGCGCGCCCGGCAGCCCCTGCGGGAAGTGGGCCGACTCCGTGGTCAGCAGCAACCCGAACCCGATGCCGCAGGTCGCCCCCAGGGCGCAGAGCACGAACGCCCGCGCCGTGTACAGGGCCCGGGCCCGGGCCGGCGCCATCTCGCCGATATAGGTGTTGGCCACCGACAGCATCGTGCCCATGCTGATCCCGGTCACCGCGCGCCCGGCCACGAACACCCCGTAGCTGCCAGCCACCGCGGTCACCAGCGACCCCACCAGGGCGAAGCCGAGCGCGGCCGCCATCAGCTTGCGCCGCCCGAACCGGTCCGACAGCGGCGCCACGACCAGGCCGCCGACCAGGTACCCGGCCAGGAACAGGCACACCGGCAGCGTCAGCGAGCTCTGCGCGTTGCCCGGCGTGCAGCCCGGCCGGATCTGCGTACAGGTCTGGATGAAGGAAACGTTGGGAGCAAAATTGCTGTAGAACACCGTGAACAGCCCGAGCCCGGCGATCCCGGTCGCGGCGAACGCCACCGCCCGCCGCGGCAACCGGTCCAGCCGGGCCACCAGCCACCCGGCTTCGGAGGTAGCGGACTCCGAGGTTGCCGCCGCAGCCGGGGTCCCTGGCGTGTCGCCCGGCATCCCGCCGCCTGGCCGGCTCTCGGCCGCGGTCCCTGGCGTCCCGCCGGGCAATCCGGCGCCTGGCCGGCTCTCGGGCGAGGCGCCCGTGGGTGCTGGCGTCGTCCGTGGCCCGGATGGCTGTGCTGTCCGGCTCATGCCTGGCCGCGCTGCGTGTCTCGTGTCTGGCTGCGCTGCGTGGCTCGTGTCTGGCCGTGCCGCGTGGCTCGTGTCCTGTGCGGGTGCCGGCCGCTTCCCGGTCCCTGCCATCACCGACTCCTCTGTCAGCAAAATCGTTGACAATGTGTCCAGCAATGGCAGCTCCTACCCAGCGTTTTGCGTCCGAATCGCGTCCACCCGTGCGCTAGCCGAACAAGGTGCTTTTGTCGCTGGTCGGCGCCGGTGCTGGAATTAAGCTCCGCCGTGCGACGCGGCAGGCGCCGAGCGCGTCCGCCGCCGATACGGGCCTCGTGACGTCCTGATCAGCAACGTCGGCACGAAGTCACCGCGATCTACTCGACGATCAAGCGGCGCGGACCATGCTCAGCTGGCCGTACGCCACCCGCTGCCCGCTATCCCGGTCACCGCCGGACTTGGTGGCCGGCCGTCTGCAGCACCTCGGAAGCCTCTTCCAGCCGATCGGCCGGGACGAGGACGAGGTCGCCGTCGTAGCTCGAAACCACCCAGACCGGCACGCCGCCGGCCGCCAGCGGCGCCACGATCGCGCTCAGCATCCCAGTCGCCTGCACGTCATGCGCCATGGTGAGCTTGTTGACCCGGCTTGAGTGCCGATGCAATGGCGCCATTGCATCACCTATAGCCGACGCGATGGCGCCTTTGCATCGGTTCCAGCCGGCGCCTTGGCGCCTTTGCCTCGGTGGTTGGACGAAACCCCTGAGTCCGCTGCGCCTCCTGGGGCCGGCCGCCATGGGACCCGCCAGTTGACGACCAGTGTCACCCGGAGTGCCTGGTCGTGACGGTGTGCCATCGTGGGGTAGCTGGTTGATTTTTCTGGAAGAATCGGGGGAGAGTTGTCGGTATGGCTATGGTGCGAGGCAGAATTGCCGGGATAGCGGTGGGTGTGGCGGGAGCCGCGGCGCTGCTTACGTCACTGATCACGTCGGGAGGGCCGGCCGCGGCCAAGGCCAAAGCCCCGGCCGGGAACACAGACCAGGCCGCGAAGACGTTCAGCAACCCGGTGCTGGGGCCGGGGCAGGACCCCTCGGTCGTGACCTACAAGGGCTGGTACTACTTCACCCAGTTGTCGCCGGACGGCAAGACCATCACCATCCGGCAGGCCAGGTCGATCAAGTCCCTGGCCGCGGCCCCGAAGACGGTCGTCTGGGCGGGCGGCCGGTCCGGGTCGCCGTGCTGTGAGTGGTGGGCCCCGGAACTGCACCACCTCAACGGGGCCTGGTACATCTACACCACCGCCGACGACGGGAACAACGACAACCACCGGCTGCAGGTGCTGCAGGCCTCCAGCCCGCTCGGGCCCTACACGTACAAGGGGCAGCTGACCACGCCGGGCGGGGACTGGTCCATCGACCCGTCGCCGCTGCAACTGCCGAACGGGCAGCTGTACCTGGCCTGGTCCGGCTGGCCGGGCAGCACCAATGGGGTGCAGAACATCTACCTGGCCAAGCTGGCCAATCCGTGGACCATCACCGGGGACCGGACGCTGCTGAGCACGCCGACCTACTCCTGGGAGACGCAGGCGGGCACGGTCGGGGTCCTGGTCAACGAATCGCCCGAGCCGATCGTGCACGGCCACAAGGTGTTCATCACCTACTCGGCGTCCGGCTGCTGGACTCCGGACTACGCGCTCGGCCTGCTGTCCGCGTCCACCAGCGCCAACCTGCTGGACGCCTCGTCGTGGACCAAGTCGGCCACCCCGGTGTTCCACAGCAACACCGCGGCCGGGATCTACGGGCCGGCCAGCAACGGGTGGTTCACCTCGCCGGACGGGCGGCAGACCTGGATGGTGTTCCACGCGGTCAACGACTCGGCCGGGAACTGCGGGCTGGAGCGGTCGGTCTACGCCCAGCGGGTCACCTGGAGCCCGAACGGGTTCCCGCAGCTCGGCGGGGAGCCGGTGTCGCTGACCACCACCCTGCAGGTGCCGTCGGGCGACCCCGGCGCGCCCTGATCCGACCCAGTCATCCGGCCGCGCCACACTGGGGAGATGCCAGAAGAAAGCACACCGGCGCCCAGTAACCCGCCACGCGCTCCGCAGCCGGACGGCAGCTTCCAGGACGTGATGGACGGCATCATGGGCCTGCACAAGCGGATCTACGAGCTGGAGAAGTCGCTGGTCGCCAGCGGCGCAGGGATCGCTCCGGACCTGAAGACGCTGGGTCCGGAGTTCCGTAAGACCTTCCTGCCCGCCTGGCGGCGGGACACCCCGGGCGAGCCACGCTGGCACGTCGCCCTCGCGGTCACGGCCGCGATCTTCCTGCAGTGGCCGCTGCCCGGCCGGCTGGTGCTGTTCCGGCCGACCTGGCTGCTGCCGGTGCTGGAGGGCGCCCTGCTGGTCATCCTGGTCGCATTGGACAAGAGCAGCATCGACCGGGAGTCGATGGTGCTGCGGTCTTTGGGCCTGGCCGCGGTCACGATCCTCAGCGTGGCCAACGCCTGGTCGGCCGTGCGCCTGGTCATGGAGTTGATCAACGGAACCGTCGGCAACTCGGCCGGACCGCTGCTCACCTCCGGCGCGGTCATCTGGCTCACCAACGTGATCGTGTTCGCGGTGTGGTACTGGGAGCTGGATCGCGGCGGCCCGGCCGAGCGGGCGCACGGCACCCGCGAGTGGCCGGACTTCATGTTTCCCCAGATGACGAGCCCGGACATGGCTCCCAAGGACTGGGAGCCCAGCTTCCCGGACTACGCTTACGTGGCCTTCACCAACGCGACCGCGTTCAGCCCGACCGACACCATGCCGATGACCCGGTGGGCCAAGACGGCGATGACCCTGCAGTCCATGGTGTCGATCGCGGTGGTGGCGCTGGTCGTGGCCCGGGCGGTCAACATCCTCAATTAGCCGGAACCCGCTGGCTCAGGTGGCCGGGGAACTGCTCTCACCGGCGAACAGCTCGCCGGGGCTGAACGTCATCGTCCCGACCTGGGCCCCGGTGAGGCGGCGGTGCGCGGCCGGAGGCGGCATGCGGGTGGCCACGGTGGCGACCGACTCGTCCAGTTCGGTCTGCCACAACCAGCCCTCGGCGTCCTTGACCGCCGAGCCGAGCAGCGACCCGGACGCCTTGAACGCCGCCGCCAGCGTGCCGCCGAGCCAGGCCAGGCCGGCCACCAGCCGGGCCGTGGGCGACACGCTGTGCAGGGTGAGCACGGCGACGATCACGCCCGCGGCGGCCAGCACCGCGATCAGGATCGGCCAGCGGGCCGCGATGATCGCGCGCTTGACGATCTGCCGGGCCGCGGCCAGGTAGCCGGACAGGTTGAGCATGTCGGACGCGGCCTTCTCGCCGGTGATCAGGCCGCGCCACAGCTGGCCCTGGACCCGCATCTCCAGCTGGGCGCCGCGCCAGTCGCCGGCCGGCCGGGGCGCCTCCACCCACTGCTGCCAGTCGGTCAGGCCGGCCGACACCGCGTAGGCGGCGTGGTCGGGCAGCATGGTCTTGAGCTCGACCAGCCAGTCCTTGATCGTGGCCACCCGGCCCTTCGACAGCAGCTCATCGAACGCCCCGGCCAGGTCGCCGGCCGCGGCGGCCGCGGGCACCAGCGTGGTCTCGGCCAGGGCCCGGCCCAGCCCGTAGGCCTTGCCCAGCCGGAAGTCGGCCACGGTCAGCGACTCCAGCAGCCGGCAGTGCAGGGTGAACACCGCGTCCAGGGTCGCGTCCCGGCGCCGCCCGGTGTCGCCGAGCAGGCCGATCACCTGGCCCAGGGCGTCCATGACCGCGCTGGGCGGTATCGGTAGCAGAGCGGTCACGGTGGCGTCGATCTGCTCGGCCAGCCACTTGGACTGGGTCGCGTCCGGGAATCCGGACCTTCCCGGCAGCCGGGGGCCCCGCCGCGGGTCGGCCGCGGCCCCCTGGTGGACCGGGGAGTGGTACAGCTTGGCCACCTGCCAGCCCAGCGACACCGCGGCGCAGATGCGCGCGTTACCCGACGCCGGGAGAACCGGTCCCGTCATGCCTTGCCCCGTCTGTGTCCTTGTTGAGCCCTGGTTGCCCGGGCAGTGTAGACCCGTGCGCGGCTGGCCGGGGTGTGACCGGATCAGGCCGGGGAACGAGGTGGTCATGGCGCCGAGAAAGAAAGCGGTCAGCGGGGACCCAGCCCACCAGCCCGCCAACCAGCGGCTCGCCTCTTACGAGCGGAAACGGGACTTCGAGCAGACACCCGAGCCCTCCGGCCGAAGTGGCGGCCAGAAGTCTGGTCAGGCCAGGACTCCGGCCGGCCCGCGGTTCGTGGTGCAGCGGCACCGGGCCCGGCGGCTGCACTACGACCTGCGGTTCGAGATCGACGGGGTGCTGGCCAGCTGGGCCGTGCCCAAGGGCCCGACGCTGGACCCCGACGTCAAGCACGCCGCCATCCACGTCGAGGACCACCCCATCGAGTACATAGATTTCGAGGGCGTGATCCCGTCCGGTCAGTACGGCGGCGGCGACGTGATCGTGTGGGACACCGGCACCTGGGACCTGCACGCGGCCGACGACGCGGCCGAAGCGGTCCGGAACGGTGAACTGCACGCCGACGTCTACGGCGAGAAGCTCAAGGGCCGGTTTATCCTGATTCGCCGCGACGGCCGCGGTGAGCCGGGCCGGGACGGGCGGGATGGAGCTGGCAGAGAGCAGTGGCTCCTCTTCCACAAGCACGACGAGTACGCGGTCAAGGGCTGGGACCCCGAGGACCACCCGAAGTCGGTGCTCAGCGGGCGGACCAACGACGAGGTCAAGGCCGACCCGGAACGGATGTGGCGGTCGGACCTGCCGCCGGACCAGGCTTCGGTGCCGGCCGACTCGGCCGCGGCCAAGGGTGGCTCCGGGCGGCGGGTGATAGGCCAGTCAAAGACCAAGCAGGCCGAGGCCAAGCCGCGAGCCAAAGCTACTCATCGGTCTGATAACAGCAAGAAGAGTGGGGGCGGGGGTGGTGGCGACGGTGATGACGATGACGGCTCCGGGGGAGCGGGGCAGGTCGCGGCGCCCAGCGAGGACGAGCTGGCCGCCCTGGACGGCCTTGGCCACGGCGGGACCTGGGAGGTCTTCGGGCGGCGGCTGAAGCTGACCAACCTGGACAAGGAGCTGTTCCCGGCCCGCCGGGCCCACCGCGGCACGCCGGGTGAGAAGGCGGTCAGCAAGCGGGACCTCATCGCGTACGCGGCCCGGATCGCGCCGGTGGCCCTGCCCTACCTGACCGCACGGCCGCTGAACATGAACCGGTTCCCGGGCGGGGCCGGGACCCAGGGGTTCTGGAACAAGCAACTGCCCGAGCACGCGCCGGACTGGCTGCCGCGCTGGCACCGGCCCGGGCGCAAGGCGGGCGAGGCCGACACCTACCTGGTCGTGGACGAGCCCGCCGCGCTGGTCTGGGCGGCCAACTACGGCGCGCTGGAGTGGCACGCCTGGACGGCCCGGGCCGATGCCCCGGACCGGCCCACCTACGTGCTGATCGACATCGATCCCGGGACCGGCACCCGCTGGACCGATCTGCTGGTGCTGGCCCGGCTGCACCGGACCGCCCTGGACCACCTCGGGGTCCGGGGCCAGCCCAAGGTCACCGGGCAGCGCGGCATCCAGATCTGGATCCCGATCCGGCCCGGGCCCAGCTCGGCCGAGACCAGCACCTGGGCCGAGCAGCTGTCCCACGCCATCGGTGACGCCGTGCCCGACCTGGTCAGCTGGAAGTGGGAGCGCCAGAGCCGCGGCGGTCACGCCCGGCTGGACTACACCCAGAACGCCGGGCACAAGACGCTGGTCGCGCCGTACAGCCCGCGGCCCGCGGCCGGCGCCCCGATCTCCGCGCCCATCGACTGGGACGAGCTGGATGACCCGGCGCTGCGCCCGGACGGGATCACGATCCGGACCGTTTTCGGCCGGCTGGCCGAGCGGGGCGACCCGTTCCGCTCCGTGCTCCACTACGACCAGGAGCTGCCGCCGATCACCTGATCAGCGACAGCTCCCGCCGTGGCCCGGGCCAGGTGTCCGGGCTACTGCTTCAGCCACTTCCGGTACTTGGGCTTAGACGCGCGCTTCCAGTCGTGCGCGCCCCGGCGCTCGGAGTCCCGGATCGCGATGCTGTTGTGCTCGTGCAGCAGGCCGAAGGTGAAGGCGTTCTCACCCTCCAGGTGGGCCCGGACGCCGATCTCGCGCAGCGTGTTGCGCGCGATGACCGCGTCCTGGTGGTCGCCCAGCGAGGACTGGATCTTCTTCATCTGCTTGCCGTACCGCTTGGCCTGCTCCCCGACGGCCGGGGTGACGGCCTCGGCCGCGTACCGGGACCGCTTGGCCGCCCGCCGGGCCGCGTGCAGGGCCACGTTGGTGGGCTCACCGGCGTGGGCCCGCTCCGCGCGGCGCATCCGCTTGGCCGTGCGCTTGTAGGTGCGGGCCACCGCGTGGGCCAGCGCCTGCTTGGCCGGCTGGTCCGCGTCCGGGCCCAGCGGCGGCTGAGCCAGGATCTGGTCCAGCTCGTCCAGCAGCGCGAAGTACCGCTCGGAGTCCAGCGCGGTCAGCACGGCCTTGCGGCTCTCCGCCGCCTTCGGGGCGAAGTGCTCGCGCAGCCGGGCCTGCACCGGGCCCATGACCAGCTCCACCGGCACCTGCTTCAGCTCGGCGTCGATGTGCTCGGGCAGCACCTCGTTGTCCCGGGCGTCGCCCAGCACGTGGCCGAGCCAGCGCAGCTCGCCGGCCAGGTGCTTGGTGTCGTCGGCCCGCAGAACCTGGCCGAACGACTGGAACGTGCTGCGCAGCCGGCGGGTGGTGACCCGCATCTGGTGCACGGCGTCCGGCTCGTCCCGGCGCACCGACGGGTCCAGGCCCTTGAGCTTGCCGGCCTGCTCGGCCGTGTAGCTCAGCACCACGTCCGCGGCCGAACCGCGGCGGGGGCGCTGGCTCTTTTCGGGCGCGGGCAGGGCCTCGGCCAGCGCGCGCTCCAGCTTGGCCGTGCGGCCCGAGGGCTGCAGGCCGCCGCGGCGCAGCCGCTTGTCGGCCGCCCGCAGCAGCTGGCGGTCGCCGCCGGTCAGCTCGACCTCGACCTCACGCCAGGTGGAGATGGTGGTGGACTCGCCCAGGGTCTGGGCCGAGACCTCGTCCGCGACCACCTCGGCCAGGGACGCGCCGGCCTCGTCGACCAGGGTCCGGACGTGCCGCACGGTCGCGATCCGGGCCACCGGCGCCAGCGCCTGGCCCCGGCTGTACACCTTGACCAGCCGGGCCAGCTCGGCAGGTACGGTCCGCCCGGCCCGGCCGAGCGGGAGCCGCAGCTCCCGCCGGGTCTGCGGCCCGGCCGGCAGCTTCAGGTGCCAGCCGCTGTCCTTGCCGCCGCGGCGTCGCCGCAGCGTGACGCCCGCCCGCAGCAGCCGCAGATCTTCGGTGTCGTAGTACTCGGCCTCGAGCTTCTGCTCCTCGGGTCCGGCCTCACTGGCCACCCGGGGCAGATCCTCCAGGGGCGGCAGTACGGCGTCCGGAGCGGCCTCGTACTTGAGCTCGATCTCGCGGGTGTCTGTGACCATAAAGCTTGCCTATCCAATCCCGTGCTCGTCATGCGTCTCGGTCGATAGTCGGTTACAACCGGGAGAAACCATGAAGCCAATCCTAGTTCCCTTTAAGTTAACCGTTTGTTTACCTGTTAAACCGCCGTGACGCTTCGTACATTTGTTCTAAATTATCCAGCTGATCAGCATCGGCTTATTCGAACGTGTTATCGTCTCGGACCATGGGAGCTGGGAAAACACCGCCGGGAGGGTACCCGCCCCCGGTGGGCACGGTGCCGATGCTGTCCCGGGTCCCCGCCGGGGAACTGATGGACAGCCCGCGGCGGGCCCCGGTGCGCCGGACGGCCGAGGTGCTCTACAGCGACACCAGCTGGCGGCCCTGCCTGATCGTGGCCTGGGCCCAGTACCGGAACGGCTGGGCGGCGCTGATCCGGTGGCCGGACGGCCGCGAGGACTGGCGGCAATTCAACCGCCGCCACATGCGCCCGCAGGGCTTCGGCGACCCCGGGTTACGTGCCCCGGCCGTCGTCCTTGGCCGCAGGCTCCGCGCTGCCGTCGGCGGGCCGCCCGGTCACGATCGGGTACGCCTGCCCGGCCGGAATGCCTAGCCGCCGCGCGGCCGCCTCGTAACCCAGCCCCGCGTCCAGCAGGTCCTGGACCTCTTTCCTGGTCGCCATCGTCACCTCCCGGGCTCCTCGTTCCTGTGACCGCTACCCGGGGGCGGGCCCGGTTAACTGGTGGCGTGGGCGGGCCTGTCGGGCGCCCGGCGCCTGGGCCGCGGTGATCCCTTCTGCCGGCCTTCTTCGGACAGCAACGGCGACCGGGCCAGCGCGAACACCGCGCCCGCCATCAGCACCGTGCTCAGCGCCGCGAACAGCAGCGGGAACAGCCCGCCCCGGACCTTCTCGTGGAAGGCCAGCACGCCCCACAGGATCGAGATGATCGGGTCGGACAGGGTCAGGCCGGGCTGGGCCGCGATCAGCCGCCCGGCGTTCAGGGCCGACTGGACCAGGAACATGCCCAGCCCTCCCGTGGCCACCATGGCGTACAGCTGCCAGCTGGTGAAGATGGCTCCGAAGCCCTGCTGGTAGTGCTCGGTCATCCCCTTCATCAGCGCCGCGGTCAGGCCGAAGGCGGCCCCGCCGGCCACGCCGAACACCGCGGCCTGGTGGGCGCTGCTGCCGTCGTGGCCACCGCCCCGCCCGGCCGGGCCGTTGCGGCCCCAGGCCACCAGCACGCCGACCAGGGCCAGGTTGGCTCCGATCCCGAGGATCCACACGTACGGGTGCACCGCGCCGTGCTGGCCGGGAGTGGGGTCGAGGAAGTACAGCAGGCCGGCCAGCCCCACGGTCATGGCCAGCGTCGAGCCCCACTCCCGCCCGCCCATGCCGGACGAGTGCAGGATCCGCCCGGCCAGGATCAGCGTGAGCGGCAGCTCGAGGACCAGGATGGGCTCGACCACGGCCAGCTCGCCCGCGCCCAGCGCCGAGGCCTGGAGCAGGAAGCCAGCGGTGACGGCGGCGATGCCGCCGAACCACACCGGCTCGTGCAGCAGGCTCCGGATCAGCTTCCAGCTCAGGTTCTCGTTCTGCGGCACCTGCTTGTTGGCCTTGCGCTGGAGCACCGAGGAGGTGGCGTTGGCGCACGCGGCCAGCACGGCCAGGAGGTAGCTGAGCATGCTCACCCTTCCCGCCCGTGCGCCCGAACTCGGTGTCTCAATGCCGAGCTACCCGTAAATGACCACGTGACACGGGGGCCGAAAGTGGGAAAACCTTATCCCCCCCGAAGAACCGGCCGGCCGCCGTCGTAGGTTGGCCCTGATCACTGAGACGAATCCTGCGGGAAAGGGCCCACCATGGAATACCGTCAGCTTGGCCGGAGCGGACTCCGGGTTTCGACGCTGACTCTCGGCACGATGACGTTCGCGGGCCAGGGCGGCTTCAGCGCGGTCGGCAACACCGACCTGGACGGCGCCCGGCGGCAGATCGGCATGGCCCTGGACGCCGGAGTGAACCTGATCGACACCGCGGACGTCTACTCCGGAGGCGTGTCCGAGGAGATCGTCGGCCAGGCCATCAAGGGCAAGCGGGATGACCTGCTGCTGTCCAGCAAGGTCCGGATGACCATGGGCGACGGGCCGAACGACGCGGGCCTGTCCCGGCACCACATCATCACCGGGCTCGAGGCCAGCCTGCGCCGGCTGGACACCGACCACATCGACATCTACCACGTGCACGAGTGGGACGGGCAGACGCCGGTCGAGGAGACCCTGTCCACGCTGGACGCCCTGGTCAAGGCGGGCAAGATCCGCTACCTGGCCGCGTCGAACTACTCCGGCTGGCAGCTGATGAAGGCGCTGGCCGCCGCCGACACAAGGGGCCACGAGCGGTTCGTGGCCGAGCAGATCTACTACTCGCTCGAGGCCCGCGACGCCGAGTACGAGCTGGTGCCGCTGGCCCTGGACCAGGGCCTGGGCATCCTGGTCTGGAGCCCGCTGGCGGGCGGCCTGCTGTCCGGCAAGTTCCGCCGCGACGCGGACCAGCCGGAGAACTCGCGTCACCTCAACGGCTGGAGCGAGCCGCCGGTCCGCAACGAGGACCGGCTCTACGACACCATCGAGGTCCTGTTCGACGTGGCCAAGGCGCACGATGTGTCCCCGGCCCAGGTCGCGCTGGCCTGGCTGCTCAGCCGCCCCGGCGTCACCACCCTGGTCATCGGGGCCCGCACCGATGAGCAGCTGGCCGACAACCTCAAGTCGGCCGACCTGGTGCTGTCCAGCGCCGAGCGCGCGGCCCTGGACCAGGTCAGCACGCCGGACCTGATCTACCCGCACTGGCACCAGCTGGCCACCGCCAGCGACCGCCTGGGCGAGCCCGACCTGTCCCTGCTCCGGCCGCACCTGGACAAGTAACCCGGCCCGCCGGGCCACCTGGACACCAGGTGCCCCGCCGGTGGGGACGGGCCGGAGGGCTCGCCGGGCCAGCCGCCTCACCGCGGGGTCAGGACAGGTTGCTGCCGGCGCCGATGCGGTCGCCGTGGTACTCGTGCATGGCGTCGAGGTTGTCGCGGGCCGGGTGCTTGTCGGCCGCGGGGCCGTCGGCGAAGGCCCGGAAGATGTTCGCCGTCACCCTTCGAACGAAGGCCGCGGTTGCGGTGCCGATGCCGTGCGGCTGGTCGCCGAAGATGGCTTCCACCCAGCGCATGGTGCCGGCGTTGAACACGCCCGCCCCGCCCGGGTGGGTGTAGTAGGCGGAGTCGCCGTAGCTGCTGACGCCGTGGCAGACCAGGGGGGAGTGGGACAGCACCTCGATCGGCCGCGGCACCGGGTAGCCGGGGTTGACCCGGTCGTACTCCACCCCGACCAGGTGCGCGAAGCGGGCCCCGGCGGGCACCCGGGTGCCCTTGAACACCCAGCTGGACGGGCTGGCCACCCGGTACGAGGCGTCGGCCGGGTAGGACTCGTACAGCGTCCCGATCACCGCTGACTCCGGCTCGGGGCTGGGCGCGTCCCGCCAGTTGCCGGTGACCAGGGCGTTGTCCTTGCCGTACATCGGGTCGGCCTGGTAGTCGGTCTTGTAGCAGACCACCTCGCGGCCGGCGCCCAGGGTGGACGCGTCCAGCCGGGTCCGCCGGAACATCGCGTTGGCGCCCAGGAAACCCAGGTTGACCCCGGCGTTCCGGGCCGCGGTCACGCTGGCCCGCTCGGACGGGGACCAGTACTCGTCGTGCCCGAGCGAGAAGAGCGCGCTGGCCCCGCGCAGCAGGTCCGGGTCGGCCGCGATGTCCATGCTGGTCACGTAGGCCAGCGGCAGGCCCAGGTACTCGGCCAGCTTGATGGCGTTGCGCTCGTAGGTCAGGAACAGCGGCGCGCCCTGGCCGTTGTACGGGCGGTCCAGGCTGACCACCAGCGACCGGTCCGCGTAGGCGCCCTGCGGCCCCTGGTACAGGTCGTAGCCGCCCCAGGTGTTGTAGGCCTGCCAGGTCGCGACGCCGTTCTTGAGCACGACCTTGCCCGCGGTGCTCTCCGAGCGGACGGTGACCGGCACGTACCGCTGAGCCCCGGAGTCCGCGTCCAGCAGCAGCAGGTAGGAACCGGGCGGCCAGTCGTCGGTGGGCACGTCCAGCACCGGGTCCCAGTCGGTCCGGATGGTCCGGGTGGCCTCGGCCAGGGTCGGCCCGTGCTGGGCGTGGCCGCGCAGCCGGCCGGACCGCCACACCCGCCGGGCGCCGATGCCCTGGTACCAGCCGAGCCGGTAGGCGGTCACCCGGTAGCCCGCCGACGTGGTCGACACGAACAGCGGAAACGATTCGCCCTGCCGCACGCTGGACCGGCCCGCCCAGCCTTCGATCTCGTGCTCGGCACCCAGGTGGCGGATGACCCAGTGCGGGTCGCCGGGCCGGGAGTTCTCCGCCACCGGCGGCACCCGGGCCGGCCGGGGCGTGGGCCGGAGCGTGCTGGCCGCGTTGGCCCGGCCCGGGGCGCTGGGCGAGCCGCCCGGCCACCACAGCGGCGAGGTGGCCGCGGCCGCCCCGGCCGCGGCCACGCCCAGGAACGCCCGGCGGCTCAGCTTCCTCGTCGCGGCCATGGAGACAAGGATGCCCGACCGCGGGTGTTACCGCGCGTTCCGCCCGGGCTGTGGCGCGTTACGACGTGGGGGCCAGGAACGACACGCTCGGCGTGTACCCGTCCGACCCGAACGTCAGCACGGCCGCGTACATGACGCGCGCCTGGCCGGCCGCGGACTCGTTGTTGTTGTTGGATCCGGAAGGCGTGGTGGTGCCCGGTTTGACCCAGCCGTGCAGGAACAGCCGGGCCTGCCCGGAAACCTCCGAGGCGGTGGCATCGGCCCCGCCCGGCCCGCACAGACCGGTGCTGGACTGGTCCAGCAGCGTGGTTCCGGCGGTGCTGGACCAGGCCCAGATGTGCTGGGACTTGAACCACTCGGTGGTGTAGCCGCAGGTGTCCCAGTTGCCGTGGGCCACGAACAGGATGAACCAGTTGCCGTTCTGGATCAGCGACGGGCCCTCGATCGTGTCCTGGTAGTTCCCGTGCGCGTCGACGTAGTTCAGCAGCTGGTGGCTGTCGCCGAGCACGGTCGTCCCGTCGGTGTCGGCCAGCCGGACCATCCGGATCGTGGACTTCCCCTCTTGTCCCTGGGTCTTGTAGAGCAGGAACAGTTCCTTGGCCCCGCCGATGGTGACGAAGGCCGGGCTCGGGTCGATGACGCCCTCGCCGAGGGTCCGGTTGCCGGGATCGGCGGTCATGTCGTCGGACGCGCCCCGGCCTTTCAGGCAGACCACCGGCTTCGGGTTCACGGTGAGCGGGCCGATCGGGTCGCCGCTCTTCCACGTCGACGGCGGGTGGAACTCGGCCGAGCCGATGCAGCGCGCGCCGCTGGCCGGCGCCGAGTCGTTGCCGGGCGGGTTGCCGCCGGTCCCCGGCAGGGCAGCGGAGAAGTACACCACGAACGTGCCGGCGGTGGTCTCGATCATGTCCGGCGCCCAGTTGCCCTGGCTGGTGTCGATCCAGGACGGCAGGCCCGTGCCGCTCATCTCGTTCACCGGCGGTGTCCACGGGCCGCCGGCGATGCCGGCGATGGATTCCCGCAGGCCGGACCCGGTCGAGAACGCGTAGAAGTGCCCGCCGTTGAGCAGGACCCCGGGGTCGGCCATGGACGCGGCGGAAACCGGCTGCGGGGTGCTCGCGGCCGCGTCCGGGATCACCCCGGCCGCGCCCCACCACCCCGCGCTGCCCGCCAGGATCAGTGCCGTCAAAACTGTCCGCGCACCCATGAGGCCCCATCCCGTTCCCGTCGCAGCCTGCTGACGAGAGCGTACACAAATCGCCAGAATCGGACAACGAAGGCCAAGGGGCCAGCGGGTGAAAAATCAGTTGCCCGCCGGCGGCCCCGGTGCTGTACTTCCAGCGACCACCGGATATGCGTCCCCGACCAGATCAGGAGCCCAGCTCATGCGCGCAGCGTCAGTGTCCCGCCAGGAAGGAGCAGGTACTCATCCGAAGGACATGACGCTTGAGCAGCATTCTCAACTTGGGCATTCTCGCGCACGTCGACGCCGGTAAGACCAGCCTGACCGAACGGCTGCTGTTCGACGCCGGGGTCATCGGCCAGATCGGCCGGGTCGACGACGGCAGCACCCAGACCGACACGCTGGCGCTGGAGCGGCAGCGCGGCATCACGATCAGGTCGGCGGTGGTGTCGTTCGCCATCGGCGACGTGACCGTCAACCTCATCGACACCCCCGGCCACCCGGACTTCATCGCCGAGGTCGAGCGGGTGCTCAGCGTGCTCGACGGCGCCGTGCTGGTCGTCTCGGCGGTGGAAGGCGTGCAGTCGCAGACCCGGGTGCTGATGCGGACGCTGCGGCGGCTGGGCATCCCCACCGTCATCTTCATCAACAAGATCGACCGGCCCGGCGCGGACAGCGGGCGGGTGCTGGACCAGATCGCGACCCGGCTCACCCCGGCCGCGATCGCCCTGGGCGGTACCCGGCAGGCGGGCCAGCGGCAGGCCGCGTTCGTGCCCTACGGCCCGGGCGATCCCGCCTTCGTCGCCCGGCTGGCCGAAGAGCTGGCCGATCACGACGATGACCTGCTGGCCGCCTACGCCGGCGACCGCCCGATCGGCTACCCGCGGCTGCGGCGGGCGCTGGCCGCGCAGTCCCGGGCCGGGCTGGTCCACCCGGTGCTGGCCGGCTCGGCCCTGACCGGGGCGGGCGTCCCCGAGCTGACCGGGGCCATCGCCGGCCTGCTGCCCGCGGCCACCGGCGACCCGGACGCCCCGCAGCCGGGCCCAATGGCGGGCCCAGTGTCGGGCCCAGTGTCAGGCCCAGTGTCAGGCACGGTGTTCAAGGTCGAGCGCGGGGCCGCCGGGGAGAAGGTCGCCTACGTGCGGATGTTCTCCGGCCAGCTCCGGGTGCGGGACCGGGCCGGCGACGGCCGCCACGGGTCCAAGATCACCGCCATCAGCGTGTTCCACGACGGCGGCCCGGTTGGCCGGGACGCGGTCCGGGCCGGCGAGATCGGGCAGCTGCGCGGGCTGCCCGAGGTGCGGATCGGTGACGTGATCGGCTCGCCGCGGCCCGGGGCGGCCGCGCACCACTTCGCCCCGCCCACCCTGGAGACCGTGGTGGTGCCGTCCCGGCCCCGGGACCTCGGCGCGCTGCACGTCGCGCTGACCCAGCTGGCCGAGCAGGACCCGCTGATCAACCTGCGACAGGACCCGATCCGCCGGGAACTGCTGGTCTCGCTGTACGGCGAGGTGCAGAAGGAGGTCATCGGCGCCACGCTGGCCAGCGACTTCGGTCTCGACGTGTCGTTCCGGGCGAGCACCACGATCTGCATCGAGCGCCCGGCCGGCACCGGCACCGCGGTCGAGATCGGCGACACCCCCGGCAATCCGTTCCTGGCCACGATCGGCCTGCGCGTCGAGCCGGCGCCGGAAGGGGCGGGCGTGACCTTCGATATGGAAATCGAGCTCGGAGCGCTGCCGCTCTCCTTCCTGCGGGCCATCGAGGACACCGTCCGGCAGACCCTGGGCCAGGGCCTGCGCGGCTGGGAGGTCACCGACTGCGCGGTCACGCTGATCCGGTCCGGCTACTGGCCCCGGCAGAGCCACGCGCACCAGAGCTTCGACAAGAGCATGTCCAGCACGGGACGGGACTTCCGCCAGCTCACGCCGCTGGTGCTGATGGACGCGCTGCGCCGGGCGGGCACCCGGGTGTACGAGCCGCTGCAGCGCTTCAGCCTGGAGATCCCGGCCGAGGTCACCGGGGCCGTGCTGCCGGTGCTGGCCAAGCTGCGAGGCGTCGCCCGCACGTCGGTGGCGCGCGGGCCGGTGTGCACGCTGGAGGGCGAGATCCCGGCCGCCCGGGTGCACGCGCTGGAGCAGGCCCTGCCCGGCCTGACCCGCGGCGAAGCCGTGCTGGACTGCGCGTTCGGGCACTACCAGCTGATCCGCGGCCCGGTCCCGTCCCGCCCGCGCACCGACCACGACCCGCTGCACCGCAAGGAGTACCTGCTGCGCGTCACCCGGGGGGTGACCACGCGGTGAGGGGCTACTTGACCACGTTGGCGTCGATCTGGTCGAAGTCGCCGATCCCGTTGCTCAGGCCGCCGCCGCCGGACCACTGCCACATCAGCGCGTGCGGGCTGGACTCATGAACGCCGCCGAAGAAGGTGGCGCAGCTGGACGTGCCCCTGAGGCACCAGCCCGACGGGGCGGCGCTGAAGTTGGTGGTCTCGGGCTCGTAGGTCCACTCGTCGGTGCCCGGGATCGAGGCCGCGCTGCCGGTGCCGAAGATCGAGGTCCAGACGCCGTAGTCGGAGTACACGCCCGGGGTCCAGCCGTGGCTCGACTCGTAGTCGTAGAACCCGTTGAACACCGCGCGGTCGACGCTGGCCGGGACGGAGGTCGCCCTTTTCGTGCTGCTGCAGGTGGAGGCGCGGACCGAGTTCCAGCCGTTGTCGTCGGCGGGCGGGACTCCGGGCAGCTCGATGTCCATCCACAGCACCTTGTACCTGACCGCCTCGGTGCTGGCGTCGGCGATGGCCCGCTCGGCCTGCCGCTGACCCCAGGTGTAGGCCTCGCTGGTGGTGCCGTTGTAGTGCGGGTCCACCCCCGGGCCGCCCATGAACCAGTACACCCCGGTGCCGATCCCGATGTTCTTGGCGTAGTTGGCGTTGGCCTCGGCGCTGTTGGCCGAGGACCAGGCCACGAAGCCGCCCTTGCAGCCGTACCAGTGGGCCCAGCTGCCGGTCATCCCGATGTAGCCGGCGTAGTTGCCCAGGCTCTTGGGCTCCTGGTACGGGTTGCCGCTGATCGAGATCGGCCAGCTGTCGGTGCCGTACCAGAAGCCGTGCGGGCTGTCCGCGGCCGGGGCCAGCGCGGTGGCCCGGGCCCGGGTGGCCGCGGCCGCGTGCGGACCGGCGGCGGCCAGCGCGAACCCGGCCGCCAGGGCCAGCACCGCCACTCCGGCCAGGACCCGGCGTACACGTGTTGTCAGCCACACCATGGTGCCCGCCTCCGCGACGATTTCGGGGGGCCGAAACGCCCCGGTGACCGGATCGTACGACGTGGACGCATTGAATTACGACGTGGACGCCTCGAATAGCGTGTTCTGGCTAGGCAAATGTTGATTAAGGTCGCCTGGCGTGCAGGCCGGTGACCGTCGCGCGGGTGTCCGGCACGCGAACGGTGACCATTCTGTCGCCGGCGTCGAGGTGAATGACAAGGTCAACCTGTGTCAGGCTGAAGACATGGGTGCGGAAGAACCGCGACGGCTCCTGCTGCTCCGGCACGCCAAATCGGCGTGGCCGGACGTGCCGGACACCGAGCGGCCGCTGAACGACCGCGGGCGCCGGGACGCCCCGGCCATGGGGCGCTGGCTGCTGTCCATGGGTTATGTCCCTGACCTGGTCCTGTGTTCGACCGCGTGCCGGACCCGGGAGACGTGGGACCTGCTGGCGCCGGTCCTGGGCGCCGACCCGCCGGTCCGCTACGAGCAGCGCATCTACGAGGCCACCGCGCTGAGCCTGCTGCACCTGCTGCGCGAGAGCGGCAACGGCTACCGGACGGTCATGCTCATCGGCCACAACCCGGGCATCGCGGAGCTGGCCATCGGCGTGGCCCAGATGGCCGACGGCCCGGGGGGTGAGCCGCTGGACCGGGCCCGCGAGAAGTTCCCGACCGCGGCCGTGGCCGTGCTCGACTTCCGGGGGGAGTGGGCGGATCTGATGCCGGGCGAGGTGCACATGACCGACTTCGCCGTCCCGCGCGAGATCCGCGCCTGACCCCAGCGGCGGACTCGGGCCTGAGTCGGAAATGTCACACTTGTCGGCCCTGGGTGACCGGAGAGCTCTCCCTGGGGTGGGGCGCCTGGAGCCGGGGTAGGGAAATGTGTCCTTTGCGTTATTTACGAGCCCGTGTCCAGGTGCGATTTTGTGGGAAACGTTGTCTTACTCGCGGGTAGCTTTGCGGCGGCCCGGGGGTGCGACCGTCTCGCTCCTGGGAGGCCACGATGAAGAGGCTCCGCAGGCCGGGGTTCCGGCTGTCCTGCTCACTGCTGGGCGCGGCGGCGCTGGCGCTGCCGCTGACCATGCTGGCCACGGCGCCGGCCGGGGCGGCCGCCGACCACGGGGCCGGACCCGCGGCCGGGACGGCCGCCCACCGCGTGGCCAGACCGGCGGCCGCGCCGGCGTCGGCCAGCACCTGTGACCCGGCGCCGGGCGGCAACGCCTTCTACACCCCGCCCAGCCCGCTGCCGGGCGGGGCGAACGGGGACATCATCCGGTGCCGTCCGGCCACCTCACCCGCGGCGGGCAGCCAGGCCTGGCAGATCCTGTACCTGTCCCGCGACGTGAACGGGCAGCCGGCCGCGATCTCGGGCACGGTGTTCGTGCCGACGGCGCCGTACATCGGAACGCGGCCGGTGATGGCCTACGCGCCCGGGACCCAGGGCTGGGGCGACCAGTGCGCGCCGTCGCGGGAGATCGCCGCGGGTGACTTCGACGAGCAGTTCGCGGTCAACAACATGCTGGCCAAGGGCTGGGCCGTGGTGGTCACCGACTACCCGGGACTGGGCACGCCGGGGGGCGAGGCCTACAACGTCGGGATCCCCGAGGGCTACGGAGTGCTGGACTCGCTGCGGGCGGCCACCCGGCTGCCCGGGGCCGGCCTGAACGCCGCCGCGCCCATGGGGATCGAAGGCTACTCCCAGGGCGGCAGCGCGGCCGACTGGGCCGCCCAGCTGCAGCCGTCCTACGCGCCCGGCCTGCACCTGGTCGGGGTCGCGGGCGGCGGGACCCCGGCCAGCCTGCAGGCCGTGGCGAGCAACATCAACGGCACGATCTGGTTCGCGTTCCTGGCCGGGACGGCCGAGGGGTTCAGCACCGTGTACCCGGCCCTGAACCTGAACAGTGAGCTCACCCCGGCCGGGCAGGCGGCCATGAACAGCCTCGAGGGGATGTGCCAGGCCCAGGGCCTGCTGACCTTCGCGGGCAAGAAGATCGAGGACTACACGGTCGGCGGGGTCAACCCGATCAGCCAGCCGCAGTGGCAGGCCGTGCTCGACACCAACAACCTGGGCACGATGAAGCCCGCCGCGCCGCTGTACGAGTATCACGGGCTGCTGGACGAGATCATCCCCTACCGCGTCGAGCAGGGCCTGCACCGCCAGTACTGCGCGATGGGCGTGAACACCACGCTGACCGGCTACCTCGGGGATCACATCCTGACCCAGGTCATAGCCCAGACCGACGTGGTCAACTGGCTGGCCGCGCGGGTGGCCGGCACCCCGGCCGCCAGCAACTGCTGAGGCCCGCGTGCGCGGGAGGACGCCGGGCACCTCCCGCGCACGCGCCGACCGGGGCGGGCGGCCGCTCAGGAGCCGTAGCTGGCCACGGCCGGGATGACCTCGTTGCCGATGACTTCCAGCGGCGTGATCGAGGAGACGCGGGCCACGGCCCCGATCGCGGTCTGTACGCCCTGCTCGGCCAGGCGGCCCAGGTCGTCAATGACCTGGGCGGTCTTCTCGCCGTTGGCGCCGACGTCGAACGCGTAGTAGGCGGTCTTCTCGATCTCGTTGTAGTCCCGGCCTTCCCGCTCACAGTGCTCACGGAGCACGTCGAGCTTGTGGCCGAGCTGGGGTCCGGGGAACAGGTTGCAGGCCTGGGCGTACCTGGCCACCAGGCGCAGGGTCTTCTTCTCCCCGCCGCCGCCGATCATGATGGGCGGGTGCGGCTTGGTCAGGGCCTGCGGCGAGTTCAGCGGGCGCTCCAGGTGGAACTGCTTGCCGTGGTACGGGCTCTCGTCCCCGGCCCACATCTGCAGGCAGATCTGCAGGGCCTCCTCGAGCTGCTCGAACCGCTCGGCCACCGGCGGGAACGGGATGCCCAGGCCGCGCGACTCCTCCTCGTTCCAGCCCGCGCCGACGCCCAGCCAGGCCCGGCCGCCGGACAGCACGTCCAGGGTGGTGATGATCTTGCCGAGGATGCCCGGGTAGCGGTAGATGACCCCGGTGACCAGGGTGCCCAGCCGGGCCCGGGACGTGTGCGCGGCCAGGAAGCCCAGCGTCGTGTAGGCCTCCAGCATCTCGTGCTCGGACGGCCCGACGCTGCCGATCTGGAAGAAGTGGTCCATGACCATGATGTGCTCGAAGCCGGCGTCGTCCGCGGTGCGGGCCACGGTGGCCAGGGTCTGGCCGAGCTGCGTGGGATTGCCGGCCCAGGTGAAATCGGGGACTTGAAGTCCGATTTTCACGCGATCACCTCCGTTACCAGCCTTTCATATCCGGAGGATCCTCCGGTAATCGGCTACCCGTTCATCAGGCGGGTGCGCAGGGACTTGCTCCGGGCGGCGTCGGCGGCGGTCCAGGCCAGGCCGGTGGCCCCGTCCACCAGGGCCTGGTCGGCGGCGGCGGTGACGCAGTGGGCGGCGAATTCCTTCTGGTGGTTGACCGCGGGCAGGGAGTCGATGCCGATGTAGGGGTGGATCGACGGCACGGTCAGCGACACGTTGCCCATGTCGGTGGAGGCCCGGTTCATCCGCCCGGCCATGCCGCCCGCGCCCGACCCGTCGGAGGGCAGGAACTCCCGGCCCAGCTGCTCGGCGTTGGCCCGGTACAACGGGAGCAGGTCCGGGTCGTTGCGGAACTCCGCGTAGGGCGGGGCCTCGGCCTCGATCTCCAGCTCACAGCCGGTGGCCAGCGCGCCCGCCTCGAAGCAGCGCCGGATCTTCGGCTCCAGGCCGGCCAGCTCGTCCAGGCTCTCGGCCCGTACGTACCAGCGGCCCTCGCTGGCCTCGGGGATGATGTTGGGCGCGTCGCCCGCGTGGGTCACCACCCCGTGCACCCGGGTGCTGGGCAGCAGCTGCTGGCGGAGCAGGCCGATGGCCACCTGGGCCACGGTGAAGGCGTCGGCCGCGTTGATGCCCTGCTCCGGGTAGGCGGCCGCGTGGGTGGCCTTCCCGCGGTACCGGACCAGCATGTGCGACACCGCGAACGGGCGGGCTTCGGCCACGTCGACCGGGCCGGGGTGAACCATCATGGCCGCGTGCACCCCCGCGAACGCGCCCCGTTCGAGCATGTAGACCTTGCCCCCGCCGCCTTCCTCGGCCGGGGTGCCGAACACGGTGACCGTGATGCCCAGTTCGTCGGCCGCGGCGGCCAGGGCCAGGCCGGCGCCGACCGCGGACGCGGCGATGATGTTGTGGCCGCAGGCGTGGCCGACGCCGGGCAACGCGTCGTACTCGGCGCAGATCCCGATGTGCAGCGGCCCGCGGCCGGACCGGGCGATGAACGCGGTCGGCAGCTCGCAGGCGCCGGTCTGCACGTCGAACCCGCCGTCGGCCAGTTCGCCCGCGACCCAGGCCGCGGCCTGTTCCTCCTGCCACGCGATCTCGGGGTTTGTGTACAGCCGGTGGCTCAGGCCGGTCAGCCGGTCCCGCGCCCCGCCGATGGTCCCGGCGATCGCGTCCTTGACGTCCATCCGCACTCCCTGGTCACTGGGGCATCGCTATGTCGAACGTTACGTCGAGGCCGGAAAACCGCCCGACGTCGGTGGCCTCGTCGGCGAGCGCGTCCCGGGTGGCGGTGGTCAGCGGAGTGAACGGTTCCACCACCAGCCGCCCGGCCCGCCGGTCCAGCCGCCAGGTCCCGGCCACCCGGCCTTCGGCCAGCACGGTGGGCCGGACGAAACCGCCGCCAGCCTGGATCCGGCGTGTGTGGGCCGGGTCGAGCACGAGGTCGCGGTCCCGGTACCCCATCAGCAGCGGGTCGAAGTGCCCGAGCAGCCGGGGCCGCGGGTCCGGCCCGTCGAGCGGAGCAGCGGTCAGGGCGGTCAGTTCGGTATCGGCCATGTCGGGGCCGCCGGCGGTGACCGGGACGGTCTCGCCGGCGATCAGCGCCCAGGCCCGCGCGGTGTCGGCGGCGGGCAGCCCGGACCAGCTGGTGAAGTCGGCCCGGCTGGCCGGCCCGTACCCGCCCAGGTAGCGCCGGGCCAGCTCGGCCAGGGCCTGGTCCCGGTCCAGCGCGGGCGCGTCCGGCGCCCACTCGTCCAGCCGCACGTAGGTGGGTTCCTCGTCGTCCGGCCGGTCCGGGCCGCGGCAGATCAGGCCGCGCCCGGCCGCGTAGCCGAGCAGGTGCGGCGGCTGCTGGGTCCTGGGGTCGATGGCGATGCCCTCGGCGGCCAGCCGCTCGATGAGCTCGGCCCGGGTCAGCGGGGCCGACCCGGCCAGGATCGACCCCAGCGCGGCCAGGGCCCGCTCGCACAGGTCATCAGTGAGGCCGAGCTGGAGACGACGGCGACGGTCTTTCCGGACCGCTACGGGACCGAAGAGGCTCGTCATCCAGCGCAGGTCGGCGGTGGCGATCATGTGCAGGGTGCCCCGCATGGCCCAGGTGCGGGTGACGTCGCGGCCGGTGCAGGCCCGGTCGACGGCGGCCCCGGTCAGCCCGGTGGTGCGGGGCCGGACGGCCATCCGGGCGGGCGGCGCGGCCTGCGCCTGCAGCCCGCCCAGCCGGGCCGCGACCTCGGCCGCGGTGGCGGCCGCGCCGTCGAGGCACAGGGCGTGCCAGCGGGCGGCCCGGAGGCGGCCGGGTGAAAGCGAGATCCCCACGGCGGCGACGATATCGGGTTGTCCCGGCGTGGGCGGACCGGCGAGCATGGGGTGATGCAGGAACCCCGTCCCCCCGAAGTCCTCGAGCGCGGCCCGGTCACGCTGCGGCGCTGGCGGCCCGGCGACGAAGAAGGCGTCTACGCCGCCGTCATCGAGTCGCAGGATCACCTGCGCCCATGGATGCCCTGGGCGCCCGGTTACTCGCGGCAGACCGCGTTCGAGTTCATCGTCGCCTGTGACCGGGACTGGGAGACCGGCGTGGCGTTCAACTACGCGATCACCGTGGACGGGACCATCGCGGGCAGCTGCGGCCTGATGGCCCGGATCGGGCCGGGCGGACTGGAGATCGGTTACTGGGTGCACCGGGACTACGTGCGGCGCGGCCTGGCCACCGCGGCCACCGAGGCGCTGACCGACGCGGCCTTCACCCTGCCCGGCGTCGACCGGGTGGAGATCGTGCACGACGAGCTGAACAGTTTCAGCGAGGCGGTGCCGCGCAAGCTGGGCTTCACCCGGGCCGGGCAGCGCGCGCTCGACGTGGTGCCCGAGGCCGGCAACGGGCTCGGCATCGTGTGGCGGATGCAACGAGCAGTGTTGGCCTCGGGGGCGTAGCCCCCCAGACCCCCCTACGCGGGCTGCGCCCGCGTAGCCCAGAGGGCCCCCAGACGTGAGCTGCCCCTGCTGGCTACCGCTCGGTGGCCCGATCCGGCTCGGCCGCGGGCTCCGGCAGGAGGGTGCTGCCGTCCAGCAGGACCTGGGCGACCAGGGCCGGGTCGTCGGTCATGGGCACGTGGCCGCAGCCGGGCAGCGGCAGGTGCCGGGCGTGCGGCAGCTGGCGCCGGGCGACCTTGGCCTGGCTGGGCAGCAGCAGCCGGTCCCTGGTGCCCCAGGCGATGGTCACCGGGACCTGATCCTCGATGGGTGCGGTGAACCACAATGGGCTGGCCAGGATGGTGTCCACGGTCGGCCGGGCGGTCATGAAGGCCTGGGTGTCCCCGAGGGCCTGCTCGGGGCTGAGCCGGGACGGGCGGCTGACCACCGCGGCGAACAAGAGCGCCCGGCCCGCGGTCGAGCGGGCCAGCCGCGGGGCCGAGCCCTGGATCGCCGCCCCGGTGACCTCCATGATCTTGAAGGTCGCCCTGGCGTAGCTGAACTGCCTGCGGTTGACCCAGAAGCCGGCCGGAGACAGCCCGGTGACGGTGGCGGCGCGGCCTTCGGACCCGGCGATGAGAGCCAGCGCCCCGCCCAGCGAGTTGCCGGCCAGGTGCGGGCGGTCCAGGCCCAGCTCGCCCAGGAAGGCGATCACGTCCTCGGCCATGGCCCGCACCGGCTCCCGGCCCGCGGGCTGGAACGGCGGCGACTCGCCGTGCCCGGGCAGATCAACCATGATCAGCTCGCGGCGGTTGCGCAGCAGCGGGACCACCGCGTTCCAGGCCTGGCGGCGGTGGCCGACCCCGTGCAGCAGCACCAGCGGCGGTCCCGACCCCACCCGGTCGTAGGCCAGCGTCATCGCGAACCTCCCGTTACTGACGAGTAACAAGCATCGTACGCGGCGGGCGGCGTCCGGGCTAGCGGGCGGCGATCAGGAGGGTGATCAGGGCCAGGATGAGGGTGGTGCTGGCGGCGCCGCCGTGGATGAGGATGCGGCGGGGTGGGTAGCGGCGGCCCTCGGCGGCGGGCTCGGCGCCGGGTTGGACGGCGGGCTTGACGGCCGAGCGGGCGGCCCGGGCCGCGGCCAGCCGGGTGTTGATCGTGTACCAGGTGAGCCCGGCGGCGATGGTGGCCAGCAGCACGCCGAACGCGATCCAGGCGAACGCGTGGAACTGGGTCACCACGTAGGCGATCCAGCAACCC
>DASXMW010000171.1:0-8857 GCA_036495425.1 Streptosporangiaceae bacterium | reverse complement strand
GATCGTCCCCTGGCCGTGGCCCGCGAACTCGGCCTGGACGCGCTCCATGCCCGCGACCTCCCCGACGGCGCCGACCTGGCCAGCTCTGATAACAGCAAGAACCCGGCGCCCCAGATTGTGGTGGAGTCGTCCGGGACGGTGCCGGGGCTGGGCAGCGCCATCCGGGCGGCGCGGCCGGGCGGGACGGTGGTCGCGGTCGGGCAGGTGCCGGCCGGGGACGTCAGCGTGCCCGCCAGCCTGGTCGTCACCCGCGAGCTGACGGTGACCGGGTCACTGCGGCTGATTGAGATCGAGAACGCGGTCGCGTTCCTGGGTGATCCGCGCGCGGTGGTCGATCCGATCGTCAGCGACGTGTTCCCGGCTGGCGACGCCGTCGAGGCCTTCGCCGTGGCGGCCGACCCGGGGCGGTCCAGCAAGGTGCTGCTGGACTTCTCGGCGGGAGACAACCGATGACCGTGCTGCTGGCCGGGGAGGTCATGGCCGTGCTCCGGGCGCGGCAGCCGCTGAAGCTCGGGGGGCCGGTGAACCTGTCGGTGGCCGGGTCCGAGGGCAACGTGGCCATCGGGATGGCCCGGCTCGGGGTGCCGGTCCGGTTCGCCGGGCGGGTCGGCGCCGACGAACTGGGTGCGCTGGTCCTGCGCACGCTCAGGGCCGAGGGCGTGGACGTGGCCGCCTGCCGGACCGACCCGGACGCGCCGACCGGGCTGTTCCTGCTGGAGCCGGGGCCGGGCGGGCGCAGCCGGGCCATCTATCACCGGCGCGGTTCGGCCGGGTCGAAGTTCAGCGTCGCCGACGCCGGCACCGCCTGGGACTCCGACGTCGATCTGCTGGTGATCAGCGGGATCACCCCGGCCCTGAGTCCCGGGGCGCGGGAAGCTACCGAACGGCTGCTGAGCCTGGCCCGGGACGCCGGCCTGCCCGTGGCCTTCCTGGTCAACCACCGGACCGCGCTGTGGGCCGACAGCCGGGCCGCCGCCCAGGTGCTGGCCCCGCTGGCGGCCCAGGCCACCGTGGTGCTGGCCTCGGAGTCCGAGCTGGCCCTGATCGGCGGGCCGGGCGCGGCCGAAGCCGACACCGCGGCCGGGCTGCTGGCCGCCGGGGTGGCCGAGGTCGTCGTCACCCGTGGGAGCGCCGGGGCGACCTGTGTGGCCAGGGAAAAGACCTTCGATATCAAAGCGGTGCCGATCACGGCGGTGGACACCGTCGGCGCCGGCGACGCCTTCGCGGCGGGCTATCTGACCGCCCGCCGGGCC
The DNA here is from genome assembly GCA_036495425.1 of Streptosporangiaceae bacterium. Taxonomy (GTDB): domain Bacteria; phylum Actinomycetota; class Actinomycetes; order Streptosporangiales; family Streptosporangiaceae; genus Bog-532. Next base: position 7,604 of record DASXMW010000171.1, on the reverse strand, counting down.
GGCCGGCCCATCCCGGACCGGCTGGCCCTGGGGGCCCGGGTGGCCGCGTTCGCGGTGGCCAGCCACGGCGACTGGGAGGGCCTGCCCACCCAGAAAGACGTCGCCCTGCTCGACATCGAGGACGGCGGCGCCCTGCGGTAAGGCTCAGGCCTCCGTGCCCGGCGCCTGGTTGCCGGGCCGGGCGGCCCAGTCCATGAGCTGGACGATGACGCCGTTGGGGTCGGTGACCTGGAAGAGGCGCTCCCCCCACTCCTCGACGGTCAGCGGCAGCGTGATGGCGACCCCTTCCGAGCGGAGCCGGGCCAGCTCGCCTTCGAGGTTGTCGACGGTGAAGGCCAGGATCAGGCCGGTGGCGTGCTTGTCGCGCTGGTCGTCGGGCAGCACCTCCAGGCCCCGGCGGAGGAAGGCGACGTGCATCGCGGTGTCGTCGCGCGCGAGCGACGCGAAGCCGTCGGCGGCCATCTCCTGGCGGAAGCCGAAGTGCTCAGTGAGGAATGCACTGGATGCGGGGACGTCCTCGACGTTCAGTGACACGGCGGAAGCGGTGATCTGCACGGGCTCTCCTCGAGACGGAAGGTGGTGTATCCAGTTGCTTACATTGTACTATGTACTCTGTACAACGTACAACATGGAAAGATGGTCCCGTGCCCGTCCCGCGAAGCGGTGCCGGTGACCCGGCCCGCACCCTGAAACTGCTCTGGCGCGATCCGGCCGTGACCCCGCGGCACGGGCCCCGGCAGGGGTTGAGCGTCGACGCCGTGGTGGACGCGGCCACGGAACTGGCGGACGGGGACGGCCTGGAGGCGGTGACCATGCGCCGGGTGGCCCAGGCCCTCGGCGTGGTGCCCATGACGCTGTACACCTACGTGCCCGGCAAGGCCGAACTGCTGGACCTGATGCTGGATGCCGCCTACGCGGGCATGCCCCGCGCGGACACCTCCGGGCAGCCCTGGCGGCAGCGGTTGACCGCGGTCGCGGCCGAGAACATGGCCCTGTTCGAGTCCCATCCCTGGGCGGCCGCCGTCTCCACCATCCGCCCGCCCCTCGGGCCCGGGCAGATGGCCAAGTACGAGCACGAGCTGTCCGCGTTCGACGGTCTCGGGCTGGACGACGTCACCGTCGACGACTGCCTCAGCTACCTGCTCAGCTTCATCCAGGCCTGCGCCCGCGCCGCCGCCGAGGCCCGGGCCCTGCAACGCGACAGCGCCCTGGACGACGAGCAATGGTGGGCCGCCAATGCTCCCCTGCTGGCCCGCGTCTTCGACGAGAACGTCTACCCCACCGCCGCCCGCGTCGGCGCCGCGGCCGGCGCCGCCCACGGCAGCGCCTACAACCCCAGCCATGCCTACGACTTCGGCCTGCAACGCGTCCTCGACGGCTTCGCCGTCCTCATCGGCCCGCGCCCCTAGCCGCGGCCGGGAAACAGACAGCTAGTCGGTGGACTCGCGCATGATGAGCTGGGCCGGGACGGTCTCCAGGCCTTGGACCGGCTGGCCGTCGATCGCGGCCAGCAGGTGCTGGGCGGCCCGGCGGCCAACCTCGTGCAGGCTCAGGTCGATCGTGGTCAGCGAGGGGCGGCGGCCTTCGACCATGACGTCCCAGTTGTCGGTGCCGACCAGAGCCACGTCGCCGGGCACGGTGCGCCCGGCGGCCTGCAGGCCTTCGATCGCGCCGCGGCCGATCTGGTCGCTGCCGCAGTAGATGCTGTCGAAGCCGGTCTGTGACCGCAGCAGGGTCTGCGCGGCCCGGCGGCCCCAGGCCTCCGACCACTCGCCGTACAGCACCGGCCCGGCCAGTTCCAGGCCGTGGCTGGCCAGGGCCGTGCTGAGGCCCTTCTCGCGGCGGCCCACGGCGTCGAACCGGTCCGGGCCGGTGACGTAGGCGATGGCCCGGCGGCCGGTGGCGATCAGGTGCTCCCCGGCCAGGAAACCGGCCTGCTCGTCGTCAGCCACCACCGAGCAGTCGGCCGGGTCGCGCGACGGGGTGAGCGCGTACACCACCGGCACCGGCAGGTCGCTGGCCAGTGGGGGGCGAGGGTCGGACCGGCGGCCGGTGACGATGAAGCCGTCGACCCGGCGGCTGAGCAGCGTCTCCACGTAGTGCCGTTCCCGGATCGGGTCGTCGCGGGTGTCGCACAGGAACACCGAGATCGTGCCCGCGTCCAGGGCGTCCTCGGCGCCGAGCAGGACCGGGATGCTGAACCGGCCGATGCTGTCGGTGGTGATCAGCCCGACCGTGAACGTCCGCTCGCTGCCCAGGCTGCGCGCGGCCTCGTTGGGGCGGAAGTTCAGTTGCTCGGCCGCGGCCAGGACCCGGTCCCGGGTCTCCTGCCGCAGCTGACCGCGGCGGTTGAGGGCCTTGGAGGCGGTCCCGACGGAAACGCCGGCAAGCGCGGCAACGTTCCGGATCGTCACCGGCCGGCCTGGCCGGGGCCTCGGCAGGTTCATGAATCGTCCCCCTTTTCCGTGCATCGTACCCGGGCCCGCGGCGCCAAGGAGCCTGCTGGCTCTTGACCGGCATTCCGGCCCGGCGTTACATTCGGCAAATTACGGAATACGGTTTCCGTAAGTTTCTGACAGTTGAGCCCGACTCTGACAGTGAGTCCGACAATGAGGCGGAGTGTCTGTGGGCCAGAGCGATAGCCAGGCCGGGCGGCGGCCGGGACCGGTGGACCCGACCGCGGGGGCGCGGACCGCGCTGCGGCCGCTGCCGCTGGGGAACGCGCCGATCACCGGGGGACTGTGGGCGCAGCGGCAGCGGGTCAACCGCGAGACCACGATCCCGATGGGTGCCGAGCAGCTGGAGGCGGCGGGCAGCTTCGAGAACTTCAAGGCGGCCAGCACCCGGCAGCGGGGCCGCTACCACGGGCCGGTGTTCCAGGACGGCGAGGTCTACAAGTGGCTGGAGGCGGTGGCCTGGGAGCAGGCCCGCGGCGCCGACCCCCAGCTGGCCTCCTGGCAGCGCGAGGTCACCGGCCTGATCCGGGACGCCCAGGACCAGGACGGTTACCTCAACACGTTCGAGCAGGTCACCGGGGACGACAGCGACCGCTTCCGTGACCTGCCCTACAACCACGAGATCTTCAACGTCGGGGCGCTGACCCAGGCCGCGATCGCCCAGGTCCGGACCGGGCACGACGACGGTCTGATCGGCACCGCCCGGCGGGCCGTGGCCCAGCTGGGCCAGACCTTCGGCCCGGGTAAGCGCGACGGCGTGTGCGGGCACCCGCTGATCGAGATGGCCCTGGCCGAGCTGTACCGGCTCACCGGCGACCCGGCCGGCCTGGCCCTGGCCCGGTACTTCGTGGACGCCCGCGGCCACGGGATCCTGGCCGCCCAGCACACGAGCCGGTTCGCCAGCAGCACCTACTACTCGGACCGGGTGCCGGTCCGCGACACCACCACCCCCGAGGGGCACGCGGTCCGGGCCGTCTACCTGGCGGCGGGCGCGACCGACCTGGCCCTGGAGACCGGCGACAGCGAGCTGCTGGCCGCGCTGCGCGGCCAGTGGACGGCCATGACCGGGACCAAGATGTACCTGACCGGCGGGCTGGGCGCCCGCTGGGAAGGCGAGTCGTTCGGCGACCCGTTCGAGCTGCCCACCGACCGCGCCTACGCCGAGACCTGCGCCGCGGTGGCCAGCACGCAGTGGGCCTGGCGGCTGCTGCTGGCCACCGGTGAGGCCGCCTACGCCGACCTGATGGAACGAAGCCTGTACAACGCGGTGCTGCCCGGCATCTCGCAGTCGGGGGACCGGTTCTTCTACGTGAACGCGCTCCAGCTGCGGGCGGGCGCCCCGGCCGGCGAGGACTCGCGGGTGGTGGCCAACGGGCGCCAGCCGTGGTTCGGCACGTCCTGCTGCCCGACCAACGCCATGCGCACCCTGGCCTCGCTCGAGCACTACTTCACCACCAGCTCCGCGGAGGGCTTGCAGCTGCACCAGTACGCGCCGATGCCGGTCCGCACCGTCCTCGGCGGCCAGCCGGTGGAGCTGGCGGTGGCCACCGAGTACCCGTGGGACGGAAGGGTCGAGGTGGAGGTCCGGGCCGGCGGCGAGGCCGAGTGGACGCTGAGCCTGCGCGTCCCGGCCTGGGCGGCCGGGGCCGAGCTGGCCGTCAACGGCCGGCCGGCCGGCGTGGCCGCCGAGCCCGGCACCTACGCCGCCGTCCGCCGCCGCTGGGCCCGCGGCGACGTGGTCACGCTGAACCTGCCCATGACCCCCCGCCTGACCCGGGCCGACGAGCGGATCGACAGTGTCCGCGGCTGCGCGGCCATCGAGCGGGGCCCCCTGGTGTATTGCCTCGAGCAGGCCGACCAGCCGGCCGGTGCTGCCGTGGACGGTGTCCGAATCGACGAAGGGACGATGATGTCCAGGAACCAGCCCGGCCTGCTGGGCGGGATCACGACGATCGACGCTCCCGGCCGGGTGGCGGGCCACCCGGTCACCCTGACGGCCGTGCCCTACTTCACCTGGGCCAACCGGGGTGCCGGGGCCATGCGCGTCTGGATCCCGCAGTCATGAGGGGGCGCAGAAGCCTCGTGCTGGCGGCCGCGGCCCTGCTGACCGCGCTGGTCACCGCGGCCTGTTCCGGGACCAGCCCGGTCGGCGGCGCAAGCGGGGTCTCCTCGTCGGGCAAGTCGCTGAACGGCAACGCCACCGGGACCGTGACCGTCTGGTACCGGTCCGGCTTCGCGCCGCTGTTCAAGCAGCTGGCCAGGAACTTCAACGCCAGCCACAAGAACCTCAAGGTCAACGTGGTGCCGGTGGCCGACGCCGACTACATCACCAAGCTGGCCACGGCCATCCGGGCCGGGACCGAGCCCGACCTGGCCTCGCTGGACGACGTGGACTCGGAGATCTTCATCTCCAAGAACGAGTTCCTCGACATCAGCAAGGAAGTCAACGCGCTGACTTACAAGGACAAGCTCAGCCCGGGCGCGCTCAAGCTGGCCACCAGCAACGGCAAGTACTACGGCGTCCCGGACTTCGCCGACATGTCCGTGCTCTGGTACAACAAGACGCTGTTCACCAAGGCGGGCCTGAACCCGAACCAGCCGCCCCGGAACTTCGCGCAGATCCTGTCCGACGCCACAAAGATCCGGGCCCTGGGCGGCAGCGACTACGGGTTCTCGTTCGCGGGCGACTGCCCCGGCTGCCTGACCTTCACCCTCATGCCCAACGTGTACGCGGGCGGGGGCGACGTGCTCAAGGGCCAGCCCGGGCACGAGACTGCCACCGTGGCCGGCAACAAGTCGCTCCAGGCCACCCTGCAGTTTTACCGCGAGCTGTGGACCAGCAAGCTGGTCCCGGCCAACGACCAGACCCAGAACGGCACCACCTGGGGCAAGGACTTCCAGGGCGGCCACATCGGGATGCTGCCCGGCGGGTACGGCGCGGCCGCGTCGGCCCCGGCCAAGCAGCTGTCCCAGTTCGCCATCGCGCCGCTGCCAGGACCCGACGGCGGCTACAGCACCTACGACGGCGGGGCCAACTTCGGCATCCCGGCCGGAGCCAAGAACCCGGCCGGAGCCTGGGAGTTCGTCAAGTACGCGCTGAGCCTGCCCGCCCAGCAGCTCACCCCGGTCGGCGGGGTCGAGCCGATCCGGTCCGACGCGGTCACCGCCTCGTTCAAGGCCAAGTACCCGATGGTGGCGCAGATCGTCGGCTACCTGCCGCACGGGCAGGCGCCCTACACGGTGGCCCACGACGCGCTGTTCAACCTGGTCAGCCAGCCCTGGCAGGGGATGTTCAACACCGCCGTCTACAACGGCAACGTCTCCGGCGCGCTCACGCAGGGCCAGTCCGGGTTCACCTCCGTGCTCAACGACCTGAACAGCTGAGGAGGGGCAGCACCGTGGCCGCCAAGAACATCACCAAGCCGGGACGGCTCGGGTTCGCGCTGACCGTGCCGTCCCTGGTCATGGTGCTGGCCCTGGTCATCCTGCCGCTGATCTACGCGGTGTACATCTCGATGACCAACTTCCCGCTGGTCGGCGCCTACCACTTCGTCGGCCTGGCCAACTACGCGGCGCTGGCCGGCAACAGCCAGTTCCTGCACGCCATCCTGCTCACGGTCGCCTACACCGCGATCGTGACCGGGCCGATCTTCGTCATCGGCTACGGGCTGGCCGTGCTGACCCGGAGCAACCGGCGCGGCTCGACCGTGTTCCGCACCCTGTTCTTCCTGCCCTACATCGTCGGGCTGACCGTGGAGAGCTTCATCTTCTACGTCGAGCTCCAGCCCAACAGCGGCGCGGTCAACTTCGCGCTCAAGGAGCTGGGCCTGACCAACGGAGCCACCGCCTGGCTGGTGCACACGATCCCGGGCATGACCGCGATCTGCCTGCTGGTCATCTGGTTCGGCTCCGGCCTGACCATGGTCCTGCTGCTCGGCGGCATGCAGGGCATCCCGCGGGAACTGTACGAGGCCGCCTACATCGACGGCGCGTCCCGCTGGCGGGCCGAACTGCGGGTCACGCTGCCGCTGCTGCGGCAGTCGATCGCGCTCAGCCTGATCCTGTCGGTGATCGGGTCGTTCCTGGCCTTCAACCAGTTCCAGATCCTGACCCAGGGCGGCCCCGGCACCAGCACCACGCCGATCGTGCTCTGGATCTACCAGGTCGCGTTCGAGCAGGGCCTGATCGGCAAGGCCACCGCGGGGGCCATGCTGCTGGTCGTGGTGGTGGCCATCATCAGCGCCGGCCAGTTCCTGCTGCTCCGCGACCGGGACGCGAGGGCGTCATGACCAACACGCTGGCTCCGGCCTCGGCCCGGGACCGCGCCCCGCGAGCCGGGTCGGGGCGTGCGGCGCGGGTGCCCGGGTCGCGGGGCGGCCGGGGTGGTGGCCGCGGCCTGGCCTACGCCACGGCCGGGATCCTGCTCAGCCTGGTGTTCGTGCTCCCGCTGGCCTGGGCCCTGATCCAGTCGTTCGAACCCGGCGCCGACATCGCCGCCGTGCCGTCGGCCAAGGACTTCGGCCACCTGACCTTCGCCAACTACACCGGCCTGTTCGGCCACGGCAACAGCATCGGCCACTACGTGCTGAACAGCTTCGAGGTCGCGCTGGGCACCGCGGTGGTGACCGCGCTCGTGGCCCTGCTGGCCGGCTACGGCTTCGGCCGGTTCCGCTTCCGCGGCCAGGGCGTCGTGTTCGGGGTCATCCTGGTCACGCTGATGATCCCGTTCCAGGCCATCCTGACCCCGCTGTTCCTGGAGCTGAACCAGGTCCATCTGACCAATTCCCTGGTCGGGCTGGCACTCTTCTACGTGACGTTCAACCTGCCGTTCGGCGTGTTCATCATGCGGAACACCTTCCTGCAGATCCCTGCTGAGCTGGAGGACGCGGCCTTCGTGGACGGGGCCGGGCACTGGGTCATGGTTACTCGCGTGCTGCGGCCCCTGGTGCTGCCGGGTGTCGCGACCACGGTGCTGTACGCGTTCCTGTTTTCCTGGACCGAGTTCCTGGGCTCGCTGACCTTCATCACCTCGCAGAAGTCGTTCACGCTGCCGGTCGAGCTTTTTAACCTGGAAGTGGGAACGTACGGGCAGGTCAACCTGGGCTACCTGGTGGCCGGGGCGGTCATCGCGATGATCCCGTGCGTGGT
>DASXMW010000170.1:0-6705 GCA_036495425.1 Streptosporangiaceae bacterium | reverse complement strand
CTAGGTCGGCCGGGGCTCGTGGAGGCGGAGGGCGGTCAGGGCGCAGAGGGCGGGGATGGCGGTCAGGGTCGCGATGGCGGTGGTCAGGGTGGTGTGGTCGGCGATGAGGGCGATCAGCGGCGAGGCGACGCCACCGAGGCTGACGGCCAGGCCGAGGGTGACGCCGCTGGCCGTGCCGACCCGGCCGGGCAGATAGTCCTGGCCCAGCGTGACGTGCAGGGAGAACGGCACATACAGGGCCAGCGCGGTGGCCACGATGCCGGCGAACATGGCGGGTCCGGGCAGCAGCCAGATGGCGGCCAGGGCCGGGACGCTCAGGAAGTACGAGACACGGACCGTGCGGACGCGGCCCCAGCCGGCGGCCAGGCGGCCACCGAGCAGGGTGCCCAGGGCGCCGGCGCCGTAGAAGGTGACGAGCGCGGCCTCGCCGGCCGCGGTGCCTGCGTGCAGGCGCTGCTCGGTCAGCAGGGCCAGGAACGTGCCCAGGCCAAAGGTGACGACCGAACGGCCGACCACCACCACGGTCAGGGTGACGAACCCGGGCCAGTCGCTGGCGGGCCGGACCCCGCCCGGCGCCTGGGCCGCGGCCGGCTGGCGGGTCCAGGGTGCGCGGCGCAGGGCCAGCATCGTGATCAGGCCGCAGGCCAGGGCCGGGACGACCAGGGGTACGGTCCCGGTGGTGCCGAGCGCGCCGAGCACCACGCCGACCAGGACCGGGCCGAGGGCGAAGCCCACGTTGCCGCCCATGGAGAACAGGCTCATGCCCACGTGAGAGCCGCGCGCGGCCACCCGGGCCAGCCGGGCCGACTCCGGGTGGTAGGCGGCGACCCCGACCCCGGACAGCGCGACGGCCAGCCAGGTCAGCCAGTAAAAGGTGCTGAGCCCGGACAGGCCGATGCCCGCCCCGGCCACGCACATGCCCAGCGGGACCAGCCAGGGAGCCCGGCGATAGTCGGTGAGCAGGCCGAACAGCGGCTGGGCCACCGAAGACAGCACGGTGGCGGCCACGGTGATCCCGCTGGCGGCCGCGTAGTCCCAGTGCCGGGCGGCCACGAAGAACGGGATCAGCGCCGGGACCGCGCCCTGGTACAGGTCGTCGACGGCGTGGCCCGCGCTGAGCAGCCAGACCGCGAGGCCGGCGCGGCCGGGCTGGTCTCCGGCGCGGTGGCCTTCGGCGGTGATGGGCGCGGTGGTCATGGTCGTCATCGTGCCGTGGGACGGGGTGGCTGCCCACCGGTATTGTGACAGCTGATGCCGGAAAGTCGCCAACCTCGCCAGGCCGCCCCGGCCAGCCGCCGCCGGTTGCTGGCCGGGGAGGCGATCGAACCGCACTTCCACGACCAGGCGCAGCTGGTCTACCCGGCGCACGGGCTGCTGGGCGTGACCACCGGCCGGGGCACCTGGATGGCGCCGCCGAACCGGGCGGTGTGGATCCCGGCCGGGGCCGAACATCAGCACCGGGCCTACGGGACCACGGACTTCCGCGGGCTGCTGTTCCCGGCCGGGCTGACCCGCGGGCTGGCCCGCGGGCAGCGGACCCGGCCGGCGGTGGTGGCCGTGTCGGGGCTGCTGCGGGAGCTCATCCTGACGCTGACCGGGTCCGGTGCGGCGGCCGGGCCGGGCGTGGCCCGGCGGCGGCTGGAGCGGGTGACCCTGGATCAGCTGCTGGAGTCGAGCGAGCAGCCGTTGCACCTGCCCGAACCGGGTGATGACCGGCTGCGGGCGGTGACCGCGCTGCTGCGCGAGGACCCCGGCACTCCGGCTACCCTGGCCGAACTGGGCCGGCGGGCGGGGGCCAGCGCGCGGACGCTCAGCCGGCTGTTCGACCAGGAGCTGGGTATGGGCTTTCACCGATGGCGGACTCAGCTGCGCGTCCATCAGGCCCTGGTCCTGCTGGCCGAGGGGACCAGCGTCACCGACACCGCGATCGTGTGCGGCTGGTCCAACCCAAGTTCTTTCATCGAGGCGTTCAGCCGGGCGGTCGGGCAGACGCCCGGGCGGTATCAGGCCGTGCTGCAGCGCGAGGTGCCGGCCGGGCGGCGTGGCCTGGATGTGCGTGGCGGAGCTTGACGGGGACCGCGCCGGGGGCAGACCCTTCCGGTGGAGAGGGGACCGATGACGATGATGCTCATGCGGCGGATGACGCTGCTGGCCGCGGTGCTGATGGCGGCGGCCGGGATCGCGGCCGGGGTGATGACCGGGGTCGCGCGGGCCAGCGACACCGGGGCCGGGCACCCGGTAGCCGGGGTGGCCCAGGGGGCCCGGGCGGCCCAGGGGGCCCGGGCGGCCCAGGCGGCGCCCGCGGCCACCGGGAGCCAGGCGCCGGGCAGCCCGTCGCCGACGGTGGCGCCGACCACGGCCGCGCCGTCGTCGAGCCCGCCCGCACCGTCGAGCGCGCCCCCCAGTGCTTCGCCGTCGTCGACTTCGGCCACGCCGTCGCCCACCGGATCATCGGGGTCGTCGGGAGGGTTCTCGCTGGTGTGGCTGTGGATCATCCTGGCCGTGATCGCGGCCATCGTGCTGATCGTGGCGATCAGCCAGGTGGGCCGGGGCCGGGCCGACCGGAAGCGGGCCTGGCGGACCCGGGCCGCCGACGCCTACGTGCGCGGGACATCCCTGACCCAGTCGGTGCAGGGCGCCAGTCAGGCCAGCCAGTACCGCGACCCGTCGGCCGCGGCGCGCTGGGGCGACGTGCAGCGCCGGGCCGAGGACCTGACCCGCGCCCTGCAGTCGCTGCGCGAGTTCGCGCCGACTACCTACGACCGGGCCCGGGTGGACGACGTGCTCAACACCCTGGCCCAGGTGCAGTCGGCCTCCCAGGCCGGCGACCCGGCGGCCGCGGGCCGGCTGCAGGCCCGGATCCGCGACTTCGAAGACGCGTTGCAGGCCTTGCGCTCGCCGGAACGCGACTGACAACCAGGCCGCCCGGTCAGCCCATGGTGACGGCGTTGATGCGGGTGGGGCGGATGGTCACCACTACGCGGGTGTCGCCGGGCTGGTCGCGGGTGCGCAGGTCCGCGCCGTACTTGGCGCCCACCTTGGTCGCGAACGAGTAGTCGTCGTCCGGGACGACCTCGGCATCGCCGCGGATCTCCAGGTAACGGTAGGGGTTGGCCAGATCCAGAATGAAGGCGGTGGCCTGGGGGCGGCGGGTCAGGTTCCTGGTCTTCTGCCGGCTGGTGTTGAGGGAGAACTTCACCTCGCCGTCGTCGGCCAGGAACCAGACTTCGGACAGCTGGGGCCGTCCGTCCGGGCCGATGGTGGCCAGCGTGGCGACCTGGCTGTCGAGCAGGTCCTGGTGGGACTCGGGGATGTCAGGCATGCCAGTGAAGCTAACAGCCGGCCCGGGCCGGCCCGGGAACGGGGCCGCCCTGAGCTTCCTTCAGCCCGAGCCGTCATGCCGTCGGCCGGCTCCGGTCCAGGTCACCCCGGACCTCGACGACCCGGCCGCCGGCCAGCCGGAACAGCGCGAACGCCGAGGCCAGCTGGGGTTCTGGTGAGTGGGGCGGGTGGGGCTCGAACCCACGACCGACGGATTATGAGTCCGCTGCTCTGACCGGCTGAGCTACCGCCCCCGAACCCGGAACAGTATCTCAGACGCCCGGGAGGTGGGCGGCCACGACGGCGGAGCGGCCCTCGTGGACCTCGGCCAGGGCCTCGCGCAGGACGCGGGGCAGGTCAGCCGGGTCGGAGACGTTGGCCGCGTAGGCGCCGCCGGCGGCCTCGGCGATGGCCGGGTAGTCGGGGGCGGGCTCGAAACTGACGTTGAAGTCGTCGTTCTCGGCGGCGACGCCCTTGGGGTGGACGGCCAGGGCCGAGAACTTCGGCGCCCGCCAGCCCCGGTTGTTGAAGATGACCGTGAGGGCCGGGGTGTTGTAGCGGCGGGCCACCCACTGGGCCGAGGACGGGACGCCGAACAGGTAGGTGCCGTCGCCGACCATGCAGACCACGGTGCGGTCGGGGGCGGCCAGCTTGGCCCCGACCGCACCCCCGCCGGACCAGCCGAGCGAGCCGCCGCCGCTGCCGAACAGCCCGCCCGGGCGGTTGACCCGCAGGTGCTCGGCCACGACCTCGTAGTTGGTGATGGCCTCGGTCAGGTACAGCGGGTCGTCGTCGGCCAGGGCGTCGCGGACGCAGGCGGCCAGGTACTGCGGGGTGATCACGCCGTTGTCCGGGGCCTCGCGCTGGTCCCGCTCGGCCCGCAGCATGTCGTGCCGGGCCGTGACGTCGGCCCGGCGCCCGCTGACCAGGGCCTCGTCGACCAGGTGGTGGTCACGCACATAGGCGGTGATCTGCGGCAGGGCCAGCCGGGAGTCGGCGGCGGCGAACCGCCGGGCCGGGATGTGCCACATCGCCATACCGGACTTGAGCGGGTCGATGTCCACGCAGTAGATCTCGGCGTCGGCCGCGGGCTTGCTGGTCACGTGGATCCAGGGCACGTCGCAGTCGATGGCCAGGATCACGTCGGCCTCGGCCAGCAGCGGGTTCTGGTCCTTGGTCGTCCACTGGTAGCCGCTGTGCATCGGGTTGCTGGCCGGGAAGTTCACATAGTTCGGCGCCGACTCGATGACCGGGACGGCCAGCAGCTCGCACAGCGCTTCCAGCCCGGAGACGGCCTCGGGGTGGCGGCCCAGGTAACCGGTGACGATCAGCGGGTGGCGGGCCCGGGCCAGCGCGCCGCCGATCTCCTCCGCCACCTCCGGGTTCAGCGCGGCCGGTTCGACCGGGCGGTACACGGACGGGTCGACCGTGTACGGGTCGAGCTGCTCCTCCATCACCTCGCGCGGGCCGACCAGGTAGACCGGGCCGGCCGGCTCGGAGGCGGAGATCTGCAGGGCCCGGTGCACCAGCTGCTTGACGTTGCGGCCGGTACGGATCTCGTTGTCGTACTTGACGTAGTTGCGCAGGATGCCGCGCTGGTCGTGTACGTCCTGGACCCAGTGGATGAACTCGTTGCGGCTGCCGGGCAGCTCACCCTCGATGGTGTACGGAGCACCCCCGGCGAAGATCAGCACCGGCACCCGGCCGCGGAACGCGGTATTGACCGCGCCACCCAGGTTCTGGGTGCCCGCGTCCACGTGCACCAGCACCGCCTGCGGCTCGCGGGTGATCGCGGCGTAGGCGTGGGCCGCGCTCAGCGCCACCGTCTCGTGCGGGCAGATGATCAGCTCGGGCAGCGCGGACCGCCGGTCCTCGGCCCGGGCCTGGGCCAGCGCCTCGATCAGGCCCGGGTGATCGCTGCCCAGGTTGGTGAACATGTAGCGGATGCCGGCTTCCGCCAGCGCCTCGAGAAAAGCCGTGCTCGTGCTGTAGTAACGATCCCCCATGGGGGGCATTCCTCCGCGGGTCGAGGTGAAACGGCCTGGGTGAGACGGCTCAGTAGCGGCCGGCGGCCTGGACGGTCATCGCGTGCTCGACCAGCGTGACCAGGGTGGCCTTGGTCGACTCGCGGTTGCGCGCGTCACAGGGGATGACCGGCACGTCGGGCGAGATGGCCAGCGCCTCGCTCACGTCTTTGGAGCGGTGCGGGAACTGGCCGTAGAAGCCGTTGATGCCGATCACGAACGGCAACCCGCTGGCCTCGAAGTAGTCCACCGCCGGGAACGAGTCGGCCAGCCGCCGGGTGTCGACCAGCACGACCGCGCCGATGGCGCCCTGGATGAGGTCGTCCCACATGAACCAGAACCGGTGCTGACCGGGCGTGCCGAACAGGTAGAGGATCAGGTCCTGCTCAAGGGTGATCCGGCCGAAGTCCATGGCCACCGTGGTGGTGCTCTTGTCCGGAACGTGGGACAGGTCGTCTACGTCGGTACTGGCCACCGTCATCATGGCCTCGGTGGTCAGCGGCGTGATCTCCGAGACCGAGCCGACGAACGTGGTTTTGCCAACGCCAAACCCGCCCGCGACCACGATCTTCACGGAGGTCATCGCGGAAGCGGCGCCCTGCGGCGCGCCGACGTTAGATCTTACGGAGTCCACTAAGCACCCTTTCGAGCAGATTGAGATCCGGCCGGCCTTCGGCATCCTCCCGCTGGTGGATGCGTACCAGGCCATCGGCCCCCATATCCGCGATGAGAATCCTAGCCACGCCGAGCGGCAGCCGCAGGACAGCGGAGATTTCCGCCACAGATCGCCAGTCTCGGCAGAATTGCAGAATGGCCTGGCATTCAGGCGCGAGTACGGACAGGTCACGCGGTTCGTACACCGTCGCGGTGACCAGGGCCTCAACCTGAAGCTGATAGCGCGGCTGCGTACGGCCGCCGGTGACCGTGTAGGGCCGGACCAGGCGGCCTACGGCCTCTTCTTCACTGGAACGCTGGCCCCCGCGGCGCCCCTGCGCGCTGTCCCACGAGCCGGGGGGCCGCCCGCCATCCCACGACGCGTTCGAACCCTGGTTCCACGTCCCGGACCGCTCGTCCCATGGCCCCGACCGGCTATCCCACGTCCGGGCGGAGCCAGGCGGAAGCGGGCGGTCGTCACCTCGCGGCGGGCCCGCCACCGTGTCCTCCGGTCATCGTCTGCCGTCCCCAAGGGTGGAAGCCTGCATCATGCCCCGGGTGGCCGGCGTGAGGACGCGGCCCGCCCGCTCCACCAGCAGGGTCATCTCGTAGGCCACCAGGCCCAGGTCACAGGTGGAAGCGGCGAGGACCGCCAGGCTGGAGCCGTTGCTGATGGCCATGATGACCAGGACCCCGCGCTGCATCT
>DASXMW010000169.1:0-22815 GCA_036495425.1 Streptosporangiaceae bacterium | reverse complement strand
CATGTTCGGCATCCGGTAGTCGGCCAGGATCACGGCGACCTGGTCGCCGCGCAGCTTCAGTTCGCGCAGCGCTTCCAGGGCCGATTCCCCGGACTCGGCCCGGACGATGCGGTACTCGCTGCCGTACTTGCGCCGCAGGTCACGGGCGACGGCGCGGGAGACGTCCGGGTCGTCGTCAACGGTGATGATCGCGGTCCGCGCGTTGTCGGCGCGGGCGTTGGGCGCGGTCAAGGGCATGAATGCTCCGTAAGGTCGTCAGGTCCAGGCGGAGGCCCCGGCGCGCCGAGACCCCGTTCAGGGCGCATGCAGACATCGTAGGTTCCCGCTGGGCGGAATGTCCCCCCGTGGTTTCCGCTGGCCGCGTAACGGGCCCGGGCCCCCGGTGCCGTCACGGGTGGCACTGGGCCGCCGGGGAGGGGGCCAGGTCAACGGCGGGGTTTCGGTCGAAGAAACCCATGGGCTTGAGCGTGAAGCCGGTGTACTCCACCGGCATGACCGGGAAGTCCTCGGGGCGGCAGAAGTGGGTGGTGCCCACCGTGTGCCAGAGCACGACGTCGGTGTCGGCCACCGGCCGGTCGGCGGCCGTCCAGGCGGGCAGCCCGGCCCCGCCCGGGTGCTGGTTGGGGAAGTCGCCGGCGGGATGCCGCTCGTCGGGCCGGGCCGGGGTGACCCACAGGTGCCTGGTGGCGAAGGTGGCGCGGCCCGTGATGGCCGCCTCCGGCTGGGCCAGCAGTGGCGCTCCCGGCTGCGGGATGAGCTTGTACGCGACCGGTTCGCCGACGGCGTTGCGTGAGCCGTGGTTGACGATCTTCCAGTACCGGCCGTGCTCGGGGGCGGCCATCCGCCGGGCGCCGAGTTCGGTGGCCAGCAGCGTGCTGCGGTAGGTGAAGGCGTTGCCGTGCGGGTTGTCCGGGCCGGCCGGGACCGGCACCGCGTCGACCTCGTAGACCGAGTTCACCGGGCCGTCCACGCAGGTGTCGAGGCGGAAGCTGAACAGGTGCTGGTGGTGCGGCCCGGCCAGTTCCGGGGTGACCGGGTTGGCGTACGGCACCCGGGTGCCGGGCTCGACGGCCTGGGTCTGGATGATGCCGGTCAGCTTGACCTCGGCCTGGATCGTCCCGTCCAGGTAGAAGTACCAGAAGAAGCCGTACTCGTAGTTGCCGACGGTGGCGATGAACGAGGCGACCATGCGCCGGGACCGGCGGACCTCGGCCATGCCGGTGACCGTGTCCGTGTGCTTCCAGAGGATGCCGTAGTCCTCTTCGTGCAGGCAGACGACCTTGTGATGGGGACGGACGGTGCCGTCGTCGTCGATCTGGACCCCGTCCAGGTAGACGATCTCGCCCAGGCAGTCGCAGCCCAGCCTGAGCGAGTTGGCCGACTTGCCCAGCCCCACGTCGCCCGCGTCGAAGGCGTTCTTCCACCAGTGGTTGAGGCCGGTCGATCCGTAGGGCACCACCATCTCGGCCACGCTGGCCCGGTACAGCACCGGCCGGGCCCGGCCGCCTTCGAGGTAGCAGACCTCGTGCAGGACCAGGCCTTCGACGGGGTGCATGGACACCCGCAGCTGCCACGGGCCCCAGCGCAACAGGCCGTCGGAGATGG
Organism: Streptosporangiaceae bacterium; assembly: GCA_036495425.1. Classification (GTDB taxonomy): domain Bacteria; phylum Actinomycetota; class Actinomycetes; order Streptosporangiales; family Streptosporangiaceae; genus Bog-532. The sequence goes on along the minus strand of DASXMW010000169.1, from coordinate 21,210 downwards.
TGAAGCCTGGGCCGTCCGGCTGCAGGATCTGCAAGGGGGCCAGCGTGCGCGGGTGCGGCTGGCTGGCCGCGTCGTACCGGCCGGGATCGTCCGGAACCGGGACCACGTCGCCGTCGATCAGCTCGACCAGCTGGCCGGTGTCCCGGTCCAGCACCGCGACCAGGTTCTCCACCGGCCGGGCGTAGGGGTTACTGCCCGGGCCGTCCAGCACGTAGGCCACCCCGCGGGCCAGCCGGCGGCCGGACCGGTCCACCTCCAGGCCGAAGTTGCTGGCGGGCCAGGCGTCGACCTGGACCTGGCTCATGTCGGTGATGCCGCGCCGGGCCATGGCCGCCTGGAACCCGGGGTCGGCCTTGATCTGTTCGGCGTTGGCCGCGTACTCGCCGAACATGACCGGCGGCTGCACGCCGGGAACCGCGACCGTTTCGGTGACCGCCTGGTCGTCCAGGGACACGGTGACCAGGGTGGTGTGGGCATCCCCAGGCGGAACCGAGGACCGGTAGATCACGCACCGGGCCCGGCGGGGCACGGGCGGGCTCTGCCCGGGGTCCCAGCCCAGGACCAGGTCCTTGGCCGGCTCGACCAGCTCGCAGTAGGCCACGCGGGCGCCGTCGCCCAGGGCGGCCAGGGCGATCCGGCAGGCGCTGGTGGTCTCGGCCACGGTGAGCGGGGCCAGCGGGTGGCGCCGGGCGGCAGGTGAAGATTCGATGCGATCGCGGGCCGTCTGCGTCATTGGGGCTCCGTTCAACCAGCCTTCGATATATCAGGGTTCAAGGTTTTTCGGGTTTTCGGGCGTTTCGGAGTGCGGGTGCTCCTTTGTCATGGTGCGCCTTGATCACCGGGGAGCGACAGGCCCGTTGGGTGCCTGATCGCTGGATCGGCTAGGGTGGCTGATTGTGCGACTGACGACGGTTCTCCCCCCGCCCGCCGCTTAGGCGGGCCCACCGAACACCGCCGCGCCGGGAACTGATGTCCCGCTGCGCCGGGTGGCGCTGCCCGCATACGGGTCCCCATCACCATCCGGCTGCGGAGAACTGTCGTGTCAGCTTCTGCTTCTACTTCTACTTCTGTTTCTGTTTCTGGCCTGCCTTCCGGGCGTGGCCTGGCCTGTCTGACCGTCGCGGGTGCCGCCTGGGGCACCGCGGGCGCGGCGGCCGGCCTCATCTACCGGTCCAGCGACCTCGGCCCGATCAGCGTCTCATTCTGGCGGAACGTCGGTGGCCTGGTGCTGCTGCTGCTCTTTGGGCTGGCCCGCTCGCGCCGTCGTGGGTCATTGGGCTCCGGGTGGCGGCCCGGGCGGCTCGGGCGGCGGGCGCTGCTGGTGCGGCTGCTGACCGGGTTCGGGCTGGCCGTGTTCCAGACCACGTACTTCGGCGCGGTCCAGGTCACCGGGCTGGCCGTGGGCACCGTGGTCACCCTGGGCGCGGGCCCGCTGCTGATCGCGGTGGGCGCGCGGCTGCTGCTGGCCGAACGGCTGCCGCGCGGCGGCGTGGCCGCCATGACCGCCGCGCTGGGTGGCCTGGTCACGCTGGTGCTGGGTAATCCGGCCGGGGCGGTGCGGCCCCTCGGCGTCGCCCTGGCCCTGCTGTCCGCGGCCGGGTACGCGCAGGCGTCGCTGGTGGCCCGGTGGGCCGGTCAGGCCGGGCGGGCCGGGGGGGCCGGGTCGTCGGGTGACGCCGACCCGGTCACCGTGACGACGTGGGCGTTCGGCCTGGGGGCGGTGCTGTTGCTGCCGTTCGCCCTGGCCACCGGCCTGCTGCCGCACACGCTGCACCCGGCGGAGACGCTGGGAGTGCTCGGCTACCTGGCCGCCGTGCCGACTGCCCTGGCCTACCCGCTGTACTTCACCGGGGCGGCGACGGTGCGGGCGGCGACCGCCTCGGTGATCATGCTGATCGAGCCGGTCAGCGCGGCCGCGCTCGGGGTCGTGCTGTTCGGTGAGCCGCTGACCGTGGCCACGCTGGGGGGCGGGGTGCTGCTGCTGTCGGCGGCCACGTTCCTGGCTCTGGCCGACCTGCGCTCAGGACGCGGCGGGCGGGTCGGCCGGGTCCGACGGGCGCCGGGACAGCTGAGCCTCACCCCGGGCCGCCCACAGCCGCCGCGACAGGTTGATGCTGCTGAGCAGCCCGAGGGCGCCGAAAATGATCGCGCCGTACTGCAGGCCGCCACCGGGCTGCAGGCCGATGAGCGACCCGGCGAAGAAGTCATTGTATGAATTCACGGCAGCTAGCCTGCCGGTCGGCAGGCTAGCTCGCTACTTGACCTGGACAGTTCCGGGACGGCCGGGCCGATCAGGGGTTCTTGAAGGCGTCCTTGACGTTCTTGCCGGAGTCCTTGACCTGCTCGCCGACCTGCTTGGCGCTGCCGGCGACGCGGTCGCCCTGGCCTTCGGCCTCCATGCTGCGGTTGTCCGTGGCCCGGCCGACGTCCTGCTTGGCCCGGCCCTTGCCCATCTGGAGCTTGTTCTTGAGCTTGTCCATAGCACCCATACCGGCCCTCTGCCCGCGATCGGGGAACGGTATGCGTTATGACGTGAGTTCTTTTGCCGTGGGGCAACGGTTGCCGGGGAGCAACCCGGGGCTAGGGGGCTCGGCGGCAGCTCGGGGCCGGGGTGTCCCCTGGGTCAGGGGGTGTCGCCGGTGGCGGCGGGACGGGGGGTGTGGCTGTACTGGGACCAGGAGCCGGGGTAGAGACGGCCGCGGCCCAGGCCGGCGTGCTCGATCATGAGGAGGTTGTGGCAGGCGGTGACGCCGGAGCCGCAGTAGGAGACGAGTGTGGCGGGGCCGGTGACGCCGGCTGCGGCGAGCTTCTGGCGGAGTTGCGGGACCGGGAGGAACGTGCCGTCCGGGGCCAGGTTCTCCCGGCAGGGCAGGCTGCGGGCGCCGGGGATGTGGCCGGGGCGGGGGTCGACCGGCTCGGTGTCGCCGCGGTAGCGGGCTCGGTCCCGGGCGTCGATGACCACGTTGGCCGGGTCGGTGGCGTCGTCGAGGCTGGCCAGGTACTCGGCGGGCCAGGGGCGCGGGGTGAACGGGGCCGGTAGCCGGGCCGGGGCCCCCGTCTCCAGCGGCCCGGAGTACGCCTGCAGGCCGCCGTCGAGCAGGGTGGCCGAACGCCCGGTGACGCGCAGCATCCAGACCAGCCGGGCCGCGGTGGTGCCGCCCGCGTCGTCGTAGGCCACCACGGTGTCGCCGTCGGAGATGCCGAGGCGGGCCATGCCCCCCGCGAACAGCGCCGGACTGGGCAGCGGGTGCCGCCCGTCCTCGGCGCTGGGCCGGCCGGCCAGCCACTGGTCCAGGTCGACGAAGACGGCGCCGGGCAGGTGCCCGGCCTCGTACGCGGCCTCCCCGGACCGGCCGTCCAGATACCAGCGGACATCGGCCAGCACCACGTCGTCGCGGTGCTGCTGCCACCAGGAAAGGCTCACCACGGGGTCGATCACGCCCGTGAGGCTACCTCAGTCGGCGGCCGGGCGGCGCGGGCGCGGCACGGCGCGGCGGATGGCCCGGCCCGCCGGGTGGCGGGTGGGCCCGGAGACAGCGGCCGGCCCGGTCACCGCGATCTCGCCGCCGAGCTGGTAGCCGTGGGCCAGCCGCAGGTCGTCGCCGCTCCAGAATCGGCCCGCGTCGTACCAGCTGGTGCGGTGCCGCCCGTCCAGCAGGCCCATGGCCTGATAGGTGGCGGCCAGGACCTCGGCGCAGTAGGCGGTCTCCAGCACCGCCTCGGCGGCGGGGCGGCTGAGCCTGCGCAGGCTGCCCGCGGACGCCAGCCTGGCCAGCGCCGGCAGCTGGCCCGGGGACGGCACCCGGCCCCGGAGCCAGCTCGTGGCCAGGCTGGCGGTGGACGGAAACGGCAGGCCGTCCAGCCGTGCGATCGTGCGCAGCACGGCGTCCTCCATGTCCGGCGCGGCAGACGGGTTCAGTTGCCTTACCCAGGCCCGCTGGCCGTAGCGTTCGGCCCACACGGTCACGGCCGCGCGAAGGTCGTGCAGTTGTACCCCGCGGTGGCGGGTGCCGGACCACAGGTCGGGCAGGGACCGGCCCAGCTCGGCGTGCCACAGCAGCGGCGGCAGGTCCTCCAGCACCACGGCCATGCCGACGTGGTTGACCGGGCTGTTGGTGGCGACCTGGATGGCCCGGTCGGCGGGCTTGCGGCCGCGGAACAGCCACACGTCGCCGGTACGGGTCAGCTTGGCGGCCTCGTCCAGAGTCACCGCGGGCGGCCGGGGCGCGGGCTCCCGGTTGGCTGGCCCCCGATCTGCTGGCCCCCTGTTTGCTGGCATGGCCGCTAGCCTAGGCACGTGCACTGGCGAGGAGGACGTACCTGGAAGATCCTGGGCCTGGCGAGTTTCGCGGGCGTGTCCGCCACCGGGGTGGTGGTCGTCCGCGCCGAGCGCCGCCGCCGGGCCTACACCCCGGACGAGATCCGGACTCGCCTACACGAACGGGTAGCCGAGCTGGACGGTCAGGAAAGGCGCTCGTCGGCGTAGACGGCCATGGCGTCGCGCTGGTAGGCGGCCAGTCCGGTCGTGATCGCCTCGTAGTTGGCGCGGAACCGCTCGTCGTTGACGTACATCTGACCCAGGTTGCGGTAGGCCTGCGCCGTCGGGGTCCAATACTGGGCCACCCAGTGGTAGTGCTGGTCCACTTCGGCCTGGACTTCGGGGTCGGCCGCGGGCTTACCCGCTGTCATCAGCTCCGCCATCCGGATCATCTGGGCGGTTTGCTCCTTCTGCTCGTTCGTCAGCTGTTCGGGCGACAGACCTTGGACGACCTGCTGGGCCTGCTCGTACTGCCCGGGCCAGCGCTCCCGGGCTTCGTCGTCGTAGTCGGCCGGGTTCAGTCCTTCGAAAAGGTTCTCCGGCTGGTTGATCTGTGGTGCGCTCATCGCGGCGTCTCCGTCCAACTGTTCCAGTTCGGTGATGGTTCGGGACACGGTTCCGGCCAGCCGGGCCAGCCGTTTGCTTTCGGCCAGCAACCTGGTGTGGTGCCGGCGTAGCGCGGTCACGGTGTCCGGACCGGACCCGATGGCGGTGGCGATGTCCCCTAGGCCGACGCCCAGTTCGCGCAGCAGCAGGATCTGCTGGAGCCGCAGCAACTGGCCGGTCTCGTAGTAACGGTGGCCGTTGCTGTGCACGTAGGCCGGGGGCAGCAGGCCGATCGCGTCGTAGTGGCGCAGGGTCCGGGACGTCACCCCGGACATCCGGGCCACTTCAGCGATTGACCAGGCCATACCGCGACGATAGGAGTTGACGTAGCGTCAACGTCAAGTTCGTTAGTCGGTGCTCGTCAGTCGGTGCTCGAGGGCAGGAGAAGCAGCGTGGGCGGACTCAAGGTCGAGGTGGACCCGGCCGAGGTGGGGCTGGACCCGGGGCGGCTGGAGCGGATCGGCCGCCATTTCGCCCGCTACGTGGACGACGGGAAGCTGCCCGGCTGGCTGATCACGGTCAATCGGCGGGGCCAGCTGGCCTACGTGGCCAGCTACGGGTCCCGCGACCTGGAGTCCGGCCGCCCGGTTGAGCCCGACACCTTGTGGCGCATGTACTCGATGACCAAGCCGATCACTTCGGTGGCGGCCATGCTGCTGTGGGAAGAGGGCGGCTTCGAGCTGAACGACCCGGTCAGCCGGTACATCCCGGCCTTCGCTGACGTCCGGGTGTTCACCGGCGGGACCGACCTGCGGCCGGTCACCGTCCCGGCCGCCGAGCCGGTGCGCGTCTGGCACCTGCTGACCCACACCTCCGGTCTGACCTACGGATTCATGCGCGCCCACCCGGTCGACGCCATCTACCGGGCCCGCGGCTACGAGTGGGCCTGGCCGCCCGGCACCGACCTGGCCGCGGCCTGCGAGGCCTGGGCGGATATGCCGCTGCTGTTCCAGCCCGGCACCGAATGGAGCTACTCGGTGGCCAGCGACGTGCTGGGCCGGCTGGTCGAGGTGGTGTCCGGACAGCGGCTGGATGAGTTCTTCCGGCAGCGGATCTTCGAGCCATTGGGCATGACCGACACCGCGTTTCACACCGACGACGCGGACCGGCTGGCCACCTTGTACATGCTGGGCGGGGACGGCGGGCTGAGCCCGATCGGGGCGATGGGCGCCGCTGCGCTCAAGCCGCAGACACTCCTCAGCGGGGGCGGCGGGCTGGTCTCGACCGCGGCCGACTACGACCGCTTCACCCAGATGCTGCTGGCCCGGGAGGGCAGCCCGGCCGGGGAACTGGACGGGGTGCGGCTACTCGGCCCGCGAACGGTCGCCTACATGGGCCGGAACCACCTGCCCGGGCACCAGGACCTGGCCGATTTCGGGCGCCCGCTGTACGCGGAGGTCCCGTTCGTCGGTACCGGCTTCGGCCTCGGGTTCGCGGTGGTCATCGACCCGGTGCTGGGCAAAGTGCCAGGCTCGCCGGGCGAGCTGTCCTGGGGCGGTGCGGCCAGCACCGCGTTCTGGGTCGACCGGGCCGAGGAGCTGACCGCGTCGTTCTTCACCCAGCTGATGCCGTCGAACGCCTACCCGCTTCGGTCCCAGCTGCGGCAGCTCATCTACCAGGCCGTGCTGGATTAGAGCTCGCCGCTCAGAGTTCGCCGCGCTGGCGGAGCTGGTCGCGGAAGTCGTCCACGGCCTCGTCCTGGTCGGGGCCCAGGTCGCCGAGCACGACCATCTCGGTGCCGGTCCAGTACGCGCCCGCGTACTCCCCGCCCGGCTCGGTCTCGACCAGCAGGAAGTTGTGCGAGATCTTGATGTGGTCGCGCACCTGGTCCCAGCTGGTGCCGGGCGGGACCAGGCCGATCGAGGGGGGTTCGCTGTCGTCGTAGCTCAGGCCGTCGAGCACGCGGCCACGGTAACCCGGCTGGCCAAGGCCGGACGTCTCAATTTGGGGCCAGGACCGGGCGGGCCCGCCGATGAGTTCCGCCCGCCCGCCGCGTCTGCCCTGGGAAGACGTGAGAGGAGACGACATGACCAAGCTGACCAGCCTTCCCACCGTGGGTGTCCCGGTCAAGGACCAGGCCAAGGCGCTGGAGTTCTTCACCGGCACCCTGGGCCTGGAGACGCGGCGGGACGTCGAGATCGCGAACTTCGGCCGCTGGATCGAGGTGGCGCCGGCCGGGTCGGCCACCACGATCGCGCTGTTCACCGAGCGGGACGGGGCGCCGGCCGGGGTCGAGACCGGAATCCGGTTCGCGGCCGAGGACGCGGCCGCGGCCCACGCCGACCTGACCGCGGCCGGGGTGGCCGTGGAGGAACTGCTGCGCTGGCCGGGGGTGCCGCCGATGTTCCGGTTCACCGACCCGGACGGCAACGGCTTCGAGATCGTCGAGTAGGAGTGGGGATCGTCATGGCCACGGCCAAGCCCGGAGTCGCTGGGGTGGGTCCATTGGACCGGGAGTTCACCGCGGTGCTGGAGCTGAGCCCGGCCCAGGGCGGCTGGACCTACGTGGTGATGCCGGACTCGGCCGCGTACTTCGGCACGCGGGGCCTGGTCAAGGTGCGCGGCACGGTCGACGGACACCCGTTCCGGAGCTCGTTCATGGCCCTGGGCGACGGGCGGCACAAGCTGCCGGTCAAGGAGGACATCCGCACCGCCATCGGCAAGCAGGCCGGGGACACCGTCACCGTCCGGCTGGCCGAGCGCATCAGGTAGTTCCCGCGCTGGGGTGGGCCTCGTTCCAGCGTTGCTGGATGGCGGGGTAGATCTTCTCGTGGTCCTCGGGGAGCAGGCTCTTGATCCGCTCGGTGCGGCGGTCGGCCAGGACCTCGACCTGGCCCGCCTCGACCGCGTCGAAGACCTGGCGGGCCACGTCGGCCGGGTCGTCCTTGGGCAGGCCGCGGGCCAGTTCGGCCACCATCTCGGTGTCGATGAACCCGGCGTGCACGCCGACCACCAGCGTGCCCTGGCGGGCCAGCTCGATGCGGACGCCGTTGGTCAGGGACCATTCGGCGGCCTTGGACGCGCCGTAGCTGCCGTTGACCGGGTTGGTGAAGAAGCTGGTCACCGACAGCATGTTGACGATGGCGCCGCCGCCGTTGGCCGCCAGCACCGGGGCGAACGCGCGGCACATGGCCAGCGTGCCCAGGTAGTTGGTTTCGATCTCCAGCCGGGCGCCGTCGCTGCTGGGCGCCTCCAGGAACGGGCTGCTGGTCATCACGCCGGCGTTGTTGACCAGCAGGTTCACGTCGGAGCAACGGCGGGCGGCCGCCGCCACCTGATCGGGCCGGGTGATGTCCAGCTCGACCGGGATCCCGGGCCCCTCGACCCGGGCCGGGTCGCGCGCGGCCGCGTAGATGGTCTTGGCGCCGCGGGCGGCCAGCTCGGCCACGAAGGCCCGGCCCAGCCCGCGCGCGGCCCCGGTGACCAGCACCACTGAATCCTCGATTCGCATGGTCCCATCCTGGCCTGTGCTGGTTTTGGCCGGCGCTGGTTTTGGCCGGCGCTGAGTTCACAGTTTGCGCGGGCCGGGGCCGTCGTTGCCGAGCACGTCGCCCGGGTTGGCCAGCTGGCAGGCGCTGATGGACAGGCAGCCGCAGCCGATGCAGCCGGTCAGCCGGTCGCGCAGGTGCTGCAGCTGGCGGATGCGGTCGTCCAGGTCCTCGCGCCAGGCCGCCGACAGCCGGGCCCAGTCGCGCCGGGTCGGGGTGCGCTCCTGGGGCAGGGTGGCCAGGGCGGTCCGGATCCGGGCCAGCGGGATACCGACCCGCTGGGAGGCCCGGATGAACGCCACCCGGCGCAGCATCTCCCGCGGGTAGCGGCGCTGGTTGCCGGTGGTCCGCCGGGCCGAGATCAGGCCCTCGGCCTCGTAGAAGTGCAGCGCGGACACGGCCACGCCGCTGCGGGCCGACAACTGGCCGACAGTAAGTTCCCTGGTCCTCACCGGGATCTGGGTCATGGTCTCCCCCGCGAGACTCAGTGGTGGCCCCTCGCCTCAGTTTGACCTCAACGTTAGTTGAGGTTCTAGCGTCGTGCCCATGGCTCTTACTCAGGCGGAACAGAAGTTTCTGGCCCAGCACCGGCTGGGACGGCTGGCCACGATCGGCCCGGACGGTGGCCCGCAGGTCAAACCGGTCGGCTTCGCCTACAACGACGAGCTGGGCACGGTCGACATCTACGGCCACAACATGGCCCAGAGCGCCAAGTACCGCAACGTAGGCCGGCAGCCGCTGGTCGCGCTGGTGGTGGACAACCCGACCGGGGTGGGGCCGGAGGCCCAGTTCCTGGAGATCCGGGGCCCGGCCGAGACCACGACCGGCCACGCCGCCCCGTTTCCGGGCGCGCCCGCGGAGATCATCCGCATTCACCCGCAGCGGGTGCTCGGGCTCAACGTCGACCCGGACCAGCCCGGGCTGAGGACCCGCGACCTCGAGGCGGTGGTGTGATGACCTCCCGGGTGATCGAAGTACGCGAGTTCGGGCCGCCCGAGGTACTCCAGCCAGCCGACGGGCCGGAGCCGGTGCCAGGCCCGGACCAGGCCGTGATCGCGGCCGCGGCCGCCGACGTGCTGCACATCGACACGCTGATCCGGTCCGGCCGGGCCAGCCAGTGGTTCCCGATCCGGCCGCCGTACGTGCCGGGCAACGGGGTCGCGGGCACCGTGACCTCGGCCGGGCCCGGAACCGATCCCGGCCTGGTCGGCCAGCGGGTGGTGGCGCACACCGGGGGCGGGGGCGGGACCGGCGGCTACGTCGAGCAGGCGGTGGTGCCCGCGGACCGGCTGGTGCCGGTGCCGGACGCGGTCAGCCTGGCCGACGCGGTGGCGATGATGAACGACGGGGCCACCGCGCTGGGGCTGATGGCCGCGACCGGGGTGCGGGCCGGCGAGTGGGTGCTGATCCTGGGCGCGACCGGCGGCATGGGGCTGCTGCTGACCCAGCTGGCCCGGGCGGCCGGCGGCCAGGTGCTGGCCGGCCTGCGGGTAGCGGGGGCCCCGCGGGGCGAGGCCAAGGCCGGGCAGGCCCGGGCGGCCGGGGCCGAGGCGGTGATCGACTACTCGGACCCGGGCTGGACCAGGCGGGTGGCCGCGGTGACCGGCGGGACCGGACCCGCGGTGGTGCTCGACGGCGTGGGCGGGGCGCTGGGAGCGGCGGCGTTCGGGACCCTGGCCGCCGGGGGCCGGTTCTCCGGGCACGGCGCGGCCGCGGGCGGGTTCGCCCCGGTCGACCGGAACGAGGCCGCGCGGCGCGGGATCACGGTTCAGGGCATCGAGCAGGCCCAGTTCCCGCCCGGTGGCCACGAGAAGCTCACCGCCCAGGCCCTGGCCGACGTCGCGGCGAGGCGGATCCGGCCGGTGATCGGGCAGTCCTATCCGCTGGACCGCGCGGCCGACGCGCACCGGGGGCTGGAAGGGCGCTCGGCCATCGGCAAGACCCTGCTGATCGTTAACGAGGAGGCGGCATGACCGAGGTGACGCAGCGGCCCGACCTGGCCGCCGGGGGTGTCAGTGCCGGTGAGGCCCGCACGGCGGTGGAAGCACTGGTCGCCGAGCTGCAGGCGGGCATCGACACCCGGGACGCCGACGTCTACAACCGGCACTTCGCGGCCGACCTGCTGTGGGGCAGCCCGTTCGGGATGGTGCTGCAGGGGTACGAGCCGCTGCACGCCATCCACGTGCGGATCAACGCCGAGCAGCGGGGCGGGCCGGCGTCGCGCTACGAGGTGGCCGCGGTCCTGTCCCCGGCCCCGGACGTGATCGTGACCCAGGTCCGGCGGGTGGCCCTCGCCCCCGACGGCACGCCGGTGCCGCCGGCCGCGCCCGGGGCCGACCCGGGCGGGGCGTTCTCCGAGATGGCCATGTACGTGCTAGTCCGGCGGGACGGCGACTGGTGGCTGGCGGCCGGCCAGAACACGATCGTGCAGCCGCCGCCGTTCACCCCCGAGGAGTAGCCCGGGGCCGGGGGTCAGGTGTTCTGGGCGGCGATGACGGTGCTGAGCACGGTGGCGAATGCGGTCCAGGCGATCTCGGGCGCGGCCAGCGCGGCCGCGGCCGGGTCGGCCCGCCGGGCCACCGTCGCGTAGCGGAGCATGACCGCGCACAGCAGCGCGGAGTCCGCGGTGGCGGCCCAGTAGCGGCGGGCGCCGAACTCCAGCGGCACGTAGCCGGCCCGCAGGACCAGGGCCAGCGCCCACCAGGCCAGCGCGGCCTGCACGTGCGGGACCTCGGCTCGCGCGGCCCGCCGGACCCGCCACAGCCGCCAGGCCGAGGTGGCCGTGGTCAGGTTGAGGCCGGTCCACACCACCGGGAACACCGGCCCGGGCGGGGCGAACGACGGCTGGCGGAATTCCTGGTACCGATCCCGGGTGCCGCCCCGGCCCGGGCGCTGCCCGGCCCAGGCCGACAGGCCCTGGGTGGCCGCGTAGACGCCGGCCACCCCGGCCCACGAGGCCAGGTCCCGCCAGCCGCGGCCACTACTCATCGCGGTGCACCGTGTCCGGGGCGAAGGCGGGCAGGCAGACCGAAATATAGTCGGCGCCGTCCGGGCCGGGGGTGCTGTAGCGGACCCATTCGCCCGGGCGGGTGTGCACGGCCTGGTCGGCCCGGACGGTGAGCCGGCCACTCTCGTACTCGACCTCCACCGCGCCGCGCAGCACGATCGTGTACTCGTCGAACTCGGGGCGCTGGCCCGGCTCGGACCAGCCGGACGGGCTGCGCATGTGGGCGATGCTCACGCCGCCGTCGCCGGTGTTCACCCGGCCCGCGAACTCATCGATGATCTTGGGTGGTTCCCCGGCGGCCGTGACCCGGCTCGGGTGGTCGATCAATTCGGGCATCTGGCCAGTATGCCGGCCACCTGATCGGCCAGCGCGGCCGGGGCGTCCCGCCGATTGTCCACGGTGTGATGGGGAGCCTCGGGCTCGTGGCCGAGCCTGATCCGGGCGGCGAACGCGGCGAAGTCGCTGATCTTGCCGGTGTCGCGGCTGGAGCCGCGGGCGGCCAGCCGTTCGCGCAGGGTCTCGGGGTCGGAGCGGACCCAGATCAGGTGGATGGGGTCGCCGCCCAGTGCTCCGGCCCACCGCTGCCAGCGGGCGGCGTCGTGGATCTGCTCGGTGAACGGGCCGGACAGCAGCACCGGGCAGCCGTGCTCGCGGATCTCGCGGGCGGTGGCGGTCATGCCCGCGTATTCGTGCCGCTTGACGTGCTCGTCGTACCAGGGGCCTTCGCGCTCCCCGGGCGGCCGCCCGGCCGCGGCCAGGGTGGCGGCCACGAACCCGCCGTACACCGTGTCCTTGTCCAGCAGCGCGGGGGCCGGACCCAGGCGGGCCAGCAGCAACCGGGCCACGGTGGTCTTGCCCGCCCCGGGCGGCCCGGCCACCACCCACACCGCCGCCGCGTCGCTCATGCGGGCGAGAATACGGCCGGGCGTTGATCAGATGTCGACCGGGCGTTAATTTGAATTTTTAAATTGATCGTGGAATAACTTCTTCTTAGTGCAGTCATGATTAAAACTCCTGATCAACGGGTCCGCGTCTTTGTCAGCTCCACGCTCGGGGAACTGAGCGCCGAACGGCAGGCGGTCCGGGCCGCCATCACTCAGCTGCGGCTGACCCCGGTGCTGTTCGAAATGGGGGCGCGGCCGTACCCGCCCCGCGAGCTGTACCGCTCCTACCTGGAGCAGAGCGACGTGTTCGTGGGGATCTACGCCAGCTCGTACGGCTGGGTCGCGCCGGGCATGGACATCTCCGGACTCGAGGACGAGTACCGGCTGTCGGCCGGTAAGCCGCGGCTCATCTACACCAAGCAGGCCGGCACCCGCGAGCCCCGGCTGTCCAGCTTCCTGGACACGATCCAGGCCGACGGGGTGGTGTCCTACCGCCGGTTCACCGACGCCGACGAGCTCGGCGCCCTGGTCGCCGACGACCTGGCCCTGCTGCTGACCGACCGGTTCGCCAGCACCACCACCCCGGCCGCCGCCTCGGGCGCAACGGACCCGGCCGGTCCGGCTCCGGCCGCGGCGCCGCCGCCGACCCTGCCCGTGCCGCGGCGGCCGCTGATCGACCGGGTCGAAGAGCTGCGGCGGGTCACGGACCTGCTGCGGTCCCCGGACGTCAGCCTGGTCACGCTGACCGGGCCGGGCGGGGTGGGCAAGAGCGCGCTGGCCATCGCGGCCGCCAACGCCGTGGCCGGGGACTTCGCGGACGGGGCGGCGTTCGTCTCGCTGGAGACGCTGACCGACCCGGCGCTGATCCGGGACACCGTGGCCCAGCAGCTGCACGTGCCGGCCACGCCGGGCCAGCCGCTGCGGGACAGCCTGCTCGCGTTCCTGGCCCCGCGGCAGCTGCTGATCGTGGTGGACAACGCCGAGCAGCTGATCTCGGCGGCCCCGCTGGCCGAGCAGGCGCTGGAGCTGGCCCCGCGGCTCAAGGCCCTGATCACCAGCCGGGAGCCGCTGCGCGTCCGGGACGAGCGGGTGGTCCAGGTGCAGCCGTTCGACCTGCCGGCGCCCGGGCCGGACGCCGGGCGCCCGTACGATCTGGCCGCCCTGGCCGCGACGCCGGCGGTGGCGTTCTTTCTCAGCTGCGCCCGCGAGGCGCAGCCCGGCTTCGAACTGACCGAGGCCAACGCGGTGGCGGTGGCCGAGATCTGCCGCCGCCTGGACGGGCTGCCGCTGGCCCTGCAGCTGGCCGCGGCCCGGCTGACCGTGCTGACGCCGGCCGCGCTGCTGGTCCGGCTGGAGCGGCGGCTGGCGGTGCTGACCCGGGGCCCGCGGGACCTGCCGCCGCGGCAGCAGACGCTGCGGGCCGCCATCGCCTGGAGCTACGGTCTGCTGGCCCCGGCCGAGCGCCGCCTGTTCCGCCAGCTGGGCGTGTTCGTGGGCGGCTTCACCCTGGAGACGGTGGAGGCCCTGACCGCGGACGCCCCCGGCCAGCCCGATCCGCTCGAGCTGATCAGCGTCCTGGTCGGCCAGAGCGTGGTGTACACCCGGTCGCAGGACGACGGGCCGCCGCGCTACGGGATGCTGGACACGATCCGCGAGTTCGCGCTGGAGAGGCTGGACGCGCACGGGGAGACGGCCGGCATGCGCCGCCGGCAGGCCGAGCTGATGCGGGACCTGGCCCGCCGGGCCGAGCCGATGCTGCTGGTCCCGGCCGGGCGCGGTTACTGGGCGGCCCAGCTGGAGAACGCCCACGACAACCTGCGGGCCGCGCTGACCTGGAGCCTGAGCGGGGATGGCGACCTGTCCCTGGGCGTGGCCCTGGCCGGCCTGCTGGGCTGGTTCTGGCTCACGACCGGGCGGCTCGAGGAAGCCGGGTCCTGGTACGGCGAGTTCCTGGCCCGGCGCAACGGCGACGACGGGGTGGACTGGGCCCGGGTGCTGCACGGCTCGGCGCTGCAACTGTGGGCCCGGGCCGACCTGACCCAGGCGGCGGCCCGGGAGGAACCGGCGATCGGGATCTTCCGCGCCGCCGGTGACCGCCGCTGGCTGGCCTACGCCCTCAGCCTGCTGGCGCGGGTGCGCACCGGCCAGGGCCAGCTGACCGAGGCCCGCACCCTGCTCGACCAGGCCCGGGCGGTGTGGGGCGAGGTGGACCCCGACTACGGGCAGCCGTTCGACGCCTACCTGCGCTACTACCTGGGCAGCGCCGCGCTGCTGCAGGGTGACCGGGTCACCGCTCGCGACCAGCTGGAGTCCAGCCTGCGCGACCTGGAGGCGGCCCGCGACGACCTCGGCCGGGCCGTGGTCCTGGCCAGCCTCGGGTTGCTGGCCGCGCAGGAGGGCCGGCACGCGCAGGCCCGGGCCCGGTTCGCGGCCGGCCTGCCGCTGCTGCGCCCGGGTAACGACGAGTGGGACCTGGCCATGCTGCTGCTCAACTTCGGGCTGGAAGAAACCAAGGCCGAGCCGGCCACGGCCGGACCGCTGCTCCTCGACGCGCTGCGGGCCTGGCGGCAGCTGGGCAGCCCGGCCGGGGTGGCGCTGGCCCTGGCCGGGCTGGGCGAGGTGGCGGCCGGACGGGGCGCGCCCGGCCGGGCCGGGCAGCTGTTCGGCGCGGCCCAGGCGCTGCTGCCCGACGCGGACCCGGTGCGTGCGGTCATCGTGCCCTACGACCTGCCCGCGCGTCTGGCCACGGCCCGGGCCGCCGGCGACCAGGCCGCGTTCGGCCAGGGTCTGGACGAAGGGCGGGGCTGGACCGCCGAGCAGGCGGCGGCCGCGGCGCTGAACGGGGGCTGACCAAGCCCCCCGAGTAGCATCGGGGACCGTGGCTGAGACAGCGATCACACGCCGGTTCAACGTCCGGATTCCGCTGCGGGACGGGATCACGCTCGCCGCCGACCTGGTGCTGCCGGAGCGGCAGCCCGCGCCGGTGGTGATCATGCGGACCCCGTACGGGCGGTCCGGGGAACGGCAGTCCAGCCGGGCCACCACCTACGCGCGGGCCGGGTACGGGTTCATGCACGTGGACGTGCGGGGCCGGGGCGACTCGGACGGGTCGTTCCAGCCGTACCGCGACGACGGGCCGGACGGAGCCGACGTCATCGGCTGGGTGGCCGCCCAGGACTGGTGCGACGGTGACGTGGCCACCTTGGGCGGCAGCTACCCGGGCCGGATCCAGTGGCTGACCGCGCTGCACCGGCCGGCCGCCCTCAAGGCCATGGTGTGCCTGGTCACCCCCAGCGACCCGTTCGTGGAATGGCCGACCGGGGTGCCCGACCCCATGCACCTGCACTGGTTCCGGATGACCGACGGCCGGGCCATCCAGTACACCGGCGACACCGACTGGATGAAGGTGTACGCGCACCGGCCGCTGACCACCATGGACGAGGCGGCCGGGTTCCATTCGGCCAACTGGCGGGAGGAAGTCCGGCACAACACCCTGGACGAGTGGTGGGAGCCCATCCGCTACCAGCACCGCATCGGCGAGGTCGACGTGCCGGTCCTGCACATCTCCGGCTGGTACGACGACGAGGAGCTCGGCACCCCGGCCAACTACGCGGCCATGACCGCGGCCGGCCGGCCCGGGCAGCGGCTGCTGATGGGCGCTTGGGGTCACCAGGTCAACACGACCCAGAAGCTGGGTGAGGTCGACTTCGGCCCGGACGCCCTGATCGATCTGGACGCCTACGTGCTGCGCTTCCTGGACGAGCACGTGCGCGGCCAGACCCCGGACCCGGTCCCGGCCCCGGTCCGGATCTTCGTGATGGGGGCCAACGAGTGGCGGGACGAGCAGTCCTGGCCGCCCGCTAACGCCGGGACCCAGGTGTTCCACCTGGCCAGCCAGGGCCACGCCAACAGCCGGTACGGCGACGGGCGGCTGCTGGCCGAACCGGTCACCGATAGCGGGCCGCCGGACGAGTGGACGCACGACCCGGACCGGCCGGTGCCGTTCATCACCGGCGAGGGCAGCGGGCAGATCGGCGGCCCCGACGACTACCTGGGCGTGGAGAGCCGGGGTGACGTGCTGGTCTACAGCACCGAGCCGCTGGCCGAGCCGGTCGAGCTGATCGGCCCGGTCACGCTGGTGGCGCACGTGGCCACCTCGGCCGCGGACACCGACGTGATGGCCAAGCTGATCGACGTCCACCCGGGCGGGTTCGCCCAGCGGCTGTGCGACGGCATGGTCCGGCTGCGCTACCGCAACGGGTTTCACCAGGTGGAAACCGTGACGCCGGGTGAGGTCTACGAGGTGCGCATCGCCCTGTGGGACACCTGCGTGCGGATCGAGCCCGGGCACCGGATCCGGGTCGAGGTGGCCTCGTCGGCGCTGCCCAAGTACGACGTGAACCTGGGCACCGGCGGGGACATGATCACCGAGACCGAGGGCGTGACCGCCACCAACCGGATCTGGCACACCCCCTCCCGGCCGTCGCGGCTGATCGTGGGCGGCCCGGCGTTCCAGCCTCCGGTGTGAGGCTCAGGCCCGGCGTGAGGCTCAGGCGTCCAGGTTGAGGATGCGGGCGGCGTTGGCCCGCATCACCTCGTCCAGGGTGCCGGCCGGGATGTCGAGGGTGTCCAGCTCGGCCAGGCAGCGCTCGGGCGAGATGAACGGGTAGTCGCTCTCCCACAGGAACTGGCTGGTCAGCCGCCCCTTGAGTTCCCGCACGACCTCGGGCGGGATCCGCTTGGGCGACCAGCCGGAGATGTCGATGTACACGTTGGTCTTGTGCAGGGCCATGGCGATCAGGTCCATGTGCCAGGGCCAGCCGAAGTGGGCCGCGACGACGGTCAGGCCGGGGTGCTCGGCCGCGACCGCGTCCAGCTTGAGCGGGTGCGCGTAGTCGAGCCGGATGCCCTGCCCGCCGGGCTGGCGGGCGCCGATCCCGCTGGTCCCGGTGTGGAACAGGGCCAGCAGGCCGTGGTCCTCGCAGGCCGCGAACACCGGCCAGTACACCGGGTCGTCCGGCGCGAAGGCCTGCAGCGACGGGTGGAACTTCACCCCCCGCAGCCCCAGGTCGGCGATCTTGGCCACCTCGTCGACGGCGCTGCGCTTGTGCGGGTCGACCGAGCCCAGGCCGGTGAACACGTCCGGGTAGTCGCGGCAGGCCGCGGCCACGGTCTCGTTCGGCACCCGGGGCCGGCCGGTGGCGGTCTCGGCGTCCCAGGCCAGCAGCACCGCCATCAGGTCCAGTCCGCGGTAGTACCCGGCCAGTTCGTCCAGGGACTTCCGCTCGACCGTCGACCGGAAGTAGGCCTCGGCCGCCTCGACGTAGCCCTGCATGCTGCCGTCCAGCCAGTCCGGGGTGGGCAGGTGGACGTGGAAGTCGATCCCGCGCGGTGACATGCGGCTCATCGTACGGTGCCCATTTTTTCGAAGGCGGGGCCGGTCGCGTACGGCGACAGGCTCGGCTGCCGCTGGGCTGGGCACTGGACGGGCCGCGCTGCCGGGGGCAGTGTGAGCACGACAGGCAGACGACGCGAGGAGGCGTGCGGTGAGTGCTGTGAGGGACCCGTCAGCCATCGACCAGGTGCTGAACGACGCGGTGGCGTCGGGCGGAGTGCCGCACGTGGTGGCCATCGCGGCCGACCGGGACGGCGTGATCTACCAGGGCGCGGCCGGGCCGCGCGCGGTGGGCGACGACGAGCCGGCCAGCCCGGGCACCGTGTTCCGGATCATGTCGATGACCAAGATGCCGTGCACGGTGCTGGCCCTGCAGGAGATGGAGAAGGGCACCCTGGACCTGGACGCCCCGGTGGCCAACTACTGCCCCGAGTTCGCCGAGGTGCAGGTGCTGGCCGGGTTCTCCGACGGGGTGCCGCAGCTGCGGCCGCCGACCAGCCAGGCCACGGTCAGGCAGCTGATCACCCACACCTCCGGGCTGGGCTACTGGTTCTGGAGCGGTGACCTGGTGCAGTGGGAGAAGATCTCCGGCATCCCGAACGTGGTGGCCGGCTCCCGGGCCTCGCTGCGGGCGCCGATGGTGGCCGACCCCGGCACCGCGTTCGTCTACGGCATCAACGCTGACTGGCTGGGCCAGGTGGTCGAGGCCGCGTCCGGGCTGCCGCTGGACGTGGCCATGAAGCAGAACATCACCGGGCCGCTGGGCATGGACCACACCGCGTTCATCATGAACGACGCGGACCGGGCCAACTGCTCGCCCGTGCACGTCAAGGGCGAGGACGGGCAGTGGGCTTCGATCGGCGAGATCCTCAACCAGGCCCCGGAGTACTACGCGGGCGGGCACGGGCTGTACGGGCCGCCCAGCGACTACATCAAGTTCGAGCAGGCCCTGCTGCGCGGCGGCGAGCTGGACGGCGCCCGGATCCTGCAGCCGGAGACGGTGGCCAAGGCGTTCCGCAACCAGATCGGCGATCTGGACTTCCCGGCCGAGATCGCCACCGCCGACCCGGCCTCCAGCGGCCCGTTCGCCCTGGGACCCGGCTACAAGTGGGGTTACGGGCTGCTGCTGAACACCGAAGACCAGCCGGGCCGGCGGCGGGCCTGGACCGGGGCCTGGGCCGGGCTGTGCAACACCCACTTCTGGGTCGACCGCATGACCGGAATCTGCGCCTCGATCTACAGCAACTTCCTGCCCTTCTTCACCCCCGAGGCGGGCGACCTGTACACGGACTTCGAGCGGGCGCTGTACGCGGCGCTGTGAACTTTGCCTGGTCCGGGCCCTGGCTGGAGGTCCGGGCCAGGGAACATCGCTGGGGCTGCTAGCGTTGCTGATCTAGGCAGCGAGGATGCTGCCTGTCCGCGGGCGAACGGCCCGCATGGTCGGTTGTGTGAGCAGTCCGCTGATCGGCGAGCTTCGGTCGCCGCAGTCGTCGACGTCCTACATGACGCGGCCCCCGAATCAGCGATGGAGTTCATGCATGCCTGAAAGCGCACGGCGCCGGCGTTCGCCGGCCCAGCGTCGCGGCGACCAGCCCACCCGGCACCACCCCTCCCGCAGCTCGTCCCGGAGTTCGACCCGTAACCAGTCCCGGAACTCCGGCCGGCGGTCCGGCCCGCCGCGCCCGGCCCGGCCGGTCCAGCCCGAGCCGTACACGGAGCTGGACCTGGCCCTGTCGGACGCGGCCGCGCGGCCAGAACCCGAAGTGCAGACCTTCGATGGATTGGGTCTGCCGGAGAAGCTGATCCAGGCGCTGGCCAAGCAGGACATCCAGGCCCCGTTCGCGATCCAGCGCCGGGCGCTGCCGGACGCGCTGGCGGGCCGGGACGTGCTCGGCCGGGCCCAGACCGGGTCGGGCAAGACCCTGGCCTTCGGCCTGCCGCTGCTGTCCCGGCTGGCAGGTGACGGCGGCGAGCGGCCGCGCCGGAAGGCCCCGCGTGGCCTGGTCCTGGTGCCCACCCGCGAACTGGCCCAGCAGGTCGCCGACGTGCTCGGCCCGCTCGGCCGGACCCTCGGCGTGTCGGTGATGACCGTGTACGGCGGCGTCGCCTACTCGCGGCAGATCACCCGGCTGCGGGACGGCGTCGACCTGGTGGTGGCCACCCCGGGCCGGCTGATCGACCTGATGGACCAGGACGCCTGCACGCTGGGCGAGGTCCGGATCACGGTGCTGGACGAGGCCGACCACATGGCCGACCTCGGGTTCCTGCCCGCGGTGACCCGCATCCTGGACGCCACCCCGGCGGGCGGGCAGCGGATGCTGTTCTCAGCCACGCTCGACCACCGGGTCGGCCAGCTGGTCACCCGCTACCTGACCGACCCCGCCCTGCACGCGGTGGCCCCGCAGCCGGAAACGGCCAGCCTGGCCGAGCACCGGGTGCTGGTCGTCCCGGACCAGCAGGAGAAGCTGGCGGTGGCGGCCGACCTGGCCAGCCGCCCGTCGCGCACCCTGTTCTTCGTCCGGACCAAGCACGGCGCCGACCGGCTGGCCCGGCAGCTGACCCGGGCCGGGGTGGCGGCCGAGGCCATCCACGGCAACCGCACGCAGAAGCAGCGGCAGCGGGCACTGGACGCGTTCGCGCTCGGTCACCCGCGGGTGCTGGTGGCCACCGACGTGGCCGCGCGCGGCATCCACGTGGACGACGTGGAGCTGGTTGTGCACTTCGACCTGCCCAACGACCACAAGGACTATCTGCACCGCTCCGGGCGGACGGCCCGCGCGGGCGCGTCCGGCCTGGTGGTCACGCTGGCTGACGAGAGCCAGGTGCGGGAGCTGAAGCGGATGCACCAGGCGGCCGATCTGACGGCCAGCCGCGATTACGTCAGCTCGGGCCACCCGGTGGTGACGGAGATCGCCGCCTCCGGCACGCCGGTGCCGCCGCCTCCGCCCGCGCCCGAGGTCTCGTCCCGGGGCTCCGGTTCCGGGGCTGGGCGGCCGGGGCGCGGATCACAGCGCCCGCGGCGGCGCCCCCGTCCGGGATCGGGCGAGGCGGCCGGCCTGCGCGGCCCGCGGGGTCCGCGCCGGAACGACCGGGGTGACCGGGCCCGCGCGGCCTGACCTCATGACTGGCGGCCCCAGCGCCGGCCTTCGGGCTGGGGTCGCCGCGGCGGGGGCACCGCCGCTAACCGGCGGCCCTGGGCTTCCTCGATGGTGAGCTCGGCGGCCGGGTCGGCGTCCAGGCGGTCGCTGGGAATGGGCTCGCCGCTGCGCACCGAACGCCCGTAGGTGCCGTTGTCCAGCCGCACCAGGGCCCGGTCGATGGCGGCCACCCGGTCGCGGAACCGGTTCACCGACGCCATGGCCATCCCCGCGGCGCTGACCGCGGGCACGGGGTCCTCGAGCTCACCGTTCTCGGCCGCTTCGGCGCGGTCGGCGGCGATCTCGGCCTCGGACTCGCGCAGCATCTCCAGGACCTCGGCGCGCTCGCTGAGCAGGCGTTCCCTGGCCTGGTTC
>DASXMW010000168.1:0-9827 GCA_036495425.1 Streptosporangiaceae bacterium | reverse complement strand
ACTGCCGGGCCAGCCTGGCCGGGTACGAGACGCCCAAGGATGTGGTGTTCGTTGACTCGCTGCCGGAGACGGTGGGCGGCAAGGTCCTGAAGTACAAGCTCCGGGTGACCTACGCCGGTCACTACGAGGACGCCGGGGTCGCCGGTTAGGCCGGGGACCCGGGAGCCAGTCACATCGGGGCTTGGTGGACGCCGGCTCCGAGGGGAGAGACAGGGCTTCGGGCGGCGGGACGCAGGGAATGGGCGGTAGCTGGGGCGCGCCGCCGGGCCGGGATCAAGCGGGGAGCCGGGGGACGTGATCTCAAGCCATATATCAATTGAAGGTTGGTGAGCGGGGCGGCCGGCAGTGGCCGGGACCCTGGGGCAAAGGCTCACCCCGTGAGGGGCACTCACGGGGTGAGCCGGTGGCCCAGCCGCAGGGGCAGCGGGGTCAGCTGGCCGGGCCGGCCTGGAGCATGGGGCTGACGTCGAGCTTGGCGTGCAGGAAGCCGTTCTGGAGCATGAGGTTGGCGGCATTCTGCAACTGGCTGGCGGAAAGGGTGCTCGGGAACGTGTCGAACGACATGACCGAGGCGATGCCGGCCTTGGTCGCGGTGTAGGTCGGCACGGTCCGCACGACCAGCCCGTGGTCGCTGGCCGCGACCTGCTGGGCCTGGGCCATGGCCCGCTGGAACGCGGCCACGGTCTTGGGGTACTTCTGCGCGTAGGAGGCCAGCGTGCCCCAGCCGCCGACCAGGAAGCCGGACATCTGGCCGGTCATCGTGTCGACCAGGGCGTGGGCGCCCAGCTTCTTCTGCATCACGGTGTTGAACGGCTCGGTGGCCCAGACCGCGTCGACCTGGTGGCGGGCCAGCGCGGTCAGTTCGTCCGGGAACGGGGTGGCCACGAACGTGACGTCTTGGGGATCGATCCCGTGCGCCTTGAGCGTGACGTCGACGGCCAGGTTGCCGATGGCCCCGGTGGTCTGCGGGGAGCCGATCCGCTTGCCCTTCAGGTCAGCCAGGGACTTGATCGGCGAGCCTTTCGGGACCAGGATCTCCGAGACGTTGGCGGCGGCCACCGTACCGGGTGACACGTATTTGAATTTGATGCCGCCGTTCTGCTCGATTTCCATCGTGGAAACGTAGTTGAGCAGCGAGAGATCCATCTTCCCCGAAACCAGATCGGGGGTGGTCTGCGCCGTGGCCTGAATTATTTCGGGTGTCACCGTGAGGCCCTGCTTGCGGAAATAACCCTTGTCGATGGCGATGAACAGGTCAGCGGCGTCGGCGATCGGCAGCGTGCCCACCCGGATGTGGGTCTTCTCCGGCTTGGCCTGCGACGTTACCTTGGTCGAGGACGAGTTGGACAACTGCGAACCACCGGATGAGCTGCAGGCCACGGCGGCCAGCACGGTGGCCGCGGCCGCGGCCCCCAGCAGAAGGCGGGGTGGGCGAGCTAAGGTCACGGGTGCCTCCTGACCTCCTGACGGACAGGTCCGGATAAGCAACCGGGCTGGGCCCATTCAGCGCGGCGAAATTACGCTGCCTGGCCCGGATTGCTCGATCCGTTTCTACTGCCGTCAGCGTAGAGAGCGGAGGCTGCCAAAACATTACCGCGCCATTTACGCGATTCCTGGCGCGAAGAGAAGCTGAAACTCCTCGCGGGGGGTGGTGGCCGCGGCTAGAACTCCTGGCCGCCGACGTTGACCTCGCCGTGGGCGGCCAGCCAGCGGAGGGCCTCGTGCAGAGCGTCCAGCGACGTGAAGCGGGGGTCGTAACCGAGCACCTGCCGGCCCCGGTCGATGCTGGCGGTCAGGTTGCGGAAGGTGTGTTCGCGGGTGACCTCGGCATGGCTGGCGCCCACGCGGCTTTCGAACTCGGGCCAGTCGACGAAGTCCAGGTTCGGCTCGCGGCCGAACCAGGCGGCCACCCCGGTGGCCAGCCCGCGCAGGGTCATGGACTGCGCGGCCACCACGTGGAAGCTGCCCCCGATGGCCTCGGGCCGGGTCAGCGCGCGCTCGAAGGCCTGGGCCACGTCGTCGGCGTGCACGTGGTTGAGCACGCCCAGGCCGTGATCGGGCAGGGCCAGCGGCTGGCCGGTGGCCAGCGCGGTCCACACCATCGGGTCCAGGTTGCCGGCCGGGGTGATCACCGGCCAGCCCGGGCCGCTGATGTGGCCCGGGTGCAGGATGACCGAGGGCACGCCGCCCGCCACGGTCTCCCGCTGCAGCAGGGCCTCGACCTCCATCTTGCCGGTGCCGTAGTCGCCGTAGGCGGTGCGCGGCTCGTCCTCGGTGACCGGCACCCGCAGGGCCGGTCCGTGCACCCAGATCGTGCCGCAATGTACGAGCAGGGGACGGGAGGGGCGGAGGGCTTCGACCAACTGGCGGGCCGAGCCGGCGGTGAAGCAGACCAGATCGATGACCACGTCCGGGCCCAGGGCGGCGATACGGGCCCCGAACGTGCCTTCGGCGTCTTCGGCGTCCCGGTCGGCGGCGATGCTGGTGACCTTGGCCCACTCCGGGCTGGAGTGGTACGGCTCGCGTTTGCCGCGGCTCAGCGCGGTGACCTCGTGACCGGCACGGACCAGCCGCGGGACCAGGTAGGTGCCGATGTGCCCGGTGGCTCCGATGACGACGACGCGGCTCATGCTCAGGTCCTTCCGGCGGGTGTGGTTCTGGGTCCGGCGCCATCCTCGCATGCGCAACCGTTTTCCTGCACACAGAGGGCGGGGTGTTACCGCGGCGGGGCTAGACCGATCGCGCTGAGTAAGGGAAGCTGATCTCCGAAAAATGGGGGAGGAATTGTGGCGGTCGGCAGGGCAGCGGGTGGCCGGTCAGGGGGTGGCCGGTCAAGAAACCTGATCCTGGCGGCGATGATCTTCGCCGTCGCGATGACGTTCATCGACCAGACGATCGTGTCGATCGCCGTGCCCCAGATCCAGAAGGAACTGGGGCTGTCCAGCACCGGCGTGCAGTGGGCGGTCAACGCCTACCTGCTCTCGCTGGCGGCGCTGTTCGCGTACGGCGGCCGGCTGGCCGACACGCTCGGCCACCGGAAGATGGTCACGCTGGGCGTGATCATCTTCGCGACGGCCTCAGCGCTGTGCGGGCTGACGCCCAAGGGCAGCCTGGCCGAGGCGTGGATCGTGGCCTTCCGGGTGGTGCAGGGCGCGGGCGGCGCGATCATGTTCCCGGCCGCGCTGGCCATCGTGGTGCAGACCTTCCCGCTGCGGGAGCGGGGCAAGGCGCTGGCGCTGTTCTTCGGCATCGCGGGCGGCCTGACCGCGATCGGCCCGGTGCTGGGCGGCTACCTGACCCAGTGGACGTGGCGCGCGATCTTCTGGGTCAACATCCCGGTCGCGCTGATCGCGCTGGCCCTGATCTTCATCTCCAAGCCGGTGACCGAGCACCGGCCGGCCCGGATGGACTACCGGGGCCTGGTGCTGATCGCGGCGGGCGTGGCCCTGTCGGTGTTCGGCTTCCAGCAGTCCAGCATCTGGGGCTGGCACAACCCGGGCACCTGGCTGTGCATCGTCGGCGGCCTGGCCTTGCTGGTGGTGTTCTACCTGGTCGAGCTGCGCACCGAGTCGCCGCTGATCCAGGTCAGTATCTTCCGGATCCGGCCGTTCCTGGTCGAGAACATCGTGCTGGGCATCTCCACCACGGTGTTCATCCCGGTGTTCTTTTTCGCCAGCGAGTACGCCCAGATCTCGCTGGGCAAGACGGCCTCCGAAGCCGGGGTGATCCTGCTCTTCTTCTTCATCGGCTTCGTGGTCGCGGCCCAGATCGGCGGCCGGATGCTGGACCGGGGCGGGGCCAAGCGGCCGGTGGTGCTGGGCTGCGCGCTGGCCGCGGTGGGCTTCTTCCTGTGGGCCGGGAAGGTCACCGGACTGAGCTTCGGCAGCCAGCAGTGGTACATCATCCTGGCCGGGGCCGGCATGGGATTCATGCTCGGCCCGGCCAGTACGGACGCGGTGAACCGGGCGTCCCGGCTCTCCTACGGCGAGGCCACCGGCATCACCCAGACCGTGCGGAACTACACCGCCAGCCTGGGGCTGGCCATCCTGGGCACGATCCTGGTCACCGACATGCGCAACCGGCTCACCGGCTCGCTCGAGGCCCAGGGGCTGCCCCGGGGGCGGGCGCAGACCCTGGCCGCGCAGCTGTCCCAGTCCCGGAGCAGCAGTAGCAGCGGCGGCTCCGCGTCGGCGATCCCGCACTTCTACCAGCTCGACTTCGCCTACGCGACCCGGACCGTGCTGTACGTGATGGCCGGGATCATGGCGGCCGGGGCGATGGTGGCCCTGCTCGGGCTGCGGCGCGGAGTGCAGGAGGACCTGCCCTCGGCCGACGGGACCGGTGAGGTCGCTGAGGTCGCCGGGTCCGGCGCGGGCGGTGTGGAAGGCGTGCGCGCACCCGAGTCCGGGACCGCCGACCCGGTTGGCTGACGGCTGGGCCGGTGGGCTGGCCGGCTGGGCCGGTGGCCTGACCGGCTGGGCTGGTGGCCTGACCAGCTGAGCCGGTGGCCTGACCGGCTGACCGGCTGACCGGTAGCCTGGGCCGCGTGCCGCCTGTGCCGCTGTCGCCATCCCCGGGATCGGGGTCCCCGGGGTCGGGGTCCCCGGGGTCGGGGTCCCT
Organism: Streptosporangiaceae bacterium; assembly: GCA_036495425.1. GTDB lineage: Bacteria > Actinomycetota > Actinomycetes > Streptosporangiales > Streptosporangiaceae > Bog-532. The sequence continues at coordinate 5,207 of DASXMW010000168.1, read as the reverse complement.
GGGGACCCCGGGGTCGCCGGGGTCGCCGCCGCCGGGGTGGCCGATCGCGGTGGTGCTGGCTTCGTCCTCGCCGCGGCGGCTGGGCCTGCTGCGCAGCATCGGGGTCGAGCCCGAGGTGCGGCCGGCCGACCTCGACGAGACCCCGCTGGTTGGTGAGCCGCCGGCCGCCTACGTGGACCGGCTGGCCCGGGCCAAGGCGCAGGCCGTGGCCGCCCGGGCGAGGTGGTGGTGGCCGCCGACACCACCGTGGTCATCGACGGCCGGATCATCGGCAAGCCCGCGGACCGGGCTGAAGCCCTGGACACCCTGCGCACGCTGTCGGGCCGGACGCACACGGTCTACACCGGGGTGGCGGTGGTCTCCCCCGCCGGGACGGTTGCGGTTACCGTGACGTCCGAGGTCACCTTCGTCAAGATCAGCGACGATGTCCTGGACTGGTACGTCGACTCCCCCGAGCCCTACGACAAGGCGGGCGCGTACGGGCTCCAAGCCGCCGGGGCCATGCTGGTGGCCAGCGTCCAGGGCAGCGTCAGCAACGTCCTCGGCCTCCCCCTGGCCGAGCTGCACGACCTCATGCTCTCCCGCTGACCCGGCTCGGCCAGCACTCCTGGCACTCGAGCCCCAGCCGCCTCGGGCTCAACGGCTCCGTTTCGGGGCAAATGCGCATTTACCCCGAAACTTTTGGGGGTGAATGCGCATTTGCCCCCATTGGATTGCCCGGGGGCGGGGGGACTATGGGCTGCCGAGGCTAGGGGCCATGGGCCATGGGCTATGGGGGGCCGAGGGCTGGCGGCCAAGGGGGCCGAGGGCTGGAGACCAGGGGGGTCAAGGCATTGGGGGCGAGGCTGGAGGGCTACGGGGTGGTGCGCGGGCTTGGGGTTGCGGCCTGGGCGCGGGTGGTCGGGGGCGGGTGTCGTAGGGGGGTGGGAGGCTCGTTGCATGCCTCGGATGGCTCAATACGACCATCGGCAGATCGGGAATCTGCTGCGTCGTCAGCACTGCGTGATCGGGCGTGACCAGGTTCTGGCCTGCGGGCTCCCGGAGAAGGTGCTGGACTACCGGATCCGTCCCGGTGGGCCGTGGCGGCGATTGCTGCCAGGCGTGTACATCACGGTGACCGGGGCGGTTTCCAGGGAACAGCGGGAGATGGCGGCGCTGCTGCACGCCGGGCCACGAAGCGGGCTCACCGGCCTGGCCGCGGCCCGGCGGCATGGCTTGTCCGTGCCGGACACCGGGCTGGTCGACGTGGTGGTGCCAGCAAGCGTGCGCCGCCAGAGCACTGGATTCGCACGCGTTCAGCACAGCACCCGGATGCCCGCCGAGATGTGCGTGGACGGGGAGATCAGGTACGCGCTGGCGGCCCGGGCGGTGGCGGACGCCGCCCGGAGCCTCACCTCGAGCCGCGACGTGCGGGCGCTGGTGGCCCAGGTGATCCAACGGCAACGATGCTCGATCCAGCTGCTCGTACTCGAGTTGGAGGAGGGGCCAGCCAAGGGGTCGGCGGCGCTGCGCGCGGCATTAGTTGAGGTCAAAGACGGGATCAGGTCGGCACCCGAGGGCGACCTGCGGGGGCTGCTCAAGCGGGCCCGGATTCCGATGCCAGTTTTCAATGCGCGGTTGTATGTGGGGCGGGAGCTGGTGGCGGTGGTGGATGGGTGGTGGGAGGAGGCGGGAGTGGGGGCCGAGGTGGACTCGAAGGAGTATCACTATTCGGCGGAGGACTGGCAGCGCACGATGGCCCGGCATGACCGGCTGGTGGCGCACGGGGTGCTGTTGCTGCACTTCACGCCCGGGCAGATACGGACCGCGCCTGACCAGGTGGCGGCCCAGATCCGGGCCGCGCTGACGGCGGGGAGGGGGCGACCGCGGGTCGCTATCACTGCTCGGCGCAGGTGACAATGGGGGTATGGGTTCGGAACCGGTCGGACCGCTCACCGAGAAGCCGCGAGAGTGGCTGGCCATGCCCGGGGGCCGGATCCGCCCGGTGGTGTCGGTGCCGAGCGACGACGGGGCCGACGAACTGCTGGCCTATGAGGCCTGGCTGGCCCGGTTGCGGCCCACCTGTCACTGCGGAAGGCCGCGGCTGGGATCGGGCCGGACCTGCGGCAGTACGGAGTGCGTGCGGGAACTGGCCCGGCGCGAGGGGCTGTAGGGACGCGTGGGGTTGCCGGGGGGTGTAGAGGTGCGTGGGGCTGAAGTGGCGTTAGGTGGGGGCCGGGGCTAGGCCGATTCCGCCTTGGGCGGGAGGCCGCGGGCCAGCACGCTCAGCATGTCTTCCAGCACGTCCGACGGGACCTGGCCGCCCGCGGTCCAGTCGGCCCAGCGCATGCCGACGAAGTTCCCGATGCCGGTGTACATGTAGGCGATGACCTCCGGGTCGTAGTTCGGGTCGACGTCCCCGGCCAGCTGGGCATGGCGCACGCCCCGGGCGTAGCCGCGGGCCAGCCGCTCGTAGTACTCGCGGAACAGGCCCGGGTCGACGAACTCGGACTCGCGCACGATGCGGTCGATCCAGGGGCGCTTGGACAGCATCTGGAAGAAGGCCCGGAACGCGGCCCGCTCCCGGTCCCGCTGCCGTTCGGGGGCGGCCTCGATCGCGGCCCGCATGGCCGCCCGCAGGTCGGCGTTGATCTGGCGGACGACGGCCGCGAAGATGTCGTTCTTCGAACTGAAGTGGGCATAGAAGCTGCCGGTGGCGATGCCGGCCCGGGAGCAGATGTCGGCCACGCTGGTCCGCCGGTAGCTGCGCTCGCCGAACAGTTCCTCCGCCGCCAGCAGCAGCCGCTCGCCCGGGGGCCGGTCATCGCCAGCGGGCGGCCTGCGGCCGGATGCGACGGTCACGACAAATCCCTTCCGCTGGCGGGTGCGCGGCGACCGGGGCCGCACCGCACGCTGGCCGCCCGCGGAAAGTGCGCGGACGGCCAGCGATGCACGTCAGGGCGATGGTATCCCGCTGGCCGGCGCGGCCTTCGGGGTGGTGCTGTCGGTGGTCACGGCACCGCTGGGGCTGGTGTCGGTCACCTGCACCGGCCCGATCGGCGCCAGGGCGCCCTTCTTGACCATGGCCATGTACGCGCCGGTGATGCCGTCGTGGTTGGTCTTGGAGAAGGCGTACGGCGCCACGGACGGGCCCTGAGGCAGGCCGCCGTTGATCGCGTCGATCAGGTCCTGCCGGGTCGGGTTACGCCCGGCCTTGAACATGGCCTGCACGAACGTGTAGGCGACGGCCATGCCGAACGCGACGTTGCCATCCAGCGGAAGTTTCGGCAGGTACTGGCTGTGGATCTTGGTGAACAGCTGGATCCAGGAGTTGCCGGTACTGCCCAGCGAGGGCAGGTAGCCGTCGGTGACGATGCCCTGGATGAGCTGGTTGCCCTGCACCTTGGCCCCGCCCTGCTTGGCGAACGCCTCGAGCAGCCCGGACAGGGTGATCGGGTCCGAGCCCACGTCGCTGACGACCAGCTGCGGGTTGAAGTTCAGCTTGAGCATGCCCAGCTTGAGCAGGGCGGTGAAGGCGGGCACCGAGAACGAGACCACGACCTGGGCGCCGGAAGCCTTGAGCGCGGTCACCTGGGGACCGACGTTGGTGACGGCCGGGTTGTAGGTCTGCCTGGCCACGACCTGGGACTTGGGGATCTCGTAGTCCAGGCCCTTGACCCCGTCCTGGCCGAACTCGTCGTCCTGGTAGAAGTAGGCGATCTTCTTGCCCTTGTAGTGCTGCTTGATGTAGTTGCCGAGGATCTTGCCCTCGCGCACGTAGTCGATCTGCCAGCCGGTGGTGAAGGGCTCGGTGCTGGGCGCGTTCCAGCACTCGCAGCCGGAGGCCACGAACACGTCCGGCACCTTGGAGGAGTTCAGGTACTTGACCACGGCCAGGTGGGTGGGGGTGCCCAGCCCGTCGAAGATCGCGTACACGTTGTCCTGCAGGACCAGCTGGTGCACGACGGTGGCGGTGTTGGTCGGGTCGTACTGGTCGTTCAGGAACTTGTAGTTGATCTTCCGGCCGTAGATGCCGCCGTGCGCGTTCACGTACTGGAAGTAGGCGTTGGAGGCGGGGGCGATCTCGTCGTAGCCGGGGGCGGCCACGCCGGTGAGCGGCTGGTGGCTGCCGATCGTGATCGTGGTCGAGGTGATCCCGGGCGCGGACGCGGTCAGCTTCTGGCTGGACGAGCCGGACCCGCCCCCGGACCCGCCACCGGAGCCACCGGAGCTGCAGCCCGCGATGACCACGGCCGCGGCCGTGAGGCCGGCCAGTGCGGCGACGCGGGCCCTGGATGATCTGTTCATGAGGGGCCTTCTTCCTGGTTCTCACGGCCCTGCGCCGGGCGGCGCAGCGTGGTGAAGGGAATTCGCCGGCGCGGCAGCGCTGGAGGCGTTGCCGCCGCCGACCCGAACAGGCGGCGCAGACCGCCTTGGATACCAGCGGGAAAGACCAGCATCACGACGATGAGGACGACGCCGTAGGCGGCGATCGGGACACTCGAACTGGCGCCGCTGGACAGGCCGTGACTGGCGCCGACGTTGGTCAGGTAGGTCGGCACCAGGACCAGCACCAGGCTGCCCCACAGGGCGCCGGGCAGGGTGCCGAGGCCACCCAGCACGGCCGCGGTCAGCAGCGCGATGGACAGGGTGAGGGTGTAGGCGCCGGGGGCCACGATCCCGGTGACCACGGCCAGCAGGCCGCCGCCCAGCCCGGCGCAGGCCGCGCTGACCACGAAGGCCAGCACCTGCAGCCGGGCCACGTTGAGGCCGGACAGCGCGGCGGCCACCTCGTCGTCGCGGACCGCCCGCCAGCTGCGGCCGACCCGGCTGCGGGACAGGTTGGCCAGCAGGATCAGCGCGATCAGGGCTGACCCGCAGGTGACCCAGGCCTGCCACCGGGTCGGCGGGAACGTGGCGCCGAGGAAGGCGGGGGTGGTGATGGTGACCGGCAGGCCCTGGTCGCCGCCGAAGAAATGCTGGTACTGGTTGGCCACCGTGGGCAGGGCCACGGCCAGCATCAGCGTGGCCCCGGCCAGGTAGGGGCCGCGCAGCCGGGCGGCGGCCACCCCGAACAGGGCGCCGCCGGCGGCCGCGACAACCACGCTGGCCAGCAGGATCAGCGCCAGCGGCCAGCCCAGGTGGGTCAGCAGGAGCGCGGTGGTGTAGCCGCCGATGGCCATGAACGCGCCGTGCCCGATGGAGATCTGGCCGCTCAGCCCGATCAG
>DASXMW010000167.1:0-16929 GCA_036495425.1 Streptosporangiaceae bacterium | reverse complement strand
GAGATCCTGAGCAACGCCGCCATCCTGACCAAGGACGAGCGGATCGCCTGGGTCGGCCCCGCGGCCGAGTTGCCTCAACGCGTCCCCGGGGTGGTCGACGACATCGTCGACGTGGACCATGTTGAGAACCTGGGCGGCGCCCTGGTCACCCCCGGCCTCATCGACGCGCACAGCCACCCGGTCTACGCGGGCAACCGCTGGGCCGAGCTGACCATGCTGTCCGGCGGCTCGACCGCGTCGGAGATCAACGCCGCGGGCGGCGGCGTCTCCTCGACCGTGACCGTGACCCGGGGCACCGACCCCTGGACCTTGTGCAACGGCGTGCGCGAGCGCCTGAACGCCTGGCTGATGTCCGGCACCACCACGGTCGAGGCCAAGACCGGTTACCACCTGACCCGGGACGGCGAACTAGCCGACGTCCGGATGCTGCGGTCGCTGGAGAGCGAGCCCGGCATGCCGCGGATGCACGTGACGTTCCTGGCCGCGCATTCGGTGCCGCCGGAGTACTTCGGCCGCCGGGCCGACTACATCGACGCGGTCAGCTCCTGGTGCCCGGACGCGGCCGCGGCCGGCGCGGACAGTGTGGACGTGTACTGCGAGGACGGCCGGTTCACCGAGGCCGAGGCCCGCTGGATCCTCAGCGCCGGCCGCCGGGCCGGGCTGCTGCCGCGGATCCACGCCTGCGGCCAGTCCCGCATCGGCGCGGCCCGGCTGGCCGCCGAGATCGGCTGCGCGTCAGCGGACATGCTGCAAGAGGCCGACGACGATGACGTGGCCGCGCTGGCCCGGGCCGGGGTGGCCGCGGTGGTCTGCCCGTCGACCTCGCTGCAGACCCACGGTGCCCCGCCGGTGCGGGCGCTGCTGGACAAGGGCGTGGCCCTGGCGCTCGGCACCGACCACACTCCCGGCGGCAACGGCATCACCTCGATGGCCCTGGTCGTCTCGCTGGCCGTGTGGCACTTCGGCATGAGCGTGACCGAGGCGCTGCGCGCGGCCACCATCGGCGGCGCCCACGCGCTGCGGGCCCCCGACCGCGGCGCCATGGCCCGCGGCCGCTACGCCGACATCGTGCAGTGGGACGCCGACCACGAGGGCGCGTTCACCTGGGCCTACGGGCTCAAGCCGCACCGCATCTGGCGCGGCGGCGAGCCCGTCCTGCCCGTCGGCAACATCTGACCCGCCCCGGGCCGGGCCCGGCGCCGCCCGCGATGCCGGCCCGGAACGGTATCCTCGCCCCATGCCCCTCGCGCCGGTGAACCTCGTCGTCGGCGAGGAAGATCTGCTGGTCGAACGCTCGGTCACCGCTCTGCTGACCGCGGCCCGGGAGTCCCCCGACGTCGGCGAGGACCGCCACGACGTGGCCGCGGGCGGGCTGGGCGCGGGCGAACTGGCCGCGCTGACCTCGCCGTCGCTGTTCGGCGGGGGAGGGGTGGTGGTGATCCGGGCCGCCCAGGACGCCACCAGGGACGTGGCCGACGAGATCAGCCGGTACGCGGCCGACCCGGCCCCGGACGTGGTGCTGATCCTGACCCACGCGGGCGGCAACAAGGGCAAGACCCTGCTGGCCACGCTCAAGAAGACCAGGGCCGTCGCGGTCACCGACTGCCCGAAGATCACCCGGTTCTCCGACAAGCTCGATTTCACCCGGGGCGAGTTCCGCCGGGCCGGCAAGGTCGCCGACGAGGGCGGGCTGCGGGCCCTGCTGGACGCGGTCGGCTCGGACCTGCGCGAGCTGGCCGCCGCCTGCAGCCAGCTGGCCGCCGACGTCGAGGGCCCGGTCGGCGAGGCGGCCGTGGCCCGCTACTACCAGGGCCGGGCCGAAGCCAGCGGGTTCAGCGTGTCCGACCGGACCGTCGAAGGCCGCCTGGCCGAGGCGCTGGAGCAGCTTCGCTGGGCACTGGCCACCGGGGTGCCGCCGGTCCTGATCACCAGCGCGCTGGCCCAGGGCATCCGGCTGCTGGGCCGGGTCGGCGCGGCCCCGCGCGGCAAGAACAGCGCGGCGCTGGCCGCCGAGGTGGGCGCGCCGCCGTGGAAGATCGACCGGGTCCGCCAGCAGCTCCGCGGCTGGCACTCCGACGGGGTGGCCCGGGCCCTGCAGATCGTGGCCGAAGCCGACATGCAGATCAAGGGCGAGGCCGCCAGCGCCGACTACGCCCTCGAACGCGCCGTCCGCAACATCATCGCCTGCCGCAACTGACCCGGTTCTTTTCGATATCGAAGGTCTGCCGCCGGCGTCCCCATGACGGGCTCAGCGCCACGTCTGATCAACGTGGCCAAGACGCGTAAAACCGGGTGCGGCGTCCGCACCCGGTTTCGTGCTCGTGCTTTGCGACCTGAAGCGGTCCCAGAACCTAGCTGGCCCGCAGCTCCGCCGCCTGCTGGGCAATGGCGGACTTGCGGTTGGCGGCCTGGTTCTTGTGGATGACGCCCTTGCTGGCCGCCTTGTCCAGCGCGCGGGTGGCCTGGCGCATGGCCTCGGCGGCCGCGTCGGCGTCGCCGGACTCCGCCGCCTCGTGGAAGTGGCGCACGTGCGTCTTCAGCGCGGACTTGACCGCCTTGTTGCGCTGACGGCGCGCCTCGTTCTGCCGGTTGCGCTTGATCTGGCTCTTGATATTCGCCACGCGAAAGCCTCGCTCGAAATCTGCTTGGGGTCTTGCCTACGGTCGGGTAGGCGACGTCGAAGGATATCCGAGATCGCGGCCGGTTCTCAAACCAGGCGCCAACGACCGCCTCCGGACACTATACCGGCCCCGGCGGCGCCGCGGGCCCGGTTACTCCCGGCGTCTACTCCACAGTGTCTACTCCATTGTGTCTACTCCACTGTGTCTACTCACCAACGACGCCGTCGATGGACTCCCGCAGCAGGTCGGCGTGCCCGAGGTGCCGGGCGTACTCGGCGATCATGTGGCCGTACACCCAGCGTACCGACAGCGTGCCCCACCGCTCGTGCTCGAAGGTCTGGTCCAGCGGCACCCCGGCCACGGCCTGACGGCACAGCTCCCACTCCCCGGTGAGCCGGGCCAGGTCGGCCTCGGCGCGGGCCGGGTCGATCCCCTCGAACGCCGCCTCGGGCCGGTCCGGCCGCCGGTACACGTCGGGCAGGACCTGGCCGCCGGCCCGGCGGCGGAACCAGGCCCGCTCGGTGTCGGTCAGGTGCCGGATCAGGCCCAGCGGGGAGAGGCTGGAGGCGGGCACCGGCCGGCGGGCCAGCTGGGCACCGGTCAGCCCGGCGCACTTCCAGACCAGGGTGGCCCGGTGCCACTCCAGCAGGCCATCCAGGGTCTCCCGCTCACCGGCGGTCACCGGCTCGTGGGTCCGCGCCAGCAGCGGAACAGTCCAGTCGCTCATTTCCGCACCCAGTCTGCCTGATACGCGGACCAGTCGCCGTCGGTGGCGGTGCCCGCGGTGTACAGGCCGACCCCGAACGACGCGGCCCGGCCGCGCCCGGCCGCGGTCAGCGCGACCCGGGCGCCGTGGATGGTGGCGGCCACCGACTCGTTGCCACCGCCGTTGGCGGGCGCGGCCATGACCAGGCTGACCTTGGCCGGGACGGACCGCAGGGCCACCGTGGTCTCGTGCTTGACGTACCCGCCGTACCAGGACGAGAGCGGCACCCCGGTGTCGAAGCCCAGCACCGCGACCTGGCTGACCCGGCTGGCCACCTGGCTCAGGTAGCTGGCCGTCCAGAACACCGGGTGGCGCATGATCAGCGCGGCCGGCAGGCCCATTCCGGACAGCGGCTCCAGCTTCGGGGTGTCCACCGACAGCACGGCCGGGTGCAGCGCCCGGGTCCCGGCCAGCACGGTCAGCAGCCCGGCGTCCCCGCTGGCCACCGGGCTCAGGTCGTAGCTGATCCCGGTGAAACCGGCCCGCAGCAGCGACCGGGCGCTGGCCACCAGGTGCTGCTGGGTGGCGCCGTCGTCCAGGTCGAGGTGGCCGTGGCCGACCGCCCCGGTCAGCCCGGCGCAGACGGTCACCCGCGGAAACGTGTGGTGGAACCAGCTCAGCAGGGATCCCGCCCGCGGCACCGCGGCCAGCCGGCCATCGGCCCCGACCTGGCCGGCCGGCACGTACACGTCGGCCACCCGGGAGGCCCGCAGCCGCTGGGCCAGCCGGGCCCGGCCGGCCGGGGTGCCGGCCGCGCCCGGGCCGCTGCTGGTCAGCCAGCCCGGTCCCAGCCACAGGCCGTCGTGGCCGGTGGAGACGGCCCAGTCCGCGGCGGGCCCGCTGGCCTGGTGGGCGAGCACGAACCCGGCCACCACGAACACGATCAGGATCGCGGCCGCGGCCGCCAGCACCCGGGTGGCGATGAAGCTCACCCAGTCGGTGGCCTTGCCAGGTGGCATGAGGACCTCCCAGGCCAGCAGTCCCGCATAGGCTAAGGGATCGTCACCCTAAACTTCTCACCTCAACGGATGTATGTGTCACCTACGACGTCGCCTGCGACCGATGTTGAACCCGGGCACACCGATCCCTCGGTGATCCGGAACTTCTGCATCATCGCGCACATCGACCACGGCAAGTCCACCCTGGCCGACCGCATGCTCCAGCTCACCGGCGTGGTCGAGAACCGCAACATGCGCGCGCAGTACCTGGACCGGATGGACATCGAGCGCGAACGCGGCATCACCATCAAGAGCCAGGCCGTCCGGCTGCCGTGGACCGGCGCCGACGGTCAGCCCTACGTGCTGAATCTGATCGACACCCCCGGCCACGTTGACTTCTCCTACGAGGTGTCCCGGTCGCTGGCCGCCTGTGAGGGCGCGGTGCTGCTGGTCGACGCGGCCCAGGGCATCGAGGCCCAGACCCTGGCCAACCTGTACATGGCCCTGGAAGCCGACCTGCAGATCATCCCGGTGCTGAACAAGATCGACCTGCCCGCGGCCCAGCCCGAGCGCTACGCCGAGGAACTGGCCGGCATCATCGGCTGCGACCCCGGCGACGTGCTGCGGGTGTCGGCCAAGACCGGCCAGGGCGTGGAAGAACTGCTGCACGAGATCGTGGCCCAGGTGCCGGCCCCGACCGGGGACCCGGACGCGCCCGCGCGGGCGATGATCTTCGACTCGGTCTACGACACCTACCGCGGCGTGGTCACCTACGTCCGGGTGGTGGACGGCCGCCTGTCCAAGCGCGAGCGCAGCCTGATGATGTCCACCGGCGCCACCCACGAGACACTCGAGGTCGGGGTGATCTCACCCGAGCCGCAGCCGTCGGCTGGGCTCGGTGTCGGCGAGGTCGGCTACCTGATCACCGGGGTGAAGGACGTCCGCCAGGCCCGCGTCGGCGACACCGTCACCAGCGCGGCCCATCCGGCCGCCCAGGCGCTGGCCGGCTACGACCACCCCCGGCCGATGGTGTTCTCCGGCCTGTACCCGGTGGACGGGGACGACTACCCGGACCTGCGCGACGCCCTGGACAAGCTGCGGCTGAACGACGCCGCGCTGGTCTACGAGCCGGAAACGTCGGCCGCGCTCGGCTTCGGCTTCCGCTGCGGCTTCCTGGGCCTGCTGCACATGGAGATCGTCCGCGAGCGGCTCGAGCGCGAGTTCGACCTGTCCCTGATCTCCACCGCGCCCAACGTGGTCTACCGGGTGGTGATGGAGTCCGGGGTCGAGCTGCGGGTGACCAACCCGAGCGACTTCCCCGGCGGCACCGGCGCCCCCAGCGCGACCCTGCCCGGCAACGCCACCAACGCCGAGGGCAAGGCCGTGGGCGGCAAGATCGCCCACGTCTACGAGCCGATCGTGCGGGCCACGATCATCGCCCCCAGCGACTACATCGGCACGATCATGGAGCTGTGCCAGAGCCGCCGCGGGGTCCTCGGCGGCATGGAGTACCTGTCCGCGGAGCGGGTCGAGATCCGGTACACGATGCCGCTGGCCGAGATCATCTTCGACTTCTTCGACCAGCTGAAGTCACGGACCCGCGGGTACGCCTCGCTGGACTACGAGCCGGAGGGCGAGCAGGAGGCCAACCTGGTCAAGGTGGACATCCTGCTCCAGGGCCAGCCGGTCGACGCCTTCAGCCAGATCGTGCACGCCGACAACGCCCGCGAATACGGCCTGTCGATGACGGCCAGGCTCAAGGAGCTGATCCCGCGCCAGCAGTTCGAGGTGCCCATCCAGGCCGCGGTCGGCTCGCGGGTCATCGCCCGCGAGAACATCCGCGCGATCCGCAAGGACGTGCTGGCCAAGTGCTACGGCGGTGACATCACCCGCAAGCGCAAGCTGCTGGAGAAGCAGAAGGAAGGCAAGCGCCGGATGAAGACCATCGGCCGGGTCGACGTGCCCCAGGAGGCCTTTGTCGCCGCCCTGTCCACCCAGCAGAGCGGCGACAAGAAGCCGCGCTAGTTGTCCGGGCCGTGGTGCGGGTGGTGCGGGTAGTACGGCATGACCTGGGCCGGCTGGCCCTGCAGCCCACCCGGGGCCGGGCCGATCGTGCTGCCGCCCGTGCTGGCGATGGCGGCCAGGATGCCCACCGTGACCAGCAGCACGAACAGGCCGATCGCGGCCCAGCCGATGACCAGCCCGGTCAGGGCCATGCCGCTGCCGCGCTCGCCGGTGTACCGGATCTGCCGCCGGGCCTTGTGACCCAGGATGACGGCGGGGATCGCGGTCAGGCCGACCAGCGGGGTGGCCAGCCCGAGGACCATCGAGGCCACCGCCATCGAGTTGGCCGGCTTCATCACCGGGTACCGGGTGTACTGGTACGGCACCTGGGCCGGCGGCCCGGGCAGGTCGGCCACCAGGGCCCGCAGCTCCCCGTAGGTCTTGGCCGAGTAGGCCCGCTCCATCCGGAAGGTGTACTCGTCCTGGTCCAGCCGGCCCTCGCTGAACGCGGTCTTGAGCACGTCGACCAGTTGCTCACGATCGGTGTCCGACGCCCGCAGCGACGCGTGCATGTGCGCGGCGCCGCCAGGGTCGAAATAGCCAGGGCGAGCACGGTAAGACTGATCGTCTGCCACCGAAACCTCCCGCAGGTGCGACGCTTCGATAGTAGCCGACGACGCCAGGGATCACGGCGCTCGCAATCTCGATTAACCTGCGGACGTGCCTTCCGCCCTGCCCGATGGCGACCCGGTTCCCGCCGACGGGTCGCTGCCTTCCGGTGCCCGGAAGGGCCTGGGAGAGCGGCCGTTCGGCTTCTACGTCCACGTCCCGTTCTGCGCAACCCGCTGTGGCTACTGCGATTTCAACACCTACACCGCGACCGAACTGGGGGGCGGGGCCTCCCGGGAGACCTACCCGGATCAGGCCGCGGCCGAGATCCGGTTCGCCCGCCGCGTGCTCAGCCGGCCCGGCCCGGACGGCCCGGACGGCCCGGCCGAGGTCCCGGTCAGCACGGTGTTCTTCGGCGGCGGCACGCCCACGCTGCTGCCGCCCGGCCGGCTGGGCGGCCTGCTCCGCGTCATCGACGGCGAGTTCGGGCTGGCGGCCGGGGCCGAGGTCACGGTGGAGGCCAACCCCGAGACCATCACCCCCCGGGTGCTGGCCCAGCTGCGGGCCGAGGGCATCACCCGGATCTCGTTCGGCATGCAGTCGGCCGAGCCGCGGGTGCTGGCCGTGCTGGACCGGGTGCACCAGCCGGGGCGCCCGGCCCAGTGCGCCCGCTGGGCCCGCGAGGCGGGCTTCGACCACGTCAGCCTGGACCTGATCTACGGGACGCCGGGGGAGACCGACGACGACTGGCGGCGCTCGCTGGACGCGGCGCTGGCCGCCGGGCCGGACCACATCTCGGCCTACGCGCTGATCGTGGAGGACGGCACCCGGCTGGCGGCCCGGGTCCGGCGCGGCGAGCTGCCCGCCCCCGACGACGACGCCATGGCCGACCGCTACCTGATCGCCGACGAGGTGCTGACCAGCCACGGCCTGAGCTGGTACGAGGTGTCCAACTGGGCCGCGTCTCCGGCCGGCCGGTGCGCGCACAATCTGCTCTACTGGACCGGCGCCGACTGGTGGGGGGTGGGCCCGGGTGCCCACAGCCACGTCGGCGGCACCCGCTGGTGGAACGTCAAGCACCCCGCGGCCTACGCGGGCCGGATCGCGGCCGGGGTCAGCCCCGGCCACGCCCGCGAGACGCTCACCCCGGCCGAGCAGCAGCTGGAGCGGATCATGCTGCTGACCCGCCTGTCCGACGGCTGCCCCGTCACCGAGCTGGACGGCCCCGGCCGCGACGCCGCCGCCAAGGCCGTCGCCGACGGCCTGGCCGACCCCGCCGCCCTGACCGCGGGCCGGGTGATCCTGACCCAGCGCGGCCGCCTCCTGGCCGACGCCGTCATCCGCGACCTGACCGCCTGATCGCCTGACCGCCCGACCCAAACCCGCACCCGCGCCCCACCCGTCACTTCCGCCCCGCGAGTCCCACAGGCACCGGCTACGGCAGCTGCACCTGCTGCCCGGGGGTGACCAGGCCGGTCTCGTAGCCGAGCACGACCAGCTGGGCCCGGTCGCGCGCGCTCAGCTTGGTCATGATCCGGCTCACGTGGGTCTTGGCCGTGAGCGGGCTCAGGTACAGCCGGGTCGCGACCTCCTCGTTGGACAGCCCGGTCGCCACCAGGGCCAGCACCTCCCGCTCGCGGTCGGTCAGCGCGGCCAGCAGCTTGCCCGCGGCGGGCGTGGGGCCGGCCGGCCGGGTGGCCAGGTCGGTGATCAGCCGCCGGGTCACGCTGGGCGACAGCAGCGCGTCGCCGCGCTCTACCACCCGGATGGCCTGCAGCAGGTCGGCGGGCTCGGTGTCCTTGACCAGGAACCCGCTGGCCCCGGCCCGGATGGCCTGGAACACGTACTCGTCGGTCTCGAACGTGGTCAAGATGATGACCTTGACCCCGGCCAGGTCCTCGTCGGCCGCGATCAGCTTGGTCGCCTCGAGCCCGTCCATCTCCGGCATCCGGATGTCCATCAGCACGACGTCGGCCCGTTCGCGGTGGGCCAGGTCCACGGCCTGCCGCCCGTCCACGGCCTCGCCCACGACCTCCAGCTCCGGGTCGGCCTCCAGCAGCACCCGGAACCCGGCCCGGATCAGCGCCTGGTCGTCGGCCAGCAGTACCCGGATCACCCCGCCCTCCCGTCCACCGTCACCGCCGCGTCGTTGCTGCCGCCGCTGATGCCGCTGATGCCGGCCGCGGCCCGGCCCGCGGCCGGCATCCGGGCCATGACCCGGTACCCGCCGTGCGGCCGCGGGCCCGCTTCCAGTGATCCGCCCACCGACGTGGCCCGTTCCCGCATCCCGATCAGCCCGTGACGCCCGCCCGGGTCCAGCCGGTCCAGCCCGGAGCCGCCCAGCCCGGTGTCGGTCACCTCGACCAGGAACTCGCCGTCGGCGTAGGTCAGCGTGACCGCCGCGGTGGCCGGCCCGGCGTGCCGGATGGTGTTGGTCAGCGACTCCTGCACGATCCGGTAGGCGGCCAGGTCGACCGCGGCCGGCAGCCGGCGGGACGAGCCGTGCACGGTCAGCGTGGTCTCCAGCCCGGCCGCGACCGCCCGCTGGATCAGGCCCGGGAGCTGCCCGGTGCCCGGCGTGGGCCGGGTCGGGTCGGCCTCGTCGGCCTGCCGGAGCACGTCCAGGATGGACCGCAGTTCGCGCAGGCCGTCCTTGCTCACGCTCTTGATCGTGGCCAGTGCCTCGGCCGCCGCGTCGGGCCGGTCCCGCAGCACGTGCGCGGCCGCGCCCGCCTGCACGTTGATGGTGGCCATGGTGTGCGCCACCACGTCGTGCAGTTCCCGGGCGATGCGCAGCCGCTCCTCGTCGATGGTGCGGCGCGCGTCGGCCTCGGCCCGGTCCTGGATCGAGGCGATGTAGGCCCGGCGGCTGGCCACCGCGATCCCGCCCAGGGTGGCCGCGGCGCACAGGCCCGGGATCAGGGCCAGCGTGTCACTGGAGGCGCCGAACGGATTGTTCAGCTCGGTCGCCCCCATCAGCACCAGGGTGATCAGCACCCCCCAGGCCAGCGCCCGGCGTGCGGACAGCTTGGTGGCCAGGGTGTACAGCGCGACCACGGGGGCCAGCAGCGCGGCCCCGTTCACGTAGCCCAGCACGGAGTACACGGTCACCGCGCCGGCCGAGACCGCCAGCACCACCCGCGGCCAGCGGCTCCGGACCACGAGCACCAGGCTGGCCGCGGCCACCAGGGCCAGCGCGATGTTCGGGGTGTGCGCGGCCGAGGTGCCGGCTGGGATCCGGTCGCTGATCTGGCTCGGGTGCGCCTCGCCGTAGGCGCCCGCCACCGTGAGGACGGTCATGATCAGCGCGTACACCACGTCCCGGGCACCAGCGAACCACCAGCGCAGCACCGCGTGGCCGTCCATGCCGCCCAGCGTAAGCCCGCCGCCGTGGCCCGGTCGTCCCCCCGCAGATGGTGCCCCCCTACTCCACCCGGAGTAACCAGGGCCGGGGGTCAGCTTGCGCCCGGGTCGGTGCAGAAGTCGATCAGTTCCTCGACCCGGCCCAGCAGTTCCGGCTCCAGGTCGGCGAAGGTGTGCACCGAGCCGAGGATGCGCTGCCAGGCCGCGGCCGTGCTGCCGGTCCAGCCGATGGCGGCCAGCACGCCTTCCTTCCAGGGCTGGCCGCGGGGCACGTCCGGCCAGCGGCCGATGCCGGCCACGGACGGTTTCACCGCCTGCCAGATGTCGATGTACGGGTGACCGACGATGAGCAGATCCGGCTGGGCCAGCCCGGCGGCGATCCGGCTCTCCTTGGAGCCGGGCACCAGGTGGTCGACCAGCACGCCCAGGCGGCGGCCGGGCCCCGGCGGCGATACGGCCAGGATGTCCGGCAGGTGGTCCACTCCCTCCAGGTACTCGACCACCACGCCGACGTCGCGCAGGTCGTCGCCCCAGATCTTCTCGACCAGTTCGGCGTCGTGCCTGCCTTCCACGTAGATGCGGCTGGCCCGGGCCACCCGCGCCCGCGCCTGCGGGGCCGCCACCGAACCCGACGCCGTGCGGGTCGGCCGGGCCGGGGCCGGGGGAGCGGCGGCGGCCGGCCGGACCAGCGTCACCGGCCGTCCTTCGAACATGAAGGCGGCCGGGTTGAGCGGGAACACCCGCCGCTTGCCGTGCCGGTCCTCCAGCGTGACCGCGCCCTTGTCGCAGGCCACCACGGCGCCGCAGAACCGGCCCTCGATGTCCTCGACCACCAGCCCGTACTCGGCTTCCAGCTGCGGAATCTGGGGGCGCTTGCGCCGCCCGGCCGCCAGCACGTCGCCGCCGTAGTCGTGGCTTCGCATGCCCGGACCGTACCGGATCGTCCCCGGCCCGCCCGGACGCCACGCGGAGCGGGTCCCGGCAAAGAATCCCTCTTGCCGCTTGCCATCACGCAGGTCCTGAGGGGCAATAGACTTGGCACTCAGGAAGCATGAGTGCCAGGGAGGTGAACACGTGCTTGACGAGCGCAAGCTTGCCGTCCTCCGCGCCGTCGTGGAGGACTACGTGTCCACCAACGAGCCGGTGGGGTCGAAGTCCCTGGTCGACCGGCACAACCTCGACGTGTCCCCGGCCACGATCCGCAACGACATGGCCGTGCTGGAGGAGCAGGGGTACATCACCCAGCCGCACACCAGCGCGGGGCGGGTCCCGACCGACAAGGGCTACCGGCTGTTCGTGGACCGGCTGTCGCACATGAAGCCGCTGTCCTCGGCCGAACGCCGGGCCATCCAGACCTACCTGGCCCAGGCCTACGGCCTGGACGACGTGGTGATGCGGACGGTGCGGCTGCTGGCCCAGCTGACCCGCCAGGTCGCGGTGGTCCAGTACCCGTCGCTGACCCGGTCCGTGGTCCGGCACATCGAGCTGGTCCGGCTGGGCCCGCAGAAGCTGCTGGTCGTGCTGATCACCGACACCGGCCGGGTCGAGCAGCGCATGGTCGACCTGCCCGACCGGTGTGAGGACGAGGACGTGGCCCACCTGCGGGCGCTGCTCAACGCCAGCCTGGACGGGCGGCGGCTGACCGAGGCGGTCAGGATCGTGGCCGGCCTGACCGAGACCGTTCCCCCGGCCGGGCGGGCCAACGCGGCCGCGGTGTTCTCGGTCATCATGGCCAACCTGGCCGAGCGGAACGAGGAACGGATCGTGTTCGGTGGCACCGCCAACCTGGCCGCGCCCGACTTCTCGCAGGGCCTGCGGGACGTGCTCGAGGCCCTGGAGGAGCAGGTCGTGCTGATGCGGGTCCTGGGCGACGCCACCGACGAGTCGCTGCTGTCGGTGATGATCGGCCGGGAGAACCCGGTCGAAGGGCTGCGGACCACGTCGCTGGTGACCAGCGGGTACGGTTCGGGCGGGGAAACCCTGGCCAAGCTGGCCGTGCTGGGCCCGACACGGATGGATTACCCCGGGACGATGGGAGCGGTAAGCGCGGTGGCACGGTATGTCGGCGAAATCCTGATGGAGAGCTAGTGGCGACCGAGTATTACTCCGTCCTCGGGGTCCGGCGTGACGCGGCGCCGGAGGAGATCAAGAGGGCGTACCGGCGGCTGGCCCGGGAACTGCACCCGGACGTCAACACGGATCCGCAGACCCAGGAGCGGTTCAAGGAGATCACCCAGGCCTACGAGGTCCTCTCCGACCCGGAGAAGCGCCAGATGTACGACATGGGCGCCGACCCGTTCGCCCGCGCCGACGCGGGCGCGGCCGGGGCGGCCGGCGGGTTCGGGCCCGGGTTCCCGTTCAGCGACATCATGGACGCGTTCTTCGGCGCCGGAGCCGGGGGCACCGCCCGCGGCCCGCGCAGCCGGGCCCGGCGTGGCCGCAACGCCACCATCCGGGTCGAGCTGGACCTGTCCGAGTGCGCGTTCGGCGCGACCCGGGAACTGACCGTGGACACCGCCGTGGTCTGCCCGACCTGTTCCGGCGAGGGCACCGCGCCCGGCACCCACCCGGAGACCTGCGACGTCTGTGGCGGCCGGGGCGAGGTCAGCCAGGTCGCCCGGTCGTTCCTGGGCCAGGTCGTGACGTCCCGGCCCTGTCCCCGCTGCGGTGGCTACGGCACGCTGCTGCCCCGGCCCTGCCCGGAGTGCGACGGCGACGGCCGGGTCCGCACCCGGCGCACGATCAAGGTCCGCATCCCGGCCGGCGTCGAGGACGGCACCCATATCCAGCTGGCCGGGGAGGGCGAGGTCGGCCCGGGCGGCGGCCCGCCCGGCGACCTGTTCCTGGAGATCGCCCAGCGGCCGCACCCGATCTTCGAGCGTCAGGGCGACGACCTGCACTGCACGGTCACGATCCCGATGGTGGCGGCCGCACTGGGGGCCACCCTCAACGTGGAGAGCCTGGACGGCCCGGCCGACATCGACATCCGCCCTGGCACCAATTCCGGCCAGGTCATCCCGCTCTACAACCACGGCGTGCAGCACCTGAACAGCTCGGGCCGCGGCGACCTGATCATCCACGTGACCGTGGAGACCCCGGCCCGGCTGGACCCCGAGCAGGAGAAACTGCTGCGCGACCTGGCCAAGCTGCGCGGGGAGGAAGCGCCGCCGGGCAAGTTCTCGCCCGGTAACCACGGGTTCTTCTCCCGGCTGCGCGACGCCTTCAACGGCCGTTAGGTGACCGCGCCGGTCTTCGTGGCCGACGGCGCCGACCTGCGGGCCGGCACCGTCACGCTGACCGGGGCCGAGGGCCGGCACGCCGCCACCGTGCGCCGGATCGGGCCTGGGGAGCGGGTCGACGTGGCCGACGGCGCGGGCCTGATCGCTGAGTGCGTGGTCACCGAGGTGGGCGCGGGCTCGGTGACCCTGGCCGTCCAGGCCCGGCGCGAGGTGCCCGTCCCCAACCCGCGGATCGTGGTCGTGCAGGCCCTGCCCAAGGGTGACCGGGCCGAACTGGCCGTGGAGACCATGACCGAGGTCGGCGTGGACGTGATCGTGCCGTTCGCCGCCGAGCGCTGCGTGGCCCGCTGGCCGGCCGGGGACCGCGCGGCCAGGGCCCTGGCCCGCTGGCGTTCGGCCGCCCGGGAAGCGGCCAAGCAGGCCCGCCGGGCTCGCATCCCCGAGGTCACCGAGCTGGCCTCCGCGGCCGAGGTGGCGACCCGCCTGAAGTCCGCGGCCCGCGCCGTGGTGCTGGAGCCCGGGGTGGCCGAGGCCGTGTCCCGCCTGGACCTGCCCGCCCACGGTGACGTGGTGCTGGTGGTCGGCCCGGAAGGCGGTCTCAGCCCGGCCGAGCTGACCGCGTTCACGGCCGCCGGCGCGGTGCCCGCCCGGCTGGGCGACTCGGTCCTGCGCGCCTCCACGGCCGGGGCCGCGGCCGCCGCGGTGCTGATGGCCCGGACCGGCCGCTGGTAGGTAAGCCGGTCAGCTGCTAGGCGAGCTGCCCGGGCAACCCCTGTGCGGGTGGCGCCAGCAGGCGTGCGCGCTGGAGAAGGCCCGGCCCCAGGGTGATCCCGGGCTGCTGGTGCTGCTCGGAGTGACGGTGGGACTCGGGTCGCTGCTGGTCGCCGGGGCCGCCGGGGTGCTGGTCGCCGGGGCCGCCGGGGTGCTGGCCGGCGGGGCCGCCGGGGCCGCCGGGGTGCTGGCCGCCGTGCTGGCCGAGGTGGCGGGGGTGCTGACCGGCTCGTCGACCCGGGCGCTGGTCTGCGCCGGGGCCGGGATCGCCGTCGGCAGCTGGGACGCGGCCGCCGCCGCGGCCGAGGCCGAGCCCTTCAGCATCGGGCCCCGGCACGGCCCGCCGTTGGTCAGGTGCGAGCTGTCGGTCGGCCCGGTGCCGCCGCTCAACGGCGCCCCTGACGTGTCGGTGGGGGTGGGGTCGGACGACCCGGTGGGCGTGGTCGGCGACTCGGTCGGCGAGGCCGGTGCGGTCGTGGGCGTGGCCACGGGCGAACTCTGGGCCGGGCTCACGGCCGGGTTCACCGCCGAACCGCCGGACCTGGCCGGGCTGGCCTTGGCCGACGGCACCGGCTTGACCGGGCTGGTGCAGGTCGCGGCGGGGCTCGGGGTGGACGTGGCGCTGGCACTGTGGTTGGCGCCGGCCGGGCCGTTGCCGCCGGATGGCTTGTGCCCGGTGCCCATGCCGCTGCCGCCGCCGGTCCCGGTCACCGAGGTGGTGCTGCCCGAGCCGGACGAGCCGATGTTGGTGATCGCGTGCCGCAGCCACGGCACGGCCGCGGCCGTCCCGGCGAAGATGCACACCGCCGCCGCGGCCAGCACCGGCCGCAGCCAGCCGATGCCGCGCCGGGCTCCGGCCCGGTCACCCGCCTCGCGGTCGCGCCGGGCAGGGAACAGGCCCGCCACCCACTCCGCGGCCTCGGCGGCCAGGTGCCGCGCGCGCAGGCCGTACCGCTGCGCGTCCACGCGCAGGCCGCCCCACAGGGGGCCCAAGACCGGGACGGCGCGTCGCGACCCCAGCTGCGCGCGGATCTGGCTCAGGCCATCCTGCGCAGCCGACAACCGGGCCGCCTCGGCGTTGAGTTCACGCCTGAGCACCCAGCTGAGGTCGTCGTCGGACGAAGTCATCGTGGTGGTTCTCCGGTCATGCAGTCTCTTCCAGGACCGCCCGGAGGGAAGACATCCCCCGCGCGGTGTGGCTCTTGACCGCACCCTTGCTGATGCCCATATTCTCGGCGATCTGGGCCTCGGACAGATCCGCATAGTAGCGGAGGACGAGCGCCTGCCGTTGCCGGTCCGGCAGCGCCCGCAGCGCGGAGATCACGGCACTGCGTTCCAGCAGCGTGATCGCGCCCTGCTCGGCGCTGGGCATGTCCGGCGCGGGCTTGGGCGCGTTGCGGTCGACCACGCTGCGGTGCCGGAGCACCGAGCGGGCCCGGTTCACCACCGCCTGCTTCAGGTAGGAGAGCGCCTTGTCCTCCGCCCGCAGCCGGTGCCAGCCGTCGTGCATGGCGATGAAGCACTCCTGCACCACTTCTTCGGCCGTGGGCTCGTCCCGCACCAGCAGACCTGCCAGCCGGACCAGCGAACGGTAGTAGTTGCTGTACAACTGGGCCACGGCCTGGTCCGCGACCAGATCTTCGGACATGGGCCGGAACGGGACGTCGATCGCCTCGGCCTCGGTCTTGATCGCCACGGCCAGGTTGCGCTCCTGTAGCCAGCCGGTGAAGCGGGCCCGCCCAGTCTCCAGGTCATAGGTGGCGGCGTACCGGGCCACCTGCTGCTCGGCGACCCGGTTGAAGACCCGGGCCAGGTGCTCCTCCTCGCGGGCACGGGCCGCGTCGTTCTGGCCAGCCGTCATGACGATGCTCCATCCTCGCCGTCACCGAATGGATCGAAGGCGCCGAGCTCGGCTCTCAGCTTGACCCGCACCTGATGCAGGTGCGCGGCCACCGTCCCTCGGGAGATGCCTAGCTGGGACGCGATCTCGGTGTTCTTCATCGCGAACATCCAGCGCATCACCGCGACCAGGTGCTGCTGAGGGGGCAGCGTCAGCACGGTCTGCCAGCAGCGCTCCAGGGCCAAGGCGGACAGCGCCTCGGCGTGGGTGTCCGCGGCCGGCGGCCGGTAGGCCGCCTCGACCTGCGGGAAGCGGGCGCGGAGGGCCGAGTTGCGCCGGAACGCACTGATGGCCAGGTTGCCCATCGTGGTCCGCAGCCAGTTGAGGCGCTGCGGCTCGGCCAGGCCCCGGACGGTGGCCCATTGCCCGGCGGCGGCCATGAACGCCGACTGCACCAGGTCGTCGGCCAGGGCCCGGTCGCCGCGGGTCAGCACGCAGGCGTAGCCGAACAGGCCCCCGGCGTAGCGGGTGAAACACTCGGCCAGTTCTCTGGCCTGGTCCCTCGGGATCTTCGCCGCGCTCACACGCTTGGGTCGCACGATCCCGCCGAACCGTTTAGTCCCCGCCGGTCAGGACGTGGCGCCCTGGAGCCAGTGCCCGGACATCGAGAACGTGGTCGTGCGGCCCTGGACGGTCTCGCTGACCACGGTCCACTCGCCCTTGGCGTCGGGCCTGGACAGGGTGATGCGGGCCGGGACGTAGCTGGTGCGGCCCTCGG
>DASXMW010000166.1:0-10437 GCA_036495425.1 Streptosporangiaceae bacterium | reverse complement strand
ACGGGGGCTCGCGGCGGGACTCTGCTGGCCCGCTCGCTGCAGGCCCCCGCCCGCCTCCCCATTCCCCCTACACTGCGGCGCCTTCCCTCGTCACGCCCGCGCTCGTTCCTCGCTTGGCGCTTCTCGGTCCAGACCCCGCCGCGGCCTTTCGGCTCGCTCATCTGAGCCGACCGCGGCCGCGGCCAGCCGGGACCGGACCCGGGCGAAGTAGATCACGGCCGTGACCAGGCCCACCCCGACCGGGATGCCCAACGTGAGCAGGGTCAGCCAGCGGCGCCGCTGGTAGCCGGCCGCCACCCAGTCCCGGGCCGGCCAGGCCCGGCCGTCCAGCACCGCCCACAGCGGCAGGCCGACGACGATGATGGCCGCCACCGTGATGGCCAGCGCGTCCGTGCCCAGCCCGAGCAGCTTGAGCGCGGTGGCGCCGAGCACCACGGCCAGCACCGGGCGGAGCAGGAAGTTGCTGGCCCGGGCCGAGACCAGCGAGCCGAGGATGACCCCGGGGATGCTGCCGACCGCGATCGCCAGCGACAGGCCGAACTCCAGGTTCCCGAACAGGGCGTGGGCGATGGCGGCCGAGCCGACCAGCGGCATCGACTGCACGATGTCCGTGCCGACCAGGCGCCGCATGGACATCCGCGGGTACACCATCATCAGCAGCACGATCATCAGCGAGCCCGCGCCGACCGACGTGATCCCGACCAGCAGGCCGCCGAACACCCCGATGGCCACGGTCAGCGCGGGCCGGACCGCGATCACCGGGTCGTCGTCACCGGCGGGCGCGGGCGCCTGCCGGGCCCGGACGCTGTCCAGCAGCAGCCGGTACACCAGCGCCGCCGACGCGATGATCAGCGCGGCGCCCATCGCGTACTCGATCCGCGTCTGCATGACCTGCCCGGAGCCGAGGGCATGATCGATGAACACGCCCGCGAACGCGGCCGGCACCGAGCCGATCGAAAGCCACAGCACCAGGCCGCCGTGCACGGTGCCGCGCCGGAAGTGGATCGCGCCGCCGAACGGCTTCATGATCGCGGAGGCCACGATGTCGCTGGACACCGCGGCGCTGGGGGTCACCCCGAACAGCAGGATGAGGATGGGCGTCATCAGCGCCCCGCCCCCGGAACCGGTCAGGCCGACCAGAATGCCCACGATGAAGCCAGCGATAACGATGTGCATGGCGGGGTGACCTGCCTCGTGGTTCCGGGTGTGGTGAGCGGGCGACGGCAATTCCGGCCAATTTAGCCGGTATACCGACCGCTGGCCAGTCTGGGGCCGGTCGGGTCGTCGTCCAGGGCCGAGGTGCCCCACAGTTCCCGCAGGCCCATGAACACCAGGTACGGCACCAGGTCGGTGGACCGGCGGATCACCCAGCCGGTGCCCTTGGTGGCCATCCAGGCCGCCTGGGCCCGCCGGGTCGGGGGCGGGCTGCTCGGCTCGGCCTCGGGCCGGGGCCCGAGCAGCATCCCGGCCGCGGCCAGCTGGTCGTAGAAGCGGGACGCGATGAGCCGGTGCCCGCGCTCGCTGGGGTGCATCCGGTCCACGCTCCACATTCGCCGGTCGTAGGTCTGCGGGTCGCTGGCCGCGTCGAAGGCCAGGGCGCCGAACTGGGCCGACACCTCGTCCATGATCGTGTTCACGATCTGGATGCGGCGGGCCAGCGGGCGGGACAGCGCGGCGGGCAGGCCGAGCATCAGGCCCGGGTCCGGGAGCCGGAGGGTCAGCACTTCGGCCCCGGCCGAACGCAGCGCGCCCACCGTATGCTCGGCCGACCGGGCGATGCGCCGGGGGCTGAAGCTGGAGCGCAGGGTGTCGTTGATGCCCACGATCACGCTGGCCACTTCGGGCCGCAGTTCCAGGGCCCGTGGCAGCTGGTCGCGCTCCACGTCGGCGACCTGCGCCCCGGACGCGGCCAGGTTGTGCAGCCGCGGCTCGGTCAGGCCCTCGGCCAGCAGCGCGGCCCAGCCGCGCCAGGCTCGTTCCGGCCCGCGGTCACCGATACCGAGCGTGATCGAGTCGCCGAGCGCGGCGAAGGTGGTCACGTGGTGTCCTCCCAGCGTCTTCGTGGCCCGCTCATAGGGTGTTCCCCGCCCGCTCGCGTGGTGGTCCCGCTTACGCCGCCGCCCCGGCCGGCTGGTCAGCCTGCGCGCCGGGCCGCAGCACGGCTGCGTAGTGGCCGATCAGGGTGTCGCCCAGCGCGGCCCAGGTGCGGCCCTGGACGCATCGCTGCCCGGCCCGGCCCTGGGCCGCGCGCAGGCCGGGGTCGGCGGCCAGCCGGGCCACCGCCGCCGCGATGGCCGCGCCGTCACCCGGTTCGACCAGGGTGCCGGTGACCCCGTGTTCGACCAGGTCCAGCGGGCCGCCCGCAGCCGGGGCCACCACCGGGAGGCCGCTGGCCGCCGCCTCCTGCAGGGTCTGACCGAAGGTCTCGTGCGGGCCGCTGTGCACGAACACGTCCAGGCTGGCGTAGGTCCGGGCCAGCTGGGCCCCGCGCTGCTCGCCCAGGAAGACCGCGGCCGGCATCCGCTCGCGCAGCGCGCCGGCGGCCGGGCCGCCACCCACCACCACCAGCCGGACGCCGGGCAGTGCGGCCACCCCGGCCAGCAGGTCGACCCGCTTCTCGGTGGCCAGCCGGCCCACGTACCCGGCCAGCACCTCGCCGCCCGGGGCCAGTTCCCGGCGCAGTTCCTGGCTGCGGTGACCGGGCCCGAAGCAGTCCAGGTCGACGCCGCGGCCCCAGCGCCAGAGCCGCTCGAACCCGTGGGCCTTCAGCTGGGTCATGACCGCCGAGGACGGGGCCAGGGTGCGCTCGGCGCCGTTGTGGATGCGGCGCAGCCAGCGCCAGGCGGCGGCCTCTCCGGCCCCGTGCCAGCCGTAGGCCCGGGCGTAGGCCGGGATGTCGGTCTGGTAGACGGCGATCGCGGGCAGCCCCAGGTGCCGGGTGACCGTGCTGCCGGTGGCGCCCAGGAACACCGGGCTGGCCAGGTGGACCAGGTCGGTGCGGTGCCGGGTCAGGGCGGCCTTGATCACCCGGCTGGGCAGGCCCAGCCGGAAGCCGGGGTAGCCCGGCAGCGACACCGAGGGGACTCGTTCCACCGGATAGGGGAACGATCCGGGTCCGGCCCCGCGGGCGGTGGCCGCCGGTTCCGGGGCGATGATCAGCGGCTGGTGGCCGCGCCGGACCAGGTGGTCAGCCACCCGCAGGACGCAGTTGGCGACACCGTTCAGGTCGGGCGCGAACGATTCCGTAATGATCGCGATCCGCATGCTCAAAAGGTGGAACACGAGCATGCCGGGCGCGGCCACTACGCCCTTACGGACGCGCGAACTGTAAGTGACATCTCGCCCACAGCCGGGTCAGCCCGTACAGCGCGTCCACCGCCGGGGTGGGCACGCCGACCACGCCGCCGATCTCCCGGACCGCGCCGACCAGGGCGTCCAGCTCCAGGCCGCGCCCGGCCCGGGCGTCCTGCAGCATCGAGCTGGTGAACGCGCCCAGCTTCCTGGTGATCTGGTTGCGATCCTCGGGGCTCTCCGCGATCGGGCAGCCGATCCGGGCCCCGATCTCCTGGGCCTCGCGCATGGCGGTCTGGCAGAACCCCCGGACCAGCTCATCGTCCAGGATCCGGTCGCTGGTCGCGCCGACCAGCACCGAGACCGGGTTGATGGTCATGTTGCCCCAGAGCTTGTACCAGACGTCGACGTGGATGGCCTCGGACACGGTGACGGCCAGCGACCCGCCGCGCAGCACCTCGGCCAGGGCGCTGACCCGGGCCGAGCCGTGGTGACCGGGCTCGCCAATGATCAGGCCGGTCCCGTTGTGGTGCCGGACCAGGCCGGGCTCGGGCACGCTGCAGCTCATGTGCACCACCGCGCCGATCACGTGGGGCAGGCCGATGG
Source organism: Streptosporangiaceae bacterium (assembly GCA_036495425.1). Classification (GTDB taxonomy): domain Bacteria; phylum Actinomycetota; class Actinomycetes; order Streptosporangiales; family Streptosporangiaceae; genus Bog-532. The sequence continues at coordinate 6,540 of DASXMW010000166.1, read as the reverse complement.
CGGCGGCGATCGCCCCGCCCGGGTCCACGCTGTCCAGGTGCCGTCCCTGACAGGGGCCGCCGAACCCGTCGAAGAACCACCACGGCACCCCGTTCATCGCGGTCAGCACCATGGTCTCCGGGCCCAGCAGTGGCCCGATGGCCGCCGCGGCCGACCGGGCCGCCTGCGCCTTGACCGCCAGCACCACCAGGTCCTGCGGGCCCAGCTCGGCCGGGTCGGCCGCGGCCTGGACCGGCGCGGTGACCAGCTCGCCGCCGGTCTCGGCCCGCCAGCCGTGGGCCCGCAGCGCGTCCAGTGTGGCCCCGCGGGCCAGCGCCGAGACCTCGGTGCCGGCCGCGGCCAGCCGGGTCCCGATGAAACCGCCGATCGCCCCGGCTCCCAGCACGCACACCCGCATCGGCGGTCCTCCGTCAGTACTCGGCCACGTCCACCTGACCCGACGCTACTTCGATCGCGAGCCGTTTGCTGAGGGACGCCGGTGAGTGCGGCGCCGGGTCACTGGCCGGCGTGGGCCCGCTCCAGGGCGGCGATGTCCAGCTTGCCCATGGTCAGCATGGCCTGGGTGGCGCGGCTGGCCTTCTCCGGGTCCGGGTCGCCCAGCAGGGAGCTCAGCACGGCCGGGATGACCTGCCAGGAGACGCCGAACTTGTCCTTGAGCCAGCCGCACGGCCCGGGCTCGCCGCCGTCGGCGGTCAGCCGGTCCCAGTAGTAGTCGACCTCGGCCTGGTCCGCGCACGGGATCTGGAACGAGACGGCCTCGGTGAAGTGGTACTCGGGGCCGCCGTTGAGGGCCACGAACGGCTGCCCGTTCAGCTCGAACTCGGCCGTGATGACCATGCCGGCCGGCCGGGGGCCGCCCTCGCCGTAACGGCTGATGTTGCCGAGCTTGGCGTCCTTGAAGATGCTCGTGTAGTGGGTGGCGGCCTCTTCGGCCTGGGTGTCGAACCACAGGCAGGTGGTCAGCGGCGCACGGGTCATGGATCCTCCTGGTCATTTCGCTGTCACCAGTTATGACGCCACAACCCGGCCCGGCTCACCGGCCGGCCGGGAAATTCGGAGGGAACATCGTCCATGAAGGCCGCGCGCATGAAGGCCGCGGGCTTCCGCCCGGGCCGGCACCCGGATGAGCTGTGGCGGCGCGCTGGCATGATCGGCGGGTGGACATGACCCCGGATCAACCCGCCGCCGAGGACAGCACGCCCGGTTCGGAGCCGGTCGAACGGCCGCCGACGGACCGGCTGCTGGCACTGTCCGACGGCGTGGTGGCCATCGCGCTGACCCTGCTCATCCTGCAGATCGAGGTGCCCGCCGCGTCGATGCTGCACCACGCCGACTCCGCCTCCGAGCTGGCGGCCGCGCTGGCCAGGGGCACCAACGACTGGATCAGCTACGGCGTCTCGTTCTACGTGATCTCCCAGTTCTGGCTGAACCACCACCGGGTGTTCCGCCAGATCGACAAGCAGCAGGACGGCCTGGCCGCGTGGAACTTCGCCTTCCTGTTCACGATCAGCGTGATGCCGTTCACCAGCGACCTGCTGGGCAAGTTCAACGACAACCCGCTGGCCATCGACATCTTCGGGTTCAACCTGTTCCTGGCCAACCTGGCCACCCTGCTGATGCTGGAGTTCGGGGACCGGCACGGGCTGCTGGGCCAGGGGGTCGAACGGGACCCGATCTCATCCCGCGTCCACATCCTGGTCGGCATCGTCGTGGCGCTGATCTCCATCGGCCTGGCCTGGTACAACACGACCCTGGCCCAGTGTTCCTGGCTCCTGTTCGCCGTCGTCCCCCAGATCGCCGACGCGATCCTGCGCCTCAGCGGCCGCCCGCGCCGGGGCCGGCAGACCAACATCTGAGTGGCGTCCAGCGGGCCACGAACCGGCGCTGCCCCGGCTTCGGCCCAGAAATATCTCGAAGGTCGGGGGTGCGCCTCCCGGCTCCGGCCGGCGTCCATGTGACCGGTACGCGAGAGGGAGCCCGCCCGAGAAAGATGATCTTGGAAGGAGGAAATGTGCACTCCCCGCCACTTTCAATCTATAGCGGACCCCGGGGCTTGCGGCAAGCCCCCCCTCGGGGCGCAGAATGACCGGCCGGAGACGAAAACCGAGGGAAACGGGGCATGAATTGACCGCACATTCGGTGCTGATTGCCGGTGGGGGACCGACCGGGAAGATGCTGGCGGCCGAGCTGACGCTGGCCGGGGTGGACGTGGCCGTGGTCGAGCGGCGGGCCCGCCAGGAGGTGGAGAGCTCGCGGGCGGGCGGGCTGCAGATGCGCACGCTCGAGGTGCTCGATCAGCGCGGGATCCTCGACCGGTTCCTGGCCGAGGGCAAGCCCTTTCACAACACCACGTTCGCCGGCATCCGGCTCGACGTCAGCGACATCCCGTCCCGCCACCCGTACGGGCTGCAGCTATGGCAGAAGGATTTCGAGCGCATCCTGGCCGGCTGGCTCGACGAGCTGGGGGTGCCCTTCTACCGCGACCGGGCGGTGACCGGCTTCACCCAGGACGACACCGGTGTCGACCTCCAGCTGTCCGGCGGCCAGCCGCTGCGGGCCGGTTACCTGGTGGGATGCGACGGCGGGCGCAGCGTGGTCCGCAAGGCGGCCGGCATCGGGTTCCCGGGCCAGGAAGCGACCAGCAGCCACCTGATCGCCGAGGTCACGATGGACGGCGAGCCCGAGTTCGGCATCCGCCGGGACCGCAAGGGCACCCACGCCTTGGGCCCGCTGGACGACGGCCAGATCCGGCTCGTGGTCCGGGAGGAGGAACTCGGTCGCACCACCGAGCCGACCCTGCGCGAGCTGAGCGAGGCGCTGATCGCGGTCCGGGGGACCGACTACGGCCTGCGCAGCGCCACCTTCATCTCGTGGTTCACCGACGCGGTCCGGCAGGCGGCCTCCTACCGCGACCGGCGGGTACTGCTGGCGGGCGACGCCGCCCACGTGCACTCGCCGGTGGGCGGGCAGGGCCTGAACTACGGGGTGCAGGACGCGGTGAACCTGGGCTGGAAGCTGGCCCAGGTTGCCCACGGGACCGCGCCGGAGAGCCTGCTGGACAGCTACCAGGCCGAGCGGCACCCGGCCGTGGCCCGGATGCTGAAGAACAACATGGCCCAGGAGGTGCTGATGCGCTCGGAGCCGCGCGCCGACGCGCTGCGCGACAACGTGGCCGAGCTGCTGGGCATGGAGGAGCCCCACCGGCGGTACGCGGCCATGATGTCCGGCCTGGACATCCACTACGACCTCGGGCCTGGGCACCCGCTGCTCGGGCGGCGCATGCCCGACCTCGACCTGGTCACCGCGGACGGTCCCCAGCCGGTGTACAGCCTGCTGCACCGGGCCCGGCCGGTGCTGCTCAACCTGGGTGAGCCCGGCCGCTTCGATCTCGCGCCCTGGGCCGGCCGGGTCCAGCTGGCCGAGGCCAACTACCCCGGGCCGTGGCGGCTTCCGGTGTTTGGCGAGGTCGCCGCGCCCGCGGCCGTGCTGATCCGGCCGGACGGGCACGTGGCCTGGGTGGGCGACCTGACCGACCCGGGCCTGACCGAGCCAGCGCTGCCGGACGCGCTCACCCGCTGGTTCGGGCCACCCGCGGCCCAGGCCGCACCGGCCGGGTAGGCGGCGCCGGGCCGCGGGCGCCGAGGACGAGACCAAGCTGCGCCTGGCCACGGTGGCAATCCAACTGTCAACCCGATGGTCGTCCTGACCGCTCACCCTGAGAAGCGGGGAACGGAAAGGACGCATCGTGGAACCAAGCGAAGGCTCACACCCATCGCCCGATGACGCCGCGGACACGAGGGCGGTGGCGGCCGCCCTCGCCTCCCTCGGGCGCGAGCACCGTCAGGTGATCGTCTGCACCTTCTACGGGCACCTGTCCGCGGACGATGCCGCGGCCCGGCTCGGCATCTCCGTCCGCGACCTCAAACGGCGGGCCCGCGCGGCGCTGGACGAGATCCGCCGGATCCTGGAGGAGCGGGGCGTGCACGTCCCGCGCCAGGCGGGCGTCTGACCGGCCCGGCGTGTGCGTCGGCCGGTCGCCTGACCGGGCATTTTCCGGCCGCACGGTCTCGTGGCGGCCACGCCGCGACCTTTAGGGTGGTGGCGTGGCGTCATGGTGGCACCGGGACGAGATCGCGGCCGGCAAACTGCCCCTGATGCTGTGTTTTCTGGCCTTTGTGGCCACGTTCGTGCTGACCCGGACGATCACGCGCCTGATCCGCGACGGCCGCGGCCCGTTCCGCAACGACGTGACGTCCAGCGGTGTCCACATTCACCACGCCGTCCCCGGCATCATCCTGCTGATCATCGGGGCCTTCACGTCGCTGGGGGCCCCGGCCGGGCTCGGCTGGCGCTGCTTCGCGGCCGTGCTGGTCGGGGTGGGCACCTCGCTCGTGCTCGATGAGTTCGCGCTGATCCTGCACCTCCAGGACGTCTACTGGAGCGGGGAGGGCCAGCTCTCGGTGCAGATGGTGAGCCTGACCGCGGCCTGTCTCGGGCTGGTGGTGGCCGGGTTCAGCCCGCTCGGCGTGGTGGGGGCGAACAGCATCGAGGAGGCGTTCCGGGTCACCGCCACCACGATCCTCGGCGTCGACGGGGTGCTGGCCCTGGTCTGCCTGCTGAAGGGCAAGTACCGGACGGCCCTGTTCGGGATCTTCCTGCCCCCGGTCGCGCTGTTCGGCGCGCTGCGGCTCGGGCGGCCGTCGTCGATCTGGGCCCGGTACCGCTACCGGGGCAAGCGCCTGGAGCACGCGACCCGGCGCGCGGCCGACTTCGACCGGCGCTGGACCCCCCTGCAGACCGACTGGGCCAACTTCATCGGCGGGAAGCCCTCCCGGCCGAATCCGCCGTCTCAGCCGAATCCGCCGTCCCGGCCGGAGCCGAAAAAAGGAAGCACCACATAACCGTGATCCCCGTGACCCCGGTGCGCGCCGCCGATCACCCGATTTATGCCGTGGCCGGTGGCAACGGCACGCTGAACCTGTCCGGCGCGATCACCCAGTTCCAGGTGGTCGGGCAGCCGGGGGCCATGACCGGGTACTTCGCCCAGGGCGGGTCCAGGTGCCCGACCCGCTGACCGCGCCGGCCACCGCGCCGCCCGGCCCGGCCGAGCTGCGCGAGATCTCGGCCCGCTGGGGCATCGAGTTCTGGACCGGACCCGTCCAGGTCAGCTGAGGCCGACGTCAGGTGAGGGAGCCGCCGGGGCCGGTCAGGCCGCGCACGGCCAGGGCCACGGCGGTGCGGACCACCTCGGCCAGCGGAACACCGGGCCGCTCGGCCTGACGGGCCCAGTGCCGGACCGCGGCCCGTTCGGCGGCCAGGACCACCCCGGCCAGCAGCAGCGGCCCGAGATCGCTGCCGTCGGCGCGGGTGCGGCGGGCAATCGCCACGGCCAGCTCGTGCTCGCCCGCTGCCTGGGCCTTCAGGCACTCACCGTGCAGTGACGGCTCGGCCGCGACCAGGGCCCGGAAGCCGTCGATCCAGTTTTCCGGCAGCCCCTCCTGGCCGCGCGGTCCGTACAGGCCGGCCACGACGTCAACGAGGGCGTCGGCCAGCGGCTGGCCGGCCGGGCACCCGGCCAGGTCGCTGGCCATCCGGGCGCCGCGCATGGTGGCCGGGAAGACGATCGCGGCTTCCTTGCTGGGGAAGTAGTTGTTGAACGTCCGGGTCGACACCCCGACCGCCGCGGCGATCTGCGGCACCCGCACCTGGGCCAGCCCCTCCGCCTGGGCCAGCTCGAACGCGGCCAGGGCCAGGTCCAGCCGGGTCTGCTCCTTCTGCTGGTCCCGGCGCCGCATCGGGGCCGGGCCGGAGCTGACGGACACGTGGGCCATGCCCGCACCGTATCCGGAAACTTGCGTATCGCGCAATTAATTCTCATCAGGAATCTATTGCGCGTCGCGTGCTCATGGGGCTCGTATGATGCAAAATGTTTAAGGAGCCAGCCATGCCCAGCGAGTCAGGACCACCGGCCGGGGGCCCGCGCGCGGCCGCCGAGGGTGGCCCGGACCGGCCCGGGGCCCGGCATCCGCACAGCGGCGGGCGGACCCGGCGGCGGGGAGCCGCGCTGGAGGAGGCCCTGCTCGACGCGGCCTGGGACGAACTCCAGCTCGCGGGCTACCAGGCCATGACCATGGAGGCGGTGGCTGACCGGGCCGGGACCAGCCGGGCCGTCCTCTACCGGCGCTGGCCGAAGCGCGCCGACCTGGTCGTGGCCGCGCTGCGCCGCAACCGGCCGATCGTCTCCGGCGAGGTTCCCGACACCGGCAGCCTGCGCGGCGACGTGCTCGCCCTGCTGGCCCGGATGTCCGACCGGCTCGTGGCTACCGGCCCGGAGACGGTCTACGGGCTGCTGGGTGACTATCTGGGCGACGCCGAGCTGTTCGAGCGGGTGCGCCTCGACGTGCTCCAGACCGGGTCCGGGGTCATGAACGGCATCCTCAAGCGGGCCGCCGAGCGGGGCGAGGCCCGGCCCGGCGTCCATGGCCGGGTCGCGTCCGTGCCCACCGACCTGTTCCGCAACGAACTGTTCCTGCGCCGGAC
>DASXMW010000165.1:0-33278 GCA_036495425.1 Streptosporangiaceae bacterium | reverse complement strand
CGCCGAGGCGCTGACCATGTTCAGCCGCATCGTCGGTGCGCCCCGCGCCGCCGCCGAGCCCGACGCCACCGCCGAGGTCCTGGTGGCCTGCGCCGGCCTGCCGCTGGCCATCCGGATCTGTGCCGCCCGGCTGGCGGCCCGGCGGTCCTGGAGTATCCAGTCGCTGGCCGACCGGCTGCATGACGAGCACCGGCGGCTGGACGAGCTGAAGGTCGGCGATCTGGCCGTCCGGGCCAGCTTCGAAGTCAGCTTCGCCAGCCTGCCGCCCGCGGTGGCGGGCAGCCGGGTGCCGCCCGCCCACGCGCTCCGGATGCTGGGTCTGTGGCGAGGCTCGACCATCAGCCTGCTGGCCGCCGCCGCGCTGCTCGGGGAGCCGGAAGCCGAGGTCGAAGAGGCGCTGGAGTTCCTGGTCGACGCTCATCTTCTGGAGTCGCCGGGGCCGGACTGCTATGGCTTCCACGACCTGGTCCGGGTGTACGCGGCCGAACGGGCCCTGGCCGAGGAGGCCGAGGCGGACCGGCAGGATGCGATCTACCGGGTCGTCGCCTGGTACCTGCACACCGCGAGCGCGGCCGACGCGATCGTGACGCCGCAGCGTGACCGCGTCCCCATCGAAACGGTGCCGTCCGAGTACCGTCCGCTCAGCTTCCGTGACGTCGATTCCGCCCTCGGCTGGGCTGACCGTGAGCGTATGAACCTGGTCGCGGCCACCGAGCAGGCCGCCGAGTACGACTTCCACGACGCCGCCTGGCGGCTGCCCGTGGCCGTGCTCGGCTGTTTCGACACGCTGAGCTGCCGTACGGAATGGGTGTCCAGCCATCTGGTCGCCCTGGACAGCACCCGTCACGAGGACAACCGCCGGGGCGAGGCCTGGGTGCTGAACAATCTGGGCCAGGTGCACGGCCAGATGCAGCTGGGTGACGCGATCGGCTACTACGAGGAGGCCCTGGCCATCCGGCGGGACATCGGTGACCGGCGGGGCGAGGCGCAGACCGCGAACAACCTGGCCCACGCCCATCTGCAGCTCGGCCGGGCCGCGGACGCGCTGGACCCGGCCAACCGGGCGCTGGTCCTGCAGCGGGAGGTCGGCCACCGGTACGGCGAAGGGGTCGCCCTGGACAACTTGGGTGAGGCCTATCTGGCCCTGGGGCAATGGGACGAGGCGATCGGCTGGCTGCAGCGGGCCCGTACCCTCTTCGCCGAGCTGAAGATGCCGCACGGTGAGGGTTACGCCCTGCACAACCTGGGCCAGGCTTATCTGGGCCTGGGCCGGCTCGACGAGGCGCGGCGCCATTTCCGGGAAGCGCTGGCCATCCGCCGGGCCAGCGGGGAACGCCACATCCAGGCGATCACGCTGCTGTTCCTGGGCCGGACCCAGGCCCGGATGGGCCGACTGGCCGACGCCCGGCGGTCCTGGACCGAGGCCGCCGCCGTCTTCGATGAGCTGAACGACGAGGAGCTGGCCGCGGAGACCCGTGGCGAGCTAGATACGCTGAGTAACGATATAAAAGTCTTACCGTGAGGTAATGTCCGCTTTTGCCGGCACTTCTCCTGCCGGCCATGTCCAGCTGGCTACGCTTTGTCCCTGGGGGGATCGTTCGTCCTGACCACGGGGGTCAGGGGAAAAGAAGGGACGACGACCATGGGGACCGACGGAACTACCAGCGAAAATGTGCCGGGCATGGAGCACCAGGACGTTCCAGCCATGGAGCACCAGTCCGAGCCGGCCATGGAGCACCAGTCCGAGCCGGTGGCCGACCCGGACATGGAGCACCAGGACGAGCCCGCGGCCGACCCGGACATGGAGCACCAGGACGAGCCCGCCGCCGACCCGGACATGGAACACCAGGATGGGTCGTGAGCTGACCCGGTAATCAGGCCGTTTCCGGGCGGGGCAGTGAGCGTGCTGTCCCGCCCGGAACGCTGAACGGGGCAGTTCTCGGCTACACTGCAAGACGCGCGGTGTGAGCGCTGGCATCCCCGGATGGCGGACGCCGCCTCATTCAGGCCTGTTTGGGCCGATTGACCGTGCCGAGCTACCCCCATTGTCTCAAGGAGTGACCACCGTGCCTGAGGTCCGCATCGTCGCCGAGCCGCGCACCGAGTTTGGCAAGGGCGCCGCCCGGCGTACGCGCCGCGCGGGCCTGGTGCCTGCCGTGCTCTACGGCCACGGCCAGGAGACGCGCCACGTCGTCCTGCCCGGCCACGAGCTGATGCTCGCGCTGAAGACGCCGAACGTGCTGATCCAGCTGGAGGGCATACCCGGCGTCACCGGCCTGGCCCTGCCCAAGTCCGTGGACCGGGACCCGATCAAGGGTTTCATCGAGCACGCCGACCTGATCCTGGTCCGCCGGGGCGAGAAGGTCACGGTCGAGATCTCGGTCCGGGTCACCGGCGAGGTGTCCCCGGACGGCATGCTCAACCAGCAGGTCGTGCAGCTCCCGGTCGAGGCCGACGCCACCAACATCCCGGACGGCATCGACGTCGACGTCGAGGGCATGGAGATCGGCGCTTCGATCCACGCCAGCGACCTCGAGCTTCCGCAGGGCACCACCCTGGCGGTCGACCCGGAGACGCTGATCCTGCACGTGATGGCGGCGCCGACCGCCGAGCAGCTTGAGGCCGAGATCGGCGAGACCGAGGGCGCCGAGGTGCCGGAGCCGGTCGGCGAGACCGAGGGCGAGCCCGCCGACGAGGGCGACGAGGGCTGAGCCGGCCGCTGAATGCGGGTTCCGTGGGCGAGGAAGGACCCGGCGGTGGCCGACGAACGCTGGATCATCGCCGGGCTCGGGAACCCGGGCCCGGAGTACGCCGGCAACCGGCACAACGCCGGGCACATGGTGGTGGACCTGCTCGCTGAGCGGATGGGTGCCCGGTTCAAGGCCCACCGGACCCGCAACGAGGTCGCCGACGGCCGGCTGGCCGGGATCCCGGTCACGCTGGCCAAGCCCCGGACCTACATGAACACGTCCGGCGGCCCGCTGGCCGCGCTGGCTTCGTTCTACAAGGTGCCGCCGGAGCGGGTGGTGGTCGTGCACGACGAGCTGGACATCCCGTTCGGGTCGGTCCGGCTCAAGCTGGGCGGCGGTGACAACGGCCACAACGGCCTGCGCTCGGTCACCAAGTCGCTGGGGACCAACGCCTACAACCGGGTCCGGATCGGCATCGGGCGCCCGCCGGGCCGGATGGAGGCGGCCGCGTTCGTGCTGCGTGACTTCTCCACGGCCGAACGCAAGGAACTGCCGCTGCTCATCGACCGCGGCGCGGACGCGGTGGAGACGTTGCTGTCCAAGGGAATGGCGGCGGCACAGAACACGTTCCACGCTGACTGAACGCAAGGAGCCCTGCCGATGGCATCGGACGACGACCACCTCGCCCGCGATCTCGCTGTGGTGGCGGGACACCGCCTGATCGACCTGCGCGCTCGCGGCGGTACCGCGGACGAGCTGCGCAAGGCGGGCGACCGCGTGTCGCACGAGTTCCTCACCGCCGAGCTGGCCCGGCTGCGGCCGGACGACGTGGTGCTGTCCGAAGAGGGCGCCGACGACCCGGCCCGGCTGAGCGCGGACCGGGTGTGGATCATCGACCCGCTGGACGGCACCCGCGAGTTCGGTGAGGAGCGGCGGACCGACTGGGCCGTGCACGTGGCGCTGTGGGAACGAGCCCGGGGCGGTCTCACCGCCGGGGCGGTGGCCCTTCCCGCCCAGGACGAGGTGCTGAGCACCGTCGAGCCGCCGCCGCTGCCCCCCGACCCGCCGTCGGCTCCGTTGCGGATCGTGGTCAGCCGGTCGCGGCCCGCACCGTTCCTGCCCCGGATGGCCGAGCTGGCCGGCGCCGACCTCGACCCGCTCGGGTCGGCCGGGGCCAAGGTGGCCGCGGTGCTCATCGGGACCGCCGACGCCTACGTGCACGCCGGTGGCCAGTACGAATGGGACTCGGCGGCGCCGGTGGCGGTGGCCCGGGCGGCCGGCTTCCATGCCTCCCGGATCGATGGCAGCGAGCTCTCCTACAATCAGCCTGATCTGCTCATGCCGGATATCGTGGTCTGTCCGCCGGTGCTGGCCGAAGCACTACTGGACGCCATCCGTATCGCTCAGCGCTGACCACGCTGGCCTGACCCCGACGACTCCTGGATGAACTGATGCGCACCGACTACACGCTGTCCCAGCTCGACGTGCTGGAGGCAGAATCGATCCACGTGATCCGCGAGGTGGCCGCGGAGTTCGAGCGGCCCGCGCTGCTGTTCTCCGGCGGCAAGGACTCGATCGTCATGCTCGCGCTGGCCGAGAAGGCGTTCAGCCCGGCCAGCATCCCGTTCCCGGTCATGCACGTGGACACCGGGCACAACTTCCCCGAGGTCCTCGCCTACCGCGACAAGCGGGTCGCCGAGCTGGGGGTGCGGCTGATCGTGGCCAGCGTGCAGGACTCGATCGACGCCGGCCGGGCGGTCGAGGAGACCGGCCGCTGGGTGAGCCGGAACCGGCTGCAGACCGTCACCCTGCTCGACGCCATCGAGGACAACCGCTTCGACGCGCTCTTCGGCGGGGCCCGCCGGGACGAGGAGAAGGCCCGGGCCAAGGAGCGCGTGTTCTCCTTCCGTGACGAGTTCGGCCAGTGGGACCCGAAGAACCAGCGGCCCGAGCTGTGGAACCTCTACAACACCCGGCTCCGGCGCGGCGAGCACATCCGGGTGTTCCCCCTGTCGAACTGGACCGAGCTCGACGTCTGGGCCTACATCGAGCGGGAGAACCTCGAGATCCCGTCGATCTACTACGCCCACGAGCGTGAGGTCTTCGAGCGGGACGGCATCCTGCTCGCCGTGAACGAGTACCTGACCCTGGCCGAGAACGAGACACCGTTCACGGCCACGGTCCGGTACCGGACCGTGGGCGACATGACGATCACCGGGGCGGTGCAGTCGACCGCGGCCACCGTCGGTGAGGTCGTCACCGAGGTCGCGGCCACCCGGCTCACCGAGCGCGGTGCGACCCGGGCCGACGACCGGACCAGCGAAGCCGCCATGGAAGACCGCAAGCGGGAGGGTTACTTCTGATGGACATCCTGCGGTTCGCCACCGCCGGCTCGGTTGATGACGGCAAGTCCACCCTCATCGGGCGGCTGCTGTACGACTCCAAGGCCATCTTCGAGGACCAGCTCGAGGCGGTCGAGCGCACCTCCCGGGACCGCGGCGAGGAGACCCCCAACCTCGCCCTGCTGACCGATGGCCTGCGGGCCGAGCGTGAGCAGGGCATCACCATCGACGTGGCCTACCGCTACTTCGCCACGCCGCGGCGAAAGTTCATCATCGCCGACACCCCCGGCCACATCCAGTACACCCGCAACATGGTCACCGGCGCCTCCACCGCCGACCTCGCGGTGGTGCTGGTCGACGCGCGCAACGGGCTGACCGAGCAGAGCCGGCGGCACGCCTTCCTGGCCACCCTGCTCCAGGTCCCGCACCTGGTCCTGGCCGTGAACAAGATGGACCTGGTCAACTACGACCGGGCCGTGTTCGAACGGATCGCGGCCGAGTTCACGGCCTTCGCGGCCAAGCTGGACATCGGTGACCTGACCTTCATCCCGATGTCGGCCCTGCATGGCGACAACGTGGTCCAGCGGTCCGCCAACATGCCCTGGTACGACGGGCCGTCGCTGCTGCACCACCTGGAGCACGTGCACATCGCCTCGGACCGGAACCTCATCGACGTGCGGTTCCCGGTCCAGTACGTGATCCGCCCGCACCAGGCCACCGACCCCAGCCTGCACGACTACCGCGGCTACGCCGGCGAGGTGGCGGGCGGGGTCATCCGGCCCGGCGACGAGGTCATGCACCTGCCGTCCGGCTTCACCACCCGGGTCCGCGGCGTGGAGCTCGCGGGCCAGCCGCTGGACGAGGCGTTCCCGCCCATGTCGGTGACGCTGCTGCTGGACGACGACGTGGACATCTCCCGGGGCGACATGATCTGCCGCCCGCACAACCGGCCGACCGTCACCCAGGACGTCGAGGCCATGGTGTGCTGGATGGTCGGCGACAAGCCACTCACCCCGCGCAGCCGGCTGGTCGTCAAGCACACCACCCGCACGGTCAAGGCCATCGTGCGTGACCTGCACTACCGGATCGACGTCAACACGCTGCACCGGGACGAGGAAGCCACCCAGCTCGGGCTGAACGAGATGGGACGGGTGACGCTGCGGCTGACCCAGCCCATCTTCTCCGACCCGTACACCCGGAACCGGCAGACCGGTGGCCTGATCCTGATCGACGAGGCCACCAACGTCACCGCTGGGGCGGCCATGATCACCGACACCCGGTGAGCGGCGACGGGGCGGGCACGCCCTTCGGCGAACTGGCCCGCTACGTCGAGATCCCGCGGGTCACCGGGCTACGGCTGGCCCCGGACGGCACCTGGCTGGCCGCGGTGGTGCAGACGCTCAGCGAGGACCGGAAGAAGTACGTCAGCAGCATCTGGAAGCTGCCCGCAGCGCCGGGCGACGAGGCGGCCCCTCGCCGCCTCACCCGGTCCGCCGACGGCGAGAAGAGCCCCCGGTTCCGGCCGGACGGATCGCTGCTGTACATCTCGAAGCGGCCCGGCCAGCAGGCCGGGAAGGACGATGGGGAGGCCGCCGACCAGGCGGCCCTGTGGCTGCTGCCCGCGGGCGGCGGCGAAGCCGTCCGGGTAGCCGCGCTGCCCGGCGGGGTGAGCGCGGCGGAGACCGCTTCCGGCGGCGACGCCGTGGTGCTGTCCGCCCCCGTGCTGCCCGGTGCCGGGATCGGCGATGACGCGGAGCTGCGCAAGGCCCGCGAGGACGCCGGGGTCACCGCCATCCTGCACGAGTCGGTCCCGGTCCGCTACTGGGACCATGACCTGGGCCCGGCCCAGCTCCGGCTGCTCGCGCTGGACGAGGCGAACGGCCCGCGTGACCTCACCCCCGACCCGGGCCGGGCCCTGGACCAGCAGGCGTTCGGCCTGACCCCGGACGGCCGCACCGTGGTCGCCGGCTGGCGGCAGTGGGACTCGTCCAGCGAGCTACGGTCCGTCCTGGCCGCGATCGACGTGGCCGACGGTGCCCGGCGCACGCTGCTGTCGGCTCCAGGCGTGGATTTCGAGCAGCCGGAGGTGTCACCGGACGGGCAGTGGGTGGCCTGCGTCCGGTCCGGGCACCACACGCCCGACGCACCCGGCGACGGCACGATCGTGATCACCGAGCTGGCCGGCGGCTCCGGTGACCGCGATCTGCTGCCCGGATTCGACCGGCGGCCCGCCGAGCTGGCCTGGGCCCCGGATTCGGCCGCGGTGTACTTCACCGCCGACGACCAGGGGCGACGGCCCGTGTTCCGGGTCAGCCTGGCCACCGGCGAAATCAGCCGGATCACCGCCGACGACGGGGCCTACACCGACCTGAACCCGGCCCCCGGCGGCCGGTACCTGTACGCGCTGCGGTCGTCGGTGGACGAGCCGCCCACGCCGGTCCGGCTGGAGGCGGCCGAAGGCCAGAAGCCGGCCCGGCTGGCCAGCCCGGGCTCCCCGCTGACCCTGCCCGGTCACCTGACCGAGATCGAGGCGCCCGCCGACGACGGCACCCCGATCCGCAGCTGGCTGGTGCTGCCCCGGTCGGCCTCGGTGGCCGATCCCGCCCCGCTGGTGCTGTGGGTCCACGGCGGCCCCATGTCCAGCTGGAACTCCTGGTCCTGGCGGTGGAACCCGTGGCTGCTGGCCGCTCGCGGATACGCCGTGCTGCTGCCCAACCCGGCCCTGTCCACCGGGTACGGCCAGGACTTCATCGCGCGGGCCTACCACCAGTGGGGCGACCGGCCCTACCGCGACGTGATGGCGGTCACCGACGCCGCGCTGGCCCGCCCGGACATCGACTCGTCCCGGACCGCCATGATGGGCGGCTCGTACGGCGGGTACATGGCCAACTGGATCGCCGGCCACACCGACCGGTTCGGCGCCATCGTCAGCCACGCGGGCCTGTGGGTGCTGGACCAGATGCTCGGCACCACCGACCTGCCCATGTTCTGGCGGCCGCAGTTCGGCGACCCGCTGACCGCGCCCGAGCGGTACCAGGCCAACTCGCCGCACCGGCACATCGCCAGCATCCGCACGCCGATGCTGGTCATCCACGGCGACAAGGACTTCCGGGTGCCGGTCGGCGAGGCGCTGCGGCTGTGGTGGGACCTGAACCGGCACGGGACCGAGGCCAAGTTCCTGTACTTCCCGGACGAGAACCACTGGATCCTCACCCCGGGCCACGCCACGGTCTGGTACGAGACCGTGTTCGCGTTCCTGGCCCAGCACGTCCTGGGCCAGCCCTGGCGCCGCCCCGACCTGCTCTGAGCCCGGCTGGCCCACTGAAGCCAGCACGCCCGAAGCGAGCGCCGCTGGCCCTAGGCTGAGGACATGGCTCGCGCTGATCTGGAGAAGCGGCCCGGTGATGTCGCCGCGATGTTCGACGAACTGGCCGGGCGCTACGACCTGCTCAACGACCTGCTGTCGGCCGGGCAGGTCCGGCTCTGGCGCCGGGTCGTGGCCCGGGCCGTGGCCGCCCGCCCCGGGGAGCGGGTCCTGGACCTGGCCGCGGGCACCGGGACCTCGACGCTGACCTTCGCGGCGTCCGGCGCTGAGTGTGTGGCCTGCGACTTCTCCATCGGCATGCTGCGGGCCGGGATCCGCCGGGTGCGGTCCGACGTGACCGGGCCGCAGCCCGCGTTCGTGGGCGGCGACGCGCTGCGGCTGCCGTTCGCCGACGGGGTGTTCGACAGTGTGACGATCTCGTTCGGCCTGCGCAACGTGGTCGACCCGCAGCGCGCGCTGGCCGAGCTGCTCCGGGTCACCCGCCCCGGCGGCCGCCTGGTCATCTGCGAGTTCTCCCGCATCTCCAGCCGCCCGCTGCGGCTGCTCTACGAGCGCTACCTGGCCCGGGCGCTGCCCGCCGTCGCCCGCCGGGTGTCCCGCAACCCGGCCGCCTACGAGTACCTGGCCGAGTCGATCGTGGACTGGCCGGACCAGGCCGGGCTGGCTCGCCTGCTGCACGACGGGGGCTGGTCCGCGGTCGAGTGGCACAATCTCACCCTGGGCATCGTCGCCGTCCACCTGGCCCGCCGGCCTTCCTAGGGGTGCCCCGGGGTGCGGCGCGCCGGGGTGGCCGGCTACGTTCCCTGTGCGGGCCGGGATTAAACTAATGGCAAAGAACTTGTGAAGAGGTTCACAAGCGGTACCCCCGCGCACCGACCGGCACGAACCTCGCCAACGGAGCCAGTGCTCCGCAACCGAGCCAGCCCCACCGGGCCGGCACCGTACGGCAAAGGCAGAGTCAGGAACCATCCCGTGACCGAGCAGGCTTCCCCCCAGGCCGCCGCGGGTCCCGCCCCGAGCACCACGCAGGGCGCGGCCGGCGAGGCCGATGTCATCGTGGTCGGCGCCGGGCCCTCCGGGTCGACGACCGCTTACTACCTCGCCCAGGCCGGGCTGGACGTCCTGCTGCTGGAAAAGAGCCGGTTCCCGCGCGAGAAGGTGTGCGGCGACGGCCTCACCCCGCGGGCGGTCAAGGCCCTGGTGGCCATGGGCGTCCCGATCAGCGAGGACGACGGCTGGCTGCGTAACCAGGGCCTGCGGGTGGTCGGGGCCGGCATGCGGCTGGAGCTGCCGTGGCCCGAGCTGACCAGCTACCCCGGCTACGGCCTGGTGCGGACGCGGCTGGACTTCGACCAGCGGCTGGCCCAGCGGGCCCGCGAGGCCGGGGCCCGCCTGATCGAGGGCATCACCGTCACCGGCCCGGTGCGCGACGACCGGACCGGCCGGATCGTCGGCGTGACCGCCCGGCCCGACGGCGGCGAACAGCAGGTGTACCGGGCCCGGCTGGTCATCGCCGCGGACGGAAATTCTTCCCGCCTCTCGGTGGCCATGGGCCTGCGCAAGCGGGACGACCGGCCGATCGGCGTGGCCGTCCGGGCCTACTACACCAGTCCCCGGCACGACGATGACTACCTGGAGTCCTGGCTCGACCTGTGGGATCAGGACCGGCTGCTGCCCGGTTACGGCTGGATCTTCGGCATGGGCGACGGCACCAGCAACATCGGCCTGGGCCTGCTCAACACCTCCACCGCGTTCGGCAACACCGACTACCACGCACTGCTGAAGCGCTGGCTGGCCGGGATGCCGCCGGAGTGGGGGTTCACCGAGGAGAACCGGGTCGGCCCGGTCCGCGGGGCCGCCCTGCCGATGGCCTTCAACCGGACGCCGAGCTACACCGACGGCCTGCTGCTGGTGGGCGACGCGGCCGGCATGATCAACCCGTTCAATGGTGAGGGCATCGCCTACGCCATGGAATCGGGGGAGATCGCCGCCCGGGTCGTGACCCAGGCGCTGGCCTGGCCGGACGCTGCCGGCGCCGAACGGGTGCTGCACGGTTACCCCCGCGTGCTCGCGGACGCCTACGGGGGCTACTACGCTCTCGGGCGGGCGTTCGTGAAAGCGATCGGCCGCCCTGAGCTGATGCGCTTCGCCACGCGGCACGCCATGGCGCGGCCGGCGCTGATGCGTTTCGCCCTGAAACTGCTCGGCAACCTGACCGACCCGCGCGGCGATGCCTCCGACCGGCTGATCAACGCCATGACCAGGCTGGCGCCCGCGCGCTAGTGACGCAAGAGAAGCGAATGTGGATACCGTGCCTAAGATGAAAATGCAGAGGGGGACCGGGGACCTATGAGCGCTTATGTGCCCATCCTCGTGCTGGCCGTCCTGGCGGCGGTGTTCGCGATCTTCTCGGTCGTCATCGGCACCCTGACCGGCCCGAAGCGGTGGAACCGGGCCAAACTGCAGGCGTATGAGAGCGGCATCGAACCGACCCCGCAGCCACCGGGCGGCGGCCGCTTCCCGGTCAAGTACTACCTGACCGCGATGCTGTTCATCCTGTTCGACATCGAGATCGTCTTTCTGTACCCGTGGGCGGTCACGTTCAACAAGCTCGGGGCGTTCGGCCTCGTCGAAATGGTTACGTTCGTCGTCACGGTGCTGATCGCGTACGCCTATGTCTGGCGGCGCGGTGGCCTGGAGTGGGATTAGTCATGGGTCTTGAAGAAATGCTGCCGAGCGGCGTCCTGCTGGACTCGGTCGAGAGGGTCGCCGGGTGGGCGCGGCGAAGCTCGGTCTGGCCGGCCACGTTCGGGCTGGCCTGCTGCGCCATCGAGCTGTTCCAGACCGGTGGCCCGCGTCATGACCTGGCCCGGTTCGGCATGGAGCGGGCGTCCAACACGCCGCGGCAGGCGGACCTGATGATCGTGGCCGGCCGGGTCAGCCAGAAGATGGCTCCGGTGCTCCGCCAGATCTACGACCAGATGGCCAACCCCAAGTGGGTCATCTCGATGGGCGTCTGCGCGTCCAGCGGCGGGATGTTCAACAACTACTCGATCGTGCAGGGCGTGGACCACATCGTGCCGGTCGACATCTACCTGCCCGGCTGCCCGCCGCGGCCGGAGATGCTGCTCGACTCGATCCTGAAGCTGCACGACCGGATCGAGAACATGAAGCTGGGCAAGAACCGGGAGCGCCAGATCGAGGAGCTGGAGCAGGCCCAGCTGGCCCGGCTGCCCCTGCACACCCAGGCGATGCCGTCCCAGCAGCTGCTTCAGCTCGGTGACCGGCCCGCGCTGGCCAGTGAGCACCGGGCCGCCGCCGTCGGGCACGAGGACGAGGCCCAGGCGGAGGCGCACCGATGACCGAGAACGAGGCGGGCGAGCCCGAGAGCAGCGCCAACCTGCCCGCCCAGGCCGGGCAGGAACGGCTCAACGAGCCGGTCGCCCGGCAGGGCATGTTCGGGGCCAGCACCTCCGGTGACACCTCCGGGTACGGGCTGCTGCAGGTCCGGGTGCCGCCCGAGGTGGCCACCCCGCGACCCTACGGCTCGTACTTCGATGAGCTGGCCGATGAGCTGGCCAGGGTGCTGGAGGCCGACGGCACCGGTTTCGGCGACGCGATCGAGCGGGTCATCGCCGACCGCGGCGAGCTCACCTTCCACGTGCGCCGGGAGCGGCTGCCGGAGGTGGCCACCAAGCTCCGCGACGAGCCGCAGCTGGCCTTCGAGCTGTGCACCGGCGTGTCCGGGGTGCACTACCCGGCCGAGACCGGCCGGGAGCTTCGGGCCGTCTACCACCTGCTGTCGATCACCCACAACCGGCGGGTGCGCCTCGAGGTGGCCGCGCCGGACGAGGACCCGCACATCCCGTCGCTG
The DNA here is from genome assembly GCA_036495425.1 of Streptosporangiaceae bacterium. Classification (GTDB taxonomy): domain Bacteria; phylum Actinomycetota; class Actinomycetes; order Streptosporangiales; family Streptosporangiaceae; genus Bog-532. The sequence goes on along the minus strand of DASXMW010000165.1, from coordinate 21,047 downwards.
ATCGACGTCTACCCGGCGGTCGACTGGCACGAGCGGGAAACCTGGGACTTCTTCGGCATCATCTTCGACGGCCACCCGTCCCTGACCCGGATCGAAATGCCGGATGACTGGAAGGGCCACCCGCAGCGCAAGGACTACCCGCTCGGCGGTATCCCCGTCGAGTACCGCGGCACCAAGGTGCCACCGCCCGAGGAGCGGAGGTCGTACGCATGACTAGCCAGTCGCCGCCGCGCGCGGGCGGCCTGGATGACGGCACGGCCGAGGGCCGCGTGTACACGGTCTCCGGCCAGGACTGGGACCAGCTGGTCGCCGCCGCCGACCAGGCCGCGGACACGCCCGGTACCGGGCACATGGTCGTCAACATGGGCCCGCAGCACCCGTCCACGCACGGGGTGCTGCGGCTGATCCTGACCCTGGACGGTGAGACCGTCACCGAGTGCCGGGTCGGGATCGGCTACCTGCACACCGGCATCGAAAAGAACATGGAGTACCGCACCTGGACCCAGGGCGTCACGTTCTGCACCCGGGCCGACTACCTGATGCCGATCTTCAACGAGACGTCGTACTGCCTGGCGGTGGAGCGACTGCTCGGCATCGAGGACCGCATCCCGGACCGGGCCAACATCATCCGCGTGCTGATGATGGAGCTCAACCGGATCGGCTCCCACCTCGGCGGCCTGGGGCCGTTCGGCTTCGAGCTCGGGGCGACCACGTTCTTCCTGCAGGGCGTGCGCATGCGGGAGAACTCGCTGGACCTGATGGAGCTGATCACCGGCCTGCGGATGAACCACGCCTACATCCGGCCCGGCGGGATCTCCCAGGACCTGCCGCCCGGGGCGCTGGAGAAGATCCGCGAGTTCCTGCGCGAGGCACCGCGCTGGACGGGCGACCTGCACAAGCTGTTTGATGCCAACCCGGTCTTCACCGGCCGGTCCAAGAACATCGCCTACCTCGACCTGGAAGGCTGCACCGCCCTGGCCGTTACCGGGCCGATACTGCGCAGCGCCGGGCTGCCGTGGGACCTGCGCAAGAGCCAGCCCTACTGCGGGTACGAGACGTACGAGTTCGAGGTGCCGACCGCCACGACCTGCGACACCTACGGCCGGTACCAGGTCCGGATGGCCGAGATCGACGAGTCGCTGAAGATTATCGAGCAGTGCGTCGACCGGCTGGCCGGGAAGCGTCCCGACGACGATCCGTGGATGATCCCGGACGCCAAGATCGGCTGGCCCGCGCGGCTGTCGCTCGGCCCGGACGGGCTGGGGCCGTCGCCGGAGCACATCGCGCACATCATGGGCCAGTCGATGGAGGCGCTCATCCACCACTTCAAGCTGGTCACCGAGGGCTTCCGGGTGCCCGCGGGCCAGGCCTACGTGCCGATCGAGTCGCCCCGGGGGGAGCTCGGCTGCCACGTCGTCAGCGACGGCGGTACCCGGCCCTACCGGGTGCACATGCGGGACCCGTCGTTCCACCATCTGCAATCGCTGGCCGCGCTGTGCGAAGGCGCGCTGCTGGCCGACGTGATCCCGGCCATCGCCAGCATCGATCCGGTCCTTGGAGGGGTGGACAGGTAATGCCGTTCAGCGATGAGGTCCGGGCCCGGCTGGAGCCGGCGGTGGCCGAGATCATCGGCCGCTACCCCAAGCCACGGTCGGCCCTGATGCCGCTGCTCCACCTGCTGCAGTCGGAGGAGGGCTATGTCTCCAACGACGCGATCAAGTTCGTCGCCGACCGGCTGCAGCTGACCGACACCGAGGTCACCGGGGTGGTCAGCTTCTACACGATGTACAAGCGCCGCCCGGTCGGCGAGTACCACGTCGGCGTGTGCACGAACTCGCTGTGCGCGATCATGGGCGGTGACCAGATCCTGGCCACGCTGGAGGAGCACCTCGGCGTGGAGCTGGACGAGCCGACCGAGGACGGCAAGGTCAGCATCGAGCACGTCGAGTGCAACGCCGCCTGCGACTACGCGCCCGTGGTCATGGTCAACTGGGAGTTCTTCGACAACCAGACGCCCGAGTCCGCGGTCGCCCTCGTGGACGACCTGCGCGCCGGGCAGCCGGTCACCCCGACCCGTGGCCCGTCCCGGCTGTGCACCTGGCGGCAGGCGTCGCGGGTGCTGGCCGGTTTCAACGACGGCCTGGCCGGCGAAGGCCCGGCGGCCGGCCCGGCCAGCCTGGTCGGGCTCAACATCGCCAAGGAACACGGCTGGACGGCGCCGGAGCCACCGGACGGGCCGGACAGCAGCCCTGCCACCAAGGGAGCGTCGCGTTGACCCCCACGCTGACCCCCGTGCTCAGCGCCCACTGGGATGAGCCGGACAGCTTCACCATGGCCGGGTACCGCCGCACCGGCGGGTACCGGGCGCTGGCCCAGGCGCTGACCACGCCGCCGGACGACCTGATCGCCGCGGTCAAGGAGGCCGGCCTGCGCGGCCGCGGCGGCGCCGGCTTCCCGACCGGGTTGAAGTGGGGCTTCATCCCCCAGGGCGACGGCCGGCCGCACTACCTGGTGGTCAACGCGGACGAGTCTGAGCCGGGCACCTGCAAGGACGTCCCGCTGATGATGGCCAACCCGCATACGCTGGTGGAGGGCGTGATCATCGCCGCCTACGCGATCCGCGCCCGGCATGCCTTCATCTACGTGCGCGGCGAGGTCGTGCACGTGGTCCGGCGGGTCCAGCAGGCCGTGGCCGACGCCTACGCGGCCGGCTACATCGGCCAGGACATCCTCAAGTCCGGCTACGACCTGGACGTGGTGGTGCACGCCGGGGCGGGCGCCTACATCTGCGGCGAGGAAACCGCCCTGCTCGACTCGCTCGAGGGGTACCGGGGCCTGCCGCGGCTCAAGCCCCCGTTCCCGGCGGTGGCCGGGCTTTACGCCAGCCCCACGGTCATCAACAACGTCGAATCCATCGCCAGCGTGCCGTCCATCGTGGCCAACAGCGCGAACTGGTTCGCGGATCTGGGCACCGAGAAGTCCAAGGGCTACGGCATCTTCTCGCTGTCCGGGCACGTCACCACCCCGGGCCAGTACGAGGCGCCGCTCGGCATCACCCTGCGCGAGCTGCTGGACCTGGCGGGCGGCATCCGGGCCGGTCACCGGCTGAAGTTCTGGACGCCCGGCGGCTCCTCGGTCCCGCTGCTGACCGACGAGCACCTGGACGTGCCGCTCGACTTCGAGTCGATGCAGGCGGCCGGGTCCCAGCTCGGCACCCGGGCCCTGCAGATGTTCGACGACACCACCTGCGTGGTCCGCGCCGTGCTGCGCTGGAACCAGTTCTACGAGCACGAGTCGTGCGGCAAGTGCACCCCGTGCCGCGAGGGCACGTACTGGATGACCCTGGTACTGCAGCGGCTGGAGAACGGTCTGGGCACCGACGAGGACCTGGACAAGCTGCTGGACATCTGCGACAACATCCTGGGCCGGGCCTTCTGTGCCCTGGGCGACGGCGCGACCGCCCCCATCACCTCGTCCATCCAGTACTTCCGGGACGAGTACATCGAGCACCAGAAGCGCGGCGGCTGCCCGTTCGACCCCGCCGCTTCGACCTTGTTCGGGAGCCGATAACGCATGACCGTGCAGGCAACCAGCGACCCGGGCGCGCCCGCTCCGGTCGAGACCGTGAACGTCACCATCGACAGCTTCGAGATCGCCGTGCCCAAGGGCACGCTGGTCATCCGGGCCGCCGAGCTGCTCGGGATCCAGATCCCGCGGTTCTGTGATCACCCGTTGCTGGACCCGATCGGGGCCTGCCGCCAGTGCCTGGTGGACGTCGAGGGCCAGCGCAAGCCGCTCGCCTCCTGCACCACCGTGTGCACCGACGGCATGGTGGTCCGCACCCAGCTCAGCTCGCCGGTCGCGGAGAAGGCCCAGCGCGGCGTGATGGAGCTGCTGCTGGTCAACCACCCGCTCGACTGCCCCATGTGCGACAAGGGCGGCGAGTGCCCGCTGCAGAACCAGGCCATGTCCAACGGCCAGGGCGAGACCCGGTTCACCGACGAGAAGCGGACGTTCGACAAGCCGGTGGCGATCTCGTCCGAGGTGCTGCTCGACCGCGAGCGCTGCATCTCCTGCACCCGGTGCACCCGGTTCTCCGAGGAGATCGCCGGCGACCCGTTCATCGAGTTCGTCGAGCGCGGGCCCAAGCAGATGATCGGCACCGCCGCCGGTGAGCCGTTCAACTCCTACTTCTCCGGCAACACCGTGCAGATCTGCCCGGTGGGCGCGCTCACCGGCGCGCCGTACCGGTTCCGGGCCCGCCCGTTCGACCTGGTGTCGACACCAAGCGTGTGCGAGCACTGCGCGGCCGGCTGCCGCCAGCGCACCGACCACCGGCGCGGCCGGGTCATGCGGCGGCTGGCCGCGGACGACCCTCAGGTCAACGAGGAGTGGAACTGCGACAAGGGCCGGTGGGCGTTCACCTACGCCACCGAGCCCGACCGGCTGACCACGCCCCTGGTCCGCAACGCCGAGGGCGTGCTGGTGCCGGCGTCCTGGCCGGAGGCGATCCGGATCGCGGCCCAGGGCCTGCTGCGGGCCCGCCGGGGGCCGCTGCTGGCCGACCCCGGTCCGGTCAGCGACCCGGCCGAAGCTAAGGCCCTGGCCGCGCTGCCGGCCGCGGGCCCGCGCGGCGCCGCCGTGCTGACCGGCGGCCGGCTGACGCTGGAAGAGTCCTACGCCTACGCCAAGTTCGCCCGGGTCGCGCTGGGCACCAACGACATCGACATGCGGGCCCGGCCGCACTCGGCCGAGGAGGCCAGGTTCATCAGCTCGGCCGTGGCCGGCCAGGGCATTCAGGTCAGCTACGGCGACCTGGAGCACGCCGCCACCGTCCTGCTGGCCGGCCTGGAGCCCGAGGAAGAGTCGCCGATCGTGGAGCTGCGGCTGCGCAAGGCCGTGCGCCGGAACCGGGCCAGCGTGTTCGCGCTCGCCCCGTTCGCCTCGCGCGGGCTGGTCAAGACGTCCGGTGTGCTGCTGCCGACCGCCCCCGGCGACGAGGCCCGGGCCCTGACCCGGCTCGGCGAGCCGGCCTCCGGCCGGGGCACCACCCGGTCGCGATCGGCGGCTGCGGGCTCGGCCGCCGATCAGCTCTGGCGGGACGCGGCCGAGGCGCTGGCCGGCCCGGGCGCGATCATCTGCGTCGGCGAGCGGCTGGCCGAAACCCCCGGCGCGCTGTCGGCCGCGGCCCGGCTGGCCGAGACCACCGGGGCCCGGCTGGCCTGGATCCCGCGGCGAGCCGGAGAGCGCGGCGCGATCGAGGCCGGCGCCATGCCCGGCCTGCTCCCGGTGGGACGCCCGGTCACCGACGCCGGGGCCCGCGCCGAAGTGGCCCGGGCCTGTGGCGTGGCCTCGGTGCCGGCCGAGCCCGGTCGCGACACCGGCGAGATCCTGGCCGCGGCGGCGGCCGGGCAACTGGGCGCACTGCTGGTGGCCGGGGTCGACCCGGCCGACCTCCCCGACCCGGCCGCGGCCCTGGCCGCGCTGGACGCCACCCCCTTCATCGTCAGCCTCGAGGTCCGGGTCAGCGCGGTGACCGACCGCGCCGACGTGGTCCTGCCGGTGGCCGCGGTGGTCGAGAAGGCGGGCACCTTCGTCAACTGGGAGGGCCGCGGCGGCACGTTCACCGAGGCGCTGCCCGTGCCCGGGGTCCGCACCGAGCTGTACGTGCTGGGTGAGATCGCCGACGAGATGGACGTCCACCTCGGCCTGCCCGACCCCGAGTCGGCCCGGGCCGAGATCGCCCGCATCGGTACCTGGCGGGGCGGCCGCGAGACCGCGCCGGTCGTTCCGGCCGAGGTCCAGATGACCCCGGAGCGCGGTGAGGCCGCGCTGTCCACCTGGAGCCTCCTGCTGGACAACGGGCGGATGCAGGACGGCGAGCCCTACCTGGCCGGGACGGCCCGGGCGGCCTGCGCCCGGCTGTCAGCGGGTACCGCGGCTGAGACCGGGGTGTCCGACGGCGATAAGGTCACCGTGGCCACCGAACGCGGATCGCTCACGCTGCCCGTCGAGGTGACCGACATGCCCGACCGGGTGGTGTGGCTGCCCGCCAACTCCGCCGGCTGCGCGGTCCGCGCGCAGCTGGCCGCGGGGAACGGCACCCGGGTCACGCTGAGGAGCCCTGAATGAGCAACCTGGCTGCGGGCGCGGTGTCCGCGGCGGACCCCACGCTGTCGAGCTTCAGCCCGCTGGTCTGGTGGATCATCGCCATCAAGGTGCTGGTGATCTTCCTGTTCCTGCTGCTGTTCCAGATCCTGATGATCTGGGCCGAGCGGCGGATCATCGGGCGGATGCAGAACCGGCCCGGCCCCAACCGCTGGGGGCCGTTCGGCCTGCTGCAGCCGGTCGCGGACGCGCTCAAGCTGCCGCTCAAGGAAGACATCGTGCCCCGGCAGGTCGACAAGGTCCTGTTCACGCTGGCCCCGATCCTGTCCGCGGCCCCGGCCCTGGTCAGCTTCGCCATCATCCCGTGGGGCCCGGTGGTCTCGATCTTCGGCGTGCGGACCCCGCTGCAGCTCACCGACTTCCCGGTCGCCGTCCTGCTGGTACTGGCCATGAGCTCGATCAGCATCTACGGCGTGGTGCTGGCCGGCTGGTCGTCGGAGTCTCCCTACTCGCTGCTCGGCGGCCTGCGATCCTCGGCCCAGCTGATCAGCTACGAGATCGCCATGGCCCTGTCCTTCGTGGCCGTGTTCCTGTACGCGGGCTCGCTGTCCACCACCGCCATCGTGAACGCGCAGGCGCACGGCTGGTACGTGTGGGAGTTGCTGCCCTCGTTCCTGATCTACGTGGTCACCATGGTCGGGGAGACCAACCGGCTGCCGTTCGACCTGCCGGAAGGCGAAGGCGAACTGGTCGCCGGCTACCACACCGAGTACTCCTCGATGAAGTTCACCCTGTTCTACCTGGCCGAGTACGTAAACATGACCACGGTCTCGGCGCTGGCCACCACGCTGTTCCTGGGTGGCTGGCGGGCGCCGTGGCCGATCTCCCTGTGGGCCGGGGCCAATCAGGGCTGGTACCCGATCATCTGGTTCCTGATCAAGATCGCGCTGTTCGAGTTCCTGTTCATCTGGCTGCGTGGCTCGCTGCCCCGGGTCCGCTACGACCAGCTGATGAGACTGGGCTGGAAGGTGCTGATCCCGGTCTCGATCGTCTGGCTGCTGCTGATCGCCACCGTCCGCGCCTGGCGGCTCGACAGCCACAGCTCGGCCGTGTACGTGGTCGGCGGGGTGGTCCTGGCCATCATCATCATCATCGCGGTGTCCTGGGACATCGCCGCCGAACGGCGAGCATCCCGCGCCTCGGCCGCGGACTCGGCGGCCGACGAGGCCGAGCCGGGCCGCGCGGCCCCGGGCGTCCGGGCCACCAGCTACCGGGTCCCCCCGCTGGACCTGCCCCACTACCACGGCGTCGGGGTCGGTGTTCCCGCGGGCACCGTGACCGGTGCCCCCGTGACCGGCACCGACGCGAACGGCACCAAGGAGGTCACCGGTGCTTGACTTCCTCAACCCCATCAAGGGGTTCGGGGTCACCTTCCACGAGATGTTCCGGAAGGTCGACACCGTCCAGTACCCGGAGGAACGGCGGCCCACCGCGCCGCGGTTCCACGGTCACCACCAGCTCAACCGCTGGCCCGACGGGCTGGAGAAGTGCATCGGCTGTGAGCTGTGCGCCTGGGCCTGCCCGGCCGACGCCATCTACGTCGAGGGCCGGGACAACACGGACACCGAACGGTACTCGCCCGGCGAGCGGTACGGGCACGTCTACCAGATCAACTACCTGCGCTGCATCCTGTGCGGGCTCTGCATCGAGGCGTGCCCGACCCGGGCGCTCACGATGACCAACGAGTATGAGCTGGCCGACGACAACCGCGAGAGCCTGATCTGGACCAAGGAACAGCTGCTGGCACCGCTGCAGGCCGGCATGGAGGCCCCGCCGCACCCGATGAAGCTCGGTGACGACGAGAAGGACTACTACCTGCTCGGCGCGGCCGGGATCGCCCCCACCTGGAACCCGGTGGACACGGCCGAGGCACCCCCCACCGCACCGGCCGATCCGGGCGGCCAGGCGGCCGGCGAAGCGGTCGAGGTCGTCGGGGAGACTCCGCTCAGCGTCCCGCCGGAGGACGACGAGAACGCCGCCGCAGTGACCCGCGGGGAGGAACGGTGAGCCACGTCCTCGCCAGCGCCGGCAGCACGGCCGCCGCGACCACTCAGTCCGTCATCTTCTGGCTGCTGGCCGTGGTCTCGGTCGGCTCGGCCGTCGGCATGGTCCTGGCCCGGCGCGCGGTGCACTGCGCGCTGTTCCTGGCCGCGATCATGCTGTCGCTGGCCGTCTACTACGCCATGCAGAGCGCGCCGTTCCTGGCTTTCGTCCAGGTCATCGTCTACACCGGCGCCGTCCTGATGCTGTTCCTGTTCGTGATGATGCTGATCGGCGTCAGCTCCCGCGAATCGCTGGTGGAGACGATCCGGGGCCAGCGGCTGGCCGCGGCCATCGCCGGGATCGCGCTGGTGGTCCTGCTCATTCTGGGCATCGGCCACGCCGCCCTGGGCCCGGCCACGCAGAGCGTGGCCAACGGCGGCACCGGCAACATGACCGGCCTGGCCACGCTGATCTTCACCACCTACGTGTTCCCGTTCGAAGTGACCAGCGCCCTGCTGATCACCGCGGCCCTGGGCGCCATGGTGCTGGCCCACCGCGAGCTGACCAGCCCCAAGCCGACCCAGCGGGAGCTGGCCAAGCGTCGGGTGGCCTCCGGGCGGCCCACCCCGCTGCCGTCGCCGGGCGTGTTCGCCCTGCACAACGCGGTGGACATGCCGGCCCTGCTGCCGGACGGCTCGCCGTCCGAGCTGTCGGTCAGCTCGATGCTGGTCCGCCGCGATCTCGGTGACGACGGCCCCGCGGCCCTGCCGCCGGTTCCGGACGAGCCCGAATACGACAACCCGTCCGGCCGGGCCGACGGTTCGGTGGCGGACAACGCCGAGCCGGCCGGCCAGGCTGAACCGGCCGGGGCGTCCACCCAGGGAGGCGCGGACTCATGAGCCCGTCAGCGTACGTGACGCTGTCCATCATCTTGTTCGCGATCGGCGGGGTCGGCGTCCTGGTGCGGCGCAACGCCATCATCGTGTTCATGTGCATCGAGCTGATGCTGAACGCCTGCAACCTGGCCTTCGTCGCGTTTTCGCGCATGCACGGCAATCTGGACGGCCAGGTAATCGCATTCTTCGTCATGGTGGTGGCCGCGGCTGAGGTCGTGGTGGGACTGGCCATCCTGATGACGATCTTCCGGACCCGCAGGTCGACGTCGGTGGACGACGCCAGCCTGCTGAAGAACTAGAAGGGGTGGAGGGGTGACCAGCTCAGCGGCTGCTGGCGTGCACACGACCGCGGCGACCATGACCACCGTGCCCGCGGTCGGCTTTCAGCACTACGCCTGGCTGATGCTGGCGTTCCCGGTGTTCGGCGCTCTGGTGCTGATCTTCGGTGGCCGCCGCACGGACAAGTGGGGACCTCTGCTCGGCACCGCGATGCCGATCGGGTCGTTCGTGGTCGGCCTGATCTCGTTCTTCGATCTGCTCGGGTACACCGACCGCAGCCGCGACGTGCACATGTTCACCTGGCTGCCAGTGGGTGACCTGCACGTGGACGTGGGCCTGCTGCTGGACCCGCTGTCGATGACGTTCGTGCTGCTGATCACCGGGGTGGGCTCGCTCATCCACATCTACTCGATCGGCTACATGGCCCACGACGCGGAGCGGCGCCGGTTCTTCGGCTACCTGAACCTGTTCATCGCGGCCATGCTGCTGCTGGTGCTGGCCGACAACTACCTGGTCCTGTACACCGGCTGGGAAGGCGTCGGCCTGGCGTCCTACCTGCTGATCGGGTTCTGGCAGTTCCGGCCCTCGGCCGCGGTCGCGGCCAAGAAGGCGTTCATCGTGAACCGGGTCGGTGACGCCGGCCTGACCATCGCGATCTTCCTGATGTTCTCCGAGTTCGGCACGGTGAACTTCACCGGGGTGTTCGGCGAGACGCACGCGGCCGGTAACGGCGTGAACACCGCGCTCGGTCTGCTGCTCCTGCTCGGGGCGTGCGGTAAGTCGGCCCAGGTGCCGCTGCAGTCCTGGCTGCTGGACGCGATGGAGGGCCCGACCCCGGTGTCGGCCCTGATCCATGCGGCTACCATGGTCACCGCCGGTGTCTACCTGCTGGTCCGGTCGAACCCGATCCTGTTCTACTCCTCGACCGCCCGGCTGGCGATCACGGTGGTGGGCGCGGTCACGCTGCTGTTCGGCGCGATCATCGGCTGCGCCAAGGATGACATCAAGAAGTCCCTGGCCGGATCGACCATGAGCCAGATCGGGTACATGTTCCTCGGCGCGGGCCTTGGCCCGATTGGCTACGTGTTCGCCATCGCGCACCTGGTCGCGCACGGCTTCTTCAAGGCCGACCTGTTCCTCGGCGCTGGCTCGGTCATGCACGGCATGAACGACGAGGTGAACATGCGCCGGTACGGCGCGCTGCGCAAGTTCATGCCCGCCACGTTCGGGTGTTTCCTGGTCGGCTATCTGGCCATCATCGGCGTCCCGCCGTTCTCCGGGTTCTTCACCAAGGACGGCATCATCGAGGCGGCCTGGGACAAGGGCGGCACCTCCGGGGCCATCCTGGCCACGGCGGCGCTGATCGGCGCCGGGCTCACCGCGTTCTACATGACGCGAATGGTGCTGATGACGTTCCTCGGCAAGGCGCGCTGGGAGGACGAGGTGCCGGCCGGCCAGCGCGAGACGCCGGAGACCGGCACGGCCGGCCACGCGCCGCACCCGCACGAATCGCCGTGGGTGATGATCTGGCCGATGATCGTGCTGTCCATCGGCGCGATCGTGACCGGCGGGTTCCTGGTCATCAACGGCCGGTTCGCGCACTTCCTGGAGCCGGTCACCGGGCCGGCCCCCGACTCCAACGGCATCTTCACCACGCCGGGGATCATCGCCCTGGTCCTGGTGGTGCTGGGCGCGGGCCTGGCCTGGCTGATGTACGGGCGGGTGGCGGTGCCCGCGGTGGCCCCGGCCGGGAGCCCGCTGACCCGGGCCGCCCGCCAGGACCTGTACGGCGACGCGTTCAACGAGTCGGTGCTGATGCGGCCCGGCCAGTGGCTGACCCGCCTCTCGGTGTTCTTCGACAATCGCGGGGTCGACGGACTGGTCAACACGGCCGCGGCCGCGGTCGGCGGCTCCTCCGGGCGGCTGCGCCGGGTGCAGACCGGCTTCGTCCGTTCCTATGCCCTGTCGATGTTCTTCGGAGCCGCGCTACTGGTCGCGGCCCTCCTCGCGGTGAGGCTGTAGACGACATGAGTAGTGTTCCCTGGCTGACCGTGGCCGGCGCCATCCCGCTCGCCGGGGCGCTGGTGCTCACGGCGATCCCCAGCATGCCGGCCAACGGCGCCGACGCTGACCGCGAGGCCCGCAACCTGCTGAGCAAGCGGCTGGCCCTCGGCTTCTCGGTGCTCACCCTGGCCTGGTTCATCGCCATGGTCACGCAGTACAAGGTGGGTGGCCCGAACTACCAGTTCACCCAGTCGGTGTCCTGGATCCCGCAGTTCGGTGTGCACTACGCGGTCGGGGTGGACGGCATCGCGCTGGTCCTGATCGGCATGTCCGTGGTGCTGATGCCGCTGGTCATCCTGGCCTCCTGGCACGACGCCGAGGGCGGGGCCCGCAGCGTGAAGGCCTACTTCGCGCTGATGCTGGTGCTGGAGACGATGATAATCGGCGTCTTCGCGGCGACCGACGTCTTCCTCTTCTACCTGTTCTTCGAAGCCATGCTGATCCCGATGTACTTCATGATCGGGAGTTACGGCGTCGGCAAGCGGCAGTACGCCGCGGTCAAGTTCCTGCTCTACAGCCTGGCCGGCGGCCTGCTCATGCTGGTCGCGGTCATCGCCCTGTACGTGTACTCGTCGCAGAGCGCGGCCACCGGCCACCACGGCACGTTCCTGTTCAGCCAGCTGATCCACGTCACGTTCAGCCCGGACACCCAGAAGTGGATGTTCCTCGGGTTCTTCCTGGCCTTCGCGATCAAGGCGCCGCTGTTCCCGTTCCACACCTGGCTGCCCGACGCGGCCGCGTCCGCTCAGCCGGGCGGGGCGGTGCTGCTGGTCGGCGTGCTGGACAAGGTCGGCACGTTCGGCATGATCCGGTACTGCCTGGAGCTGTTCCCGTCCGCGTCCAAGTACTTCGCCCCGCTGGTCCTCACGCTGTCGGTGATCGGCATCCTGTACGGCGCGATCGTGGCCATCGGCCAGACCGACATGAAGCGGCTGATCGCCTACACGTCCGTGTCCCACTTCGGCTTCATCGGCCTGGGCATCTTCGCCATGACCACCCAGGGTCAGTCCGGCGCGACCCTCTACATGGTCAACCACGGCTTCGCCACCGGCGCGCTGTTCATCCTGGCCGGATTCATGATCAGCCGTCGTGGCTCGTCCCGGATCGCCGACTACGGCGGCATGCAGCGGGTGGCCCCGGTGCTGGCCGGGCTGTTCCTGATCTCGGGCCTGGCCACGCTGTCGCTGCCGGGCCTGTCCACCTTCGTCAGCGAATTCCTGGTCCTGGTGGGCACGTTCAGCCGCTACAAGGTGGCCGCCGTCCTGGCCACCGTGGGCATCATCCTGGCCGCCATCTACATCCTGTGGATGTACCAGCGCACGATGAACGGCCCCACCGCGCCGGAAGTCGAGAAACTGCCGGACCTGCGGCCCCGTGAGCTGTGGGCCGCGGTGCCGCTGGTCGCCCTGGTCATCGCGATGGGCATCTACCCCAAGCCGGTGCTGGACGTGATCAACCCGGCCGTGCACCAGACCATGGCCCAGATCCACATGACCGATCCCAGACCGGCCCACCCGGCCACGCCGCATCTGACCAATGCGCAGAAGGGAACCACACCGTGACCGGCCTTACGAGCGTGGACCTTGCTAGCCACACCCTGGCCAGCCACCCCGGCGTACTGGCGGCTTCGACGATCAAAGCCCCGAGCATCGAGTACAGCCAGCTGTCCCCGATGCTCGTGGTGTTCGGGGCCGCGCTGGCCGCCGTGCTGGTCGAGGCGTTCGTGCCCCGGGTCGCCCGCCGCGGCGTGCACCTGGTGCTGGCCCTGGGCGGCCTCGGCGCCGGCTTCGTGCTCACCATCCTGATCGCCGCGTCCAGCAACGCCTTCGACAAGGGCAGCGCCGGGCACGTGGCGGCCATGGGCGCGGTCGCGGTGGACCGGCCCACCCTGTTCATTCAGGGCACGATCCTGATCCTGGCTCTGGTCAGCGTGCTGATCATCGCCGACACCTCGCACGGGCTCAGCCCGTTCGTGGCCCAGGCGGCCGCGGTCCCGGGCAGCGCCGAGGAACGTGAAGGCCAGCTCACGGGCGTCGCGCACACCGAGATCTACCCGCTGACCCTGTTCGCGGTGGGCGGCATGCTGCTGTTCCCGGCGTCGAACGACCTGCTGACCATGTTCGTGGCCCTGGAGACGCTGTCGCTGCCGCTGTACCTGCTGTGCGGCCTGGCCCGGCGCCGCCGCCTGCTGTCGCAGGAAGCGGCCATGAAGTACTTCCTGCTGGGGGCGTTCTCCTCCGCGTTCTTCCTGTTCGGCATCGCCCTGGTGTACGGGTTCACCGGCTCGGTGCGGCTGTCCGCCATCGCCACCGCGGTCTCCAGCAACACCGCCAACGAGACCCTGCTGCTGGCGGGCATGGCCCTGATCGGGCTGGGCCTGCTGTTCAAGATCGGCGCGGTCCCGTTCCAGGGCTGGAAGCCCGACGTCTACCAGGGCGCGCCCACGCCGATCACCGCGCTGATGGCCTCGTGCACGCTGGTGTCCGCGTTCGGCGCCCTGCTGCGTGTGTTCTACGTGGCCTTCGGCGGCCTGACCTGGGACTGGCGGCCGGTCATGTGGGCGGTCGCGATCCTCACCATGGTCGTCGGGGCGGTCATCGCCATCACCCAGACCGACGTCAAGCGGCTGCTGGCCTACTCCTCGATCACGCACGCGGGCTACGTCCTGGTCGGCGTGATCGCCGCCACCACCCTCGGCCTGTCCAGCAGCCTGTTCTATCTGGTCACCTACGGCTTCAGCACGGTCGGGGCGTTCGCCCTGATCACACTGGTCCGGGACCCCAGCGGCGAGGCCGGGCACCTGTCCCGCTGGGCCGGCCTGGGCAAGCAGTCCCCGCTGGTCGCGGGCACGTTCGCGTTCTTCCTCATCGCCTTCGCGGGTATCCCGCTGACCAGCGGTTTCACCGGGAAGTTCGCCGTGTTCCAGGCCGCCGAGGTCGGCGGGGCCACCCCGCTGGTCATCATCGGCGTGCTGAGCAGCGCGGTGGCAGCGTTCTTCTACGTCCGGGTCATCGTGCTCATGTTCTTCAGCGACCCGGTGCCGAACGGGCCGGCCGTGGTGGTGCCCAGCGCGCTGACCGGGACCGCCGTGGCCATCGGGGCCGCGGTGACCCTGTTCCTGGGCATCGTGCCGGGGCCGATCCTCAGCCTGGCCAACCATGCCGCGACCCACCTGTTCGTCCGCTGACCGGACGGCTCCATGGGACCCAGCCGATCCCGGCCATGGTGTCGGCCGGGTGATAACGGGCATACTCGGGAATCCCGGGCCAGGCTGTCCGCCTTGACCAGGGGAGGGTCAGCGGGCTGCCGGGGCTGGCCGATACTGGCAGGAGCACCCGTGCCACCCTTGCCTGGACCGGGTACCGAGAACTTGGAGCCTGCGTGACCACTGCCGTACCAGTCGGCTTCCCCGACACCGCCGTCGAAGCGGCCGTGGCCGCGGGCCTGTCCCGCGTCGAGTCGGTCATGCGCGAGACCGCGCGGGCCGAAGAGTCGCTGCTCACCGAGGCGTCCCTGCACCTGGTGGACGCGGGCGGCAAGCGATTCCGGGCCATGCTCGTGCTGCTGGCCGCCCAGTTCGGCGACCCCGAGCGTGAGCAGGTCATCCCGGCCGCCGCCGCCATCGAGCTGACCCACCTGGCCACCCTGTTCCACGACGACGTGATGGACGAGGCCGCCATCCGGCGCGGCCACGAGTCGGCCAACTCGCGCTGGGACAACACGGTGGCCATCCTCACCGGGGACTTCCTGTTCGCGCGGGCCTCGCGGATCCTGGCCGATCTGGGCCCGGACGCGATCCGGATTCAGACCGAGACGTTCGCCCGCCTGGTCAGCGGCCAGGTGGCCGAGACCATCGGCCCCCGGCCGGGCGAGGACCCACTGGACCACTACTGGCGGGTGGCGACCGAGAAGACCGCGTCGCTGATCGCCACCTCCGGCCGGTTCGGCGCGATGTTCTCCGGGGCCCCGGAGAACGTGGTCACCGGGGTCGAGGTCGCCTGCGAGGCTCTCGGGGTGGCGTTCCAGATCTCGGACGACATCCTGGACGTCTGCAGTGAGACCGGGCAATCGGGCAAGACTCCTGGCACCGACCTTCGAGAGGGTGTGAAGTCCCTGCCGGTGCTGTACGCCCTCCGCTCCACCGACCCAGCCGACGAGCGTCTCCGGGCCCTGCTCACCTCGGGCCCCCTCACCAGCGACGCCGACCACGCCGAGGCCCTGGCCCTGCTGCGCGCCCACCCCGCCGTCAAGGCCGCTCACGCCGAGATGACCCGCTGGGCCGAGCGGGCCCGGGAACAGCTGCTGGCCCTCCCGGTCAGCCCGGCCCGGGCCGCCTTCGAGCAACTCTGCGATTTCGTGGTAGAGCGCCCCGGCTGATACCAGTCCTCCGAGGTGGTTACTCGGTGCGGAGGGTGACGGCGGGCTGGGTGCGGGCGGCGACCGCGGCGGGCACGGCCGCCAGCAGGTTGCCGGCCAGGATGAGGGCGCCCAGCAGGCCGAACACGGCCAGGATCGGGACCTCGGTCACCGGGACCACGCCCAGGGAGCCGGCGAAGGCGCGCCAGCCCCACCGTCCGGCCACCACCCCCAGCGGGGCGCCCAGGACGGCCGCGATCAGCAGGGTCAGCGTGGTCTGCCAGGCCACCACCCCCCGGACCTGACCGCGGGTCATGCCCAGGGTCTTCAGCAGGGCCAGCTCGTGGCGGCGCCGGCGGACCAGGCCCAGCACGGTCAGGGCCAGCGAGATCGCGGCCGCAGCCGCGATGCCCAGGGCCAGGACCAGCGGCTGGCCGCGCAGGTGCCCGGCGTTCACCACCGCCGAGGCCTGGGACTGGGCCTGGGGCAGCTGGTAGGTGTACCCGGGACCGACCGACGGGTTCGCGGCCACGATGCGCCGGACCAGCCCGTCCCGCTGGGCGTCGGGGGTGCCCGGGGCCAGGTCGATGGCCACGGCCGACGGGAAGACCGCGCCCACCGCGGCCGGGCCGCCCGCCTGCCCGTTACCCCGGCCCACGGCCGCGGCCAGCGTGGCCATGGTCAGCATGGCACCGCGGCCCAGCGACACGTGCTCGGCGGTGGCCAGGCCGAACGACGGCAGGGTCACGGTGCCGGTGATCGTGACCCGCTGGGCGGTGGCGCCGCTGCCGATGCGCACGGTGTCGCCGGTCTTCTTGCCCAGCTCGGACAGGGTCTGGGTGCCGAGCTCGATCTGGCCGCGGCTGGTCAGCGGCTGACCGCTGATGGTCGGCGGCTGCACCGCGCCGGTCTGGTGCTGCACGCCGAGCACCGGGATCATCCGCCCGTCGATGGCCAGCTGGGTGAAGGCGTACTCGGACCAGGCCGCGACCTCGGGCTGACCGTCCAGCTGCCGGTGCAGCAGCTTCTGCCTGAAGGGGGCGTAGCCGCCCCCGGACTGGATGACCACGTCCGAGTTCCAGCCGTACCGGGCCGGGTGGGACGCCAGCCCGGCCAGGCTGGTGTCGAAGGTGACCGCGGCCACCACCGCGGTCACCGCCGCCACCGCGGCCAGCAGGGCCGAGCGGACCGGGACCGCTTGCCGCCCCGAACCCGGCTCGACCGTGTTCCTGGTCCCGACCACCGCGACCGCGGGCAGGCCGGCCCGCACGGCCAGCCGGGTGAAGAACGGCGACGTGCCCGGGGCCCGGTCCGGGCGCGGCCACACCAGCCGGGCCGCGATCCCGGCCAGCATGACCAGCAGCAGGAAAGCCAGCAGCAACGCTCCCGGCCCCAGCACCGCCCAGTCGGCCCGGACCCCCCGGTCCGGGTCGAACCGCGCCACCGGCCCGACCGGGGCCAGCGGCGACAGGGCCAGCGCCCCGGCCACGGCCAGCACGGTGCCGCCCAGCACCGGGATCAGCCCGGGACCGGCCGCGGTGCGCACGGCCTGGGCCCGGGTGGCGCCCAGGGCCCGGATGACGGTGACCGCCGGGGCCGACCGGGTGACCAGCTGGGCCAGGCCCTGGCCGGCCAGGATGACCAGCGCGGCCAGGGCGGCCAGCGCGACCGCGCCCAGGGCCACCGTCTCGGGCCGGATGGCCTGCTGGACCTGGCGGTGCACCACGTCGGTCCGGTTGATCCCGAACGACGGCAGGACCGCGGCCCGGTGCGTGCGCGCCGCCTCCTGTCGCTGCAGCTTCGCCTCCAGACCGGTCAGGTTCGCTTCCAGCGCGGGGATCCCGGCCGGTCCGCCGGTCAGCCGCAGCCCCACCCAGGCGTAGGTGTACTCAGCCAGCAACTGCCGGGTGGCGCCGGGGGGCAGCACGCCCCCCTCGACCTCGTCCGACTGGTCGACCAGGGCAGGCGGAATCTCGGCCAGCGCGGCGACCCGGAACGAGCGCTGGAACGGCCGGCCGGCCGGGCTGCCGCTCGGGCCGGCCGGCCGGAACAAGTAGGTGACGCGGCTGCCGACCCCGGCGTGGAACAGCCGGGCCACGCCGCGGGTGAGCACGATCTGATCGGTCGCGGCCAGCGGGGGCAGGTGGCCGGCCACGACCGTCACCCGGTCCTGGCCGAACCATTCGCCGTCCAGGCTGCCGTTGACGGCGGCGGTCAGGAAGGCCGGGTCGGGGTGCCCGTTGATCAGCGGCACCCCGTTCAGGCCGATATAGGTGGCGTGGGACCGGACTCCGGGCAGCCCGGAGATCAGCGTGATGGGCGCGGTCAGCGACAGCCCGGGCAGCCGCCCGGACACGTTGACGAACACGTCGCTGACCCGGCTGGCGTCCAGGTAGCGCCCGTACGCGGTAGCGGTCCGCTGGGCGCCGGCCAGCGCGCCCAGGATCACCGCCCCGAGCAGGCCGATCAGGACGGCCAGGGCCGCGGCCGGCCGCCAGGGCCGCCGGCCGGCCGCGCGCCACCAGTAGAAGGCCACCGTTCACCGCCCCCTTCGCCTCCGCCCTCATCATGGCTTCCGGGCTGGTCGCCGGACAGGGTGCTGCCATCACGATCTGGCCGGCGGGTACCACCAACCAGCCTCGTCCGGCCCTCGGAAGACACCACCAGCCGACCCCGGTGCAACCCCTCGAAAGGAAGCTTTCGAGGGGTTGCAACGTTGTAATCATTGCAAAACCTAGGAGGAAACGATGAGCCTGTTCGGGATGCGCGCGAGCCAGCTGGTGGAGCCCAGCCGGGCCCTGCGGGGACGCGATGAGACGATGCCCGTGCCGGAGCGGCACGCCGTGCTCGGAACGCCGCTGGCCCCCCCGTACCCGGCCGGAACCGAGATCGCCGAGTTCGCGCTGGGCTGCTTCTGGGGCGAGGAGCGGACGTTCTGGCAGACCCCGGGCGTGGTGTCCACCTCCGTCGGCTACGAGGGCGGCTACACACCGAACCCCACGTACGAGGAGGTCTGCTCGGGCCGGACCGGGCACGCCGAGACCGTGCGGGTCGTCTACGACCCGGCCAAGGTCTCCTACGACACGCTGCTGAAGGTGTTCTGGGAGTCGCACGACCCGACGCAGGGCATGCGCCAGGGCAACGACGTCGGCACCCAGTACCGCTCGGCGATCTTCTACCGCACGCCGGAGCAGCAGGCCGCGGCCGAGCGGTCCCGCGAGGTCTACCAGAAGCTGCTGACCGAGCGTGGCTACGGCGCCATCAGCACCGAGATCGTCCCGGCCGGCCAGTTCTACTTCGCCGAGGACTACCACCAGCAGTACCTGGACAAGAACCCGTGGGGTTACTGTCCCGACAACGGCACCGGCGTCACCTGCCCGGTCGGCGTGGTCCGCGCCGAGAACTGAGCCGCGGCAACGGCTGACCCTGATCCCCGCCCGGCGACCGCCGGACGGGGATCGCTGGCTTTACGGCGCGAGCGCACCTTTTCCGGAACGAATACTGCGGACCGTAACCCGCTGATCACGGTGGGGCGTCTATTATGCGGGTGGCGTCGGCGGCCCGGTGCGAGCGCCGCGGCCGGCCTGGGGCGCTTTTGCTGGGGTGGGTTCTGCAGACCGGTGAGGAAGCGGTCCGTCGAAATGGAAAAGCGTGCTCTGCCTATCGCCGTGCCTGTGGTGGTCGTCTGCCTGGTGGCCGGGTCGATCTTCGCCTTCTTCGCCGGCGGCGGCTCGCTCGGCGGCGGGGAATGGAAGACCGCGGCCGGGGTCTCCTTGCCGCTGCCGACGGACGGGGCGCCGAAGCTGGTGTTCACCGCCCAGCCCGCGGCGCTGAAGGCGGCCACGGCGGGCGGGCGGAACCAGGCCGCCATCACCGACGGGACGGCACCCGGCCCGGTCGCGGGCGGTTCACCGAACCCGGGCGCCGCCCCGGCCGGGGCGGCCCTGGTCATCACCTCCCCGGCCGTCACCGGACCGGCCACGGCCCGCCCGGACCTGGGCCCGATCACGGTCGAACTGGTCACGGCGGGCGGCGCGCCCGCCACCACCGGGGTCACCGTGCAGCTGTCCTCCGGTTCCACCGCGGCCAGCGAGTTCTCGGCCACGCCGGGCGGGAGCCCGGTGACCTCCATCGCGATCCCGCCCGGCGCTTCCGCGGCCACCTTCTACTACGGCGACGAACAGGCCGGCCAGCCGGTCATCACCGCGGCCAGTGCCGGGGTCGCGTCCGGCACCCAGACCGAGACGGTCACCGCGGCCCGGGCGGCCGGCCTGAGCTTTACCGACGCCTCCGTCGGCAACGGCCAAGGCAGTGCCCCGGCCGAGGTGACCTGCACCGGCACGGCCGGTGACTCGTTCAGCTGCGCGGTCAGCCCGGCCCCGCCGCGCGGGAAGGCGCGGTTCATGACCGCCCGGGTGCTGCTCATCGACCAGTTCCGGAACCCGGTCACCAACTCGTCGGGCCCGGACCTCGACGTTACCTTGACCCAGACCGGCGGCTCCTCGCTCAGCACCGGGTCGGTGTCGATCCCGGCCGGGGCGTCGTCGTCGGGCTCGTTCACCGAGAACCTCGGCGGCGGCCAGGGACACGGCACGGTGTCGGCGGCGGGCGCGGTGGGACCGGGTCAGGCCACGGGCAGCCTCACCTCCTGAGGCGGCGAGGCGAGAGCGCAGGTACGCGGGGCATCGTGACCAGGGTCGCGCACCGACGTTCAAGGGAAAATGGACGCAACGGCACGTTAGACTCACCGCGTGCTGAACGCGGTAGCGGAGCGTTTCCGCAATCCGCTCCGCTGGTGGCGGGCACGCGGAGTGCTGGCCCAGGACGCCGGGCTCGCGGCCGCCTTCACGGTGCTCGGGTTGCTGCCCCCGCTGGCCGCCAACGGCCTGCGGCTGGGTGGCCTGCCGTTGCACCGGGCCGGCCCGCTGGCCGTACTGCTGGCCCTGGCTCAGTGCCTGCCCCTGGTCATCCGGCGGCGCTGGCCCGCGCTGTGCCTGGCCGTCGTGGCCTGTGCGTTCGCCGCCTACCAGCTGCTCGGGTACCCGCGCTCGTTCAGCAGCGCCGGCCTGCTGCTGGCCCTGTACGCGGCCGGCGCCTACGAGGCCAGCTTCCGCCGCGAGCTGATCGCCGGGGCCACCGCCTCCTACGCGGTGCTGGCGGTCGCGCTGGCCGGGCTCGGTGCCACCGGGCGGCCGGTCGACTACGTTGTCTTCTACCTGGCCCTGTGCGCTTGCTGGGGCGCGGGCGTGTTCGCCCGGAGTTAGACTCGCGACGTGTCCGCGCCGTCCGGGTCGTCGCCGG